>VGZE01000197.1 GCA_016872755.1 Planctomycetota bacterium
CGACCTGCTGCAGGCCGACGCCGTCGTGCTCGCGGGCGAAGCCTGGGCCGGCGCCGAACTCCTACGCGACGCGGCGCCCGAGCTGGCGGCCGAGCTCGCGCCGATCCCCCATCCGCCGGTGGCCGTAGTGGGCCTGGGCTACGGCCCGGAACAGGCGCGCAAGGCGCCGCGCGGCTTCGGCGCGCTGGTCTGCCGCGGCGAACGGCTGGGGATGCTCGGCTGCCTGTGGGACAGCGCGATCTTCGACGGCCGCGCGCCGCGCGAGCACCTGCTCGTGCGCTGCATGTACGGCGGCACGCTGGCGCCCGAGGCCGCGTTGCGCGGCGAGGACGAACTCGTCAGCGCGGCGCGCGCCGACCTCGCCGCGCTGCTCGGCATCGACGGCCCGCCCGCGCACGTGGCGGTCGCGAAATGGGACCGCGCGATTCCGCAGTACGAGCTTGGCCACGTCGCGCGCCAAGCGCGCATCGAGGCCCTGGTCGAGCGCTGCTTCGGTTTGTACCTCGCCGGCAATCACCAACAGGGCATCGCCTTCGCGCGCGCGGCGGCGAGCGGCGTAGAGGCCGGGGAACGCGCGGTGCGCGCGCTCGCGCAGCGCTGAGGACGGCCGATGCACCCGTCGCTCGCGCACATCGATCACCGGCCGTGGCCGCTGCCGCGCGGCCCGTGGGTCATGCAGCAGGTCTGGCACGACCTGTTGTTCGCGCACTGGCCGGTCGACGCGCAGGCGCTCGGCGCGCTGCTGCCGGCGGAGCTCGAGCTCGACCTGTGGCAGGGACGCGCGTGGCTCGGGATCGTGCCGTTCCGCATGAGCGGCGTGCGCCTGCGCGGACTGCCGCCGGTCCCCGGCGTGAACGCGTTCCCGGAGCTCAACGTCCGCACGTACGTTCGTCCGCGCGCTCGCGGCGACGCGCGTCCCGGCGTGTGGTTCCTTTCGCTCGATGCCGACAGCGCGCTCGCGGTGGCCGCCGCGCGCGTGTGGTTCCGGCTGCCGTACTTCCGCGCACGCATGCGCTGCAGCCCCGCGGGCGAGGCGATCGAGTACGACAGCGAGCGTGTCGACGCGCGCGGGGCGCCGGCGCGGCTGGTCGCGCGCTACGGACCCAGCGGTCCGATTGCGCACGCCGTGTCGGGCAGCTTCGAGCACTGGCTGACCGAGCGCTATTGCTTGTACGCGCGCTCGCGTGGCGGGCGACTCTTGCGCGGCGAGATCCACCACCGTCCGTGGCCGCTGCAGCCGGCGCAGGCCGCATGGAGCGCGAACACGGCGGCCGGCGCCCACGGCCTCGAACTGCCGGATCAGACGCCGCACCTGGCCTTCGCCCGGCGGATCGAAGTTGCAATCTGGGCCCCGGCGGGCCTTCCGCAGTCCGGGCGCGCTTGTTAACCTCTTTCGCTCGAATCCCCACCCGTCACCCCACGCCTCCCACCGAGCCATGTCCGATTCCGCCTGCACCGTTCGCGTCGGCCAAGTCGTGCCCGACTTCAAGCTCACCACCTTCCTGCCCACCGAAGGCGGCTTCGGCGAATTCGATCTCGCCGCCGCGCGCAAGAACAAGCAGTGGACGGCCGTGGTCTTCTATCCCGCCGACTTCACCTTCGTGTGCGCGACCGAGTTCGCTGCGCTGGCTGCGTTGTACGCCGAGTTCAAGAAGAACAAGTGCGAGGTGCTGACCGTGTCGACCGACACGCAGTTCACGCACCTGGCCTGGGCGCGCGAGGAGAAGGAACTCGCCGGTGCCGCGTTCCCGATGGGCGCCGATCCGACCGGCAAGGTCTCGCGCATGTTCGGCGTGTACGACGAAGGCTCGGGCCTGGCGCTGCGCGGCTCCTTCCTGATCAGCCCCGAAGGCAAGCTGACGAACTCCGAGATCAATTTCTACAACGTCGGCCGCAACATGGACGAGCTGCTGCGCAAGCTCAAGGCCAACGTCTACCTCGCCAAGAACGGCGAGCAGGCCTGCCCGGCCAACTGGAAGCAGGCCGGCGACGCGACGCTGACGCCGGGCCCGAAGCTGGTCGGCCGCGTGCACGACGCGCTGAAGAAGAAGTAGCCGCAGTTGCTACCTTGAGCGCGTGACAAGCGTCGCGCGCCTGCGCCTGGGAACCTCCAGCTTCTCCGAGAAGAGCTGGGTCGGGCCGTTCTATCCCGAGGGGACGAAACCGGCGGACTACCTCGCGCACTACGCGACCGTCTTCGACACCGTCGAAGTCGACAGCACCTACTACGCGATCCCCTCGCGGGCCACGGTCGAGGGCTGGGCGCGCAAGACTCCGGCGCACTTCACGTTCGCGCTGAAGTTCCCGCGCTCGATCGTGCACGGCGGGACCGCGGAAAAACCCGACCCCGCGCGCGTGCTGCACTGGGACGCGGTCGGCGCCGACACCGAGCGCTTCGTCGGGCTGATGGAGCTGCTCGGGCCGCGTCGCGGCACGCTGCTCTTGCAGTTCCCCTACTTCAACCAGCAGGCCTTCCGCGAGCCGGCGCCGTTCCTCGAGCGGCTCGACGCGTTCCTGGCCCGCTTGCCGCGCGGCCCGCGCTACGCGGTCGAGCTGCGCAACAAGGCCTGGATCGGGCCGGCCGCGCTCGAGCTGCTGGCGCGGCGCTCGGTCGCGCTCGCGCTGTCGGACCTGGTCTACATGCCGCATCCGCTCGAGCTGTGGCGGCGCCACGGCCCGGCACTGCTGACCGCGGATCATGTCTACGGCCGCCTGATCGGCGACCGCAAGGCGATCGATGCGCTGACCGACACTTTCGACCGCGTCGTCGTCGACCAGTCGCCGCGCCTCGCGCAATGGGTCGAGCTGCTGCGCGAGCTGTCGGCGCGCAACCTCGACACCTTCGTGTACGTGAACAACCACTACGCCGGTCACGGCCCGGGCACCGTGCGCGAGCTCGCCGCTCGCCTGGCCGCGGAGAGCTGATGTTCCCGCTGCGCGACAGCGAACCGACACGGCGCGTGCCGTTCGTCACGTGGCTGTTGATCGCGGCCAACGCGCTCGTGTTCGTGCTGGAGCTGCGCATGGGCGAAGGCGAGCTCGAACGGCTCGTCGAGCGCTACGCGGTGCACCCGGCCTGGTACGCGCAGGCCGGGCCCGCGGGCCTGTTCGAGTATCCGCGCGAGCTCTTGCTGCCGCTGTTCACGCACCTGTTCCTGCACGGGGGCATCGCGCACGTGCTCGGCAACGTGTGGATGCTGTGGATCTTCGGCGACAACGTCGAGGACCGGCTCGGCGCGACGCGCTTCGCCTTGTTCTACGTGCTCAGCGGCCTGCTGGCCGCGGCCGTGCACATCGCGACGAACCTGGAGAGCGCGGTGCCGACGCTGGGAGCCTCCGGCGCGATCGCAGGCGTGATGGGCGCGTACTTCGTGCTGTTCCCGCGCGCGCGCGTCGTCGTGCTGGTGCCGCTGGTGATCATCCCGTACCTGTTCGAGGTGCCGGCCGTGATCTTCCTGGCGCTGTGGTTCCTGCTGCAGTTGTTCCAGGGCGCGCTGGCGGGAGCGGTGGACGGCCAGTCCGGCGGCATCGCCTGGTGGGCGCACATCGGCGGATTCGCCGGAGGGATCGCGCTGCTCGCGCTGCTCGGCGGTCGACGCGCGCAACGCGGGCGCGGGCAGAGCTAGCTCGTACCGCGAACGAAGAGCGCGCCGCGCGCGACGAGCAGCTCCCGCAGCAGCGAGCGGTGACAGCGCGCCTCGTGCTCGCAGTAGCAGCCGATCGCGAAGTCGGCGCCGTGCGACAGCGCGGCCAGCACGTCGAGCACCCTGGCCGTGTCGGGCGCGGCCATTTCGCGCCGGTAGCGCCGCGCGAACGCGTTCCAGCGCGCCGGCGTGTCCGCCGCGAGCCCGAGCTTCATCGTCGCGAGGCTCGGCGCGAGCAGCGGCAACCAGACGTCGTACCAGTCGCGCTTCGCGAACTGTGACTTCGGCACGCCGCGCGGCGGCCGGCGCACCGTGCCGATGCGCGTGCCCTCGCCGGGCGCGCGCGGGGAGCCGAGACGGACGACGCGGATCGCCATCGGACCCTACTTCCCGCGCTTCAGCACGTCCCGCGCGATCACCAAGCGCTGGATTTCGCTCGTGCCCTCGTAAATGCGCGTGACGCGCGCGTCGCGGTACAGCTTCTCGACCACGAACTCGCTCGAGTAGCCCATGCCGCCGTGGATCTGCACCGCGCGGTCGACGATCCGGTCCAGCGCCTCCGAAGCGAAGAGCTTCGTCATCGCCGACTCGCGGCTGAACACCTCACCCGCATCGCACAGCGCGGCGGCCCGCTCGATCATCCCCTCCATCGCGAAGATCTCCGTCGCCGAGTCCGCGAGCATCCACTGGATCGCCTGCTGCTCGCCGATCGGCTTGCCGAAGGCCTCGCGCTGCGCCGCGTACTTCGCCGACAGCGCATGCGCCTCGCGCGCGCAGCCGAGGCAATTCGCCGCCAGCGCCAGACGGCCGCGATCGAGCGACTGCATCGCGATCCGGAAACCGTCGCCGACCTCGCCGAGGCGCAGTTCGTCGGGGATGCGCACGCCGTCGAGGACCAGCGTCACGGTCGCCGAGCCGCGCTGGCCCATCTTCTCCTCGCGCTTGCCGACGCTGAAGCCGCGCGTGCCCTTCGGCACGAGGAACGCGCTGATGCCGCCCTTGGCGCGCTTCTTCGCGTCGGTGACCGCGTAGACGGTCACGATGTCGGCGATGTCGCCGGCCGTGATCCAGACCTTCTCGCCGTCGAGGACCCAGTCCTGGCCGTCGCGGCGCGCGCTGGTGCGCATCGCGCCCGGATCGGAGCCCGCGTTCGCTTCCGACAGCGCGTAGGCGCCGAACAGCTTGCCCGCGGCGAGCTCGGGCAGGAAACGGCGCTTCTGCTCCGCGTTGCCGCCGAGCAGGATCGACATCGCGCCGATCGACGCGCTGGCGCCGTAGGTGACCGCCGTCGCGAAGTCCCCGCGCGTGATCTCCTCCATCACGATGCACAGGCCGGTCTCGCCCAGGCCCGAGCCGCCGTATTCCTCCGGGATGGCGACGCCGAACAGGCCGACCTCTCCCATCTCCGCGAGCAGCTCGCGCGGCACGCAGTGCGTGCGCTCGATCTCGGCGGCGGCGGGCCGGATCCGCTCGTCGGTGAACTGGCGCGCGAGGTCGCGCAGCAACACGTGCTCTTCAGTGGGGCGAATCAAGGTGGGGGTCGCTTGGGACATGGTGGGATGATCGTCTATGGCAGCTCGCGCACGCGCATGTTCCGGAACTCGATCCGCGCGCCTTCGGCTTCCAGCGCCAGGAAGCCGGTGGCGGGTGCGCAGCCGTTGCCGCCATTGACCTCGACGCCGTTGACCCACAGGCGCACCTCGCCGTTGAGCGCGCGCACGTAGTAGTGGTTCCACTCTCCAGCCGCGCGCGTCAGGCGCTCGCTCGGGAAGCTGCGCGAGCCGTCCGGCGTGCCCACGCGAAAGGTCTCGCCGCCCGGCAATGCGTAGGTCTTCTGCGCCGTGAAGGGAGTCATCTTCGAACTGCCGACCGGGAAGACGTCGCCGTGGCTGGTGAACCAGTCCGAGCGCGTGCCCTTGGACTCGAGCCACTGCTCCTCGTAGCCGAGATCGAGGATCTGCACCTCGATGCCGCTGCGCGGCAGCGTGCCGCGCGGCAGGTCGGTGAAGGCCGACTCGGGGCACCACAGGAACAACCCGGAATTGCCGCCGTGCTCGTGGTGCTTCCACTCGAGCACGAGCTCGAAGTTCGTCAGCGGTGTCTTCAGGCGTGCGCCGCCGTTGGGCTTGCCGGTGCATG
>VGZE01000198.1 GCA_016872755.1 Planctomycetota bacterium
GCTGGCGCTGGGTTCCGCGCCGCGTCAGCGCGCGCGCGGAGTCGTCCGTGCGGCGCGCGCGCGGCTCGGCGCGGGCATGGCGGATCAACAGGATCTTCATGGGGGGCGCGCGAGGCAGAGTTTACCCTTTCGCGGATGCACGACGAGCGCACGCCGCCCGACTCCGAGACCTTCCTCAATCGCGAGGTCGCGCAGATCGAGTTCAACGATCGCGTGCTCGAGCAGGCGCGCGACCCGCGCGTGCCGCTGCTCGAGCGCCTGCGCTTCCTGACCATCTCGACGGCCAACCTCGACGAGTTCTTCGAGATCCGCGTGGCCGGCCTCAAGCAGCAGCGGGCCTTGGAGGTGGACAACCGCGGCGCCGACGGACTGTCGGTGGACCAGCAGCTGGCGCGCATCCGCGACCGCGCGCATCGGCTGGTCGATGCGCAGTACCGCGTGCTCAAGCAGGACTTGCTGCCGGCGCTGCGCCAGGAGGGCATCGCGCTGCTGCATCCGCCGGAGTGGAACGCCGCCTGCGCGGCCTGGATCCGCGAGTACTTCGAGCGCGAGGTGCTGCCGGTCCTGACGCCGGTCGGGCTCGACCCGGCGCACCCGTTCCCGCGCGTGCTCAACAAGAGCCTCAACCTGATCGCGCGCCTCGCGGGCGACGACGATTTCGGTCGCTCCAGCGGAATCGCGGTCGTGCAGGTGCCGCGCTCGCTGCCCCGGCTGGTGCGCCTGCCCTCCGACCTGTGCGAAGTGCCGCACGCGTTCGTGCTGATGTCGTGGATCGTGCAGCAGCACATGGCGCAGCTGTTCCCCGGCCTGGAGATGCTCGGCGCGCACCCGTTCCGCGTCACGCGCAACAGCGATCTGTGGGTCGAGCAGGAGGACGTCGACGATCTCTTGCACGCGATCAAGGGCGAGCTGCCGCGGCGGCACTTCGGCGACGCGGTGCGCCTGGAGCTGACCTCCGACTGCCCGGAGAACCTGGCGCAGTTCCTGCTCGCGCAATTCGGGCTGGAGGAGGAGGATCTGTACCGCACCGACGGTCCGCTGAACCTGGCGCGCCTGCAGACCATCCACTCCGAGGTGCCGCGCCCCGATCTGCGCTACGCGCCGTTCACGCCGGCGCGCCCGCCGTGGGACGCGGAAGCGGATCTGTTCGCGCTGCTGCGCCAGGGCGACATCCTGCTGCACCACCCGTTCCAGGGTTTCGGGCCGGTGGTCGAATTCCTGCGCCAGGCCGCGCGCGATCCGGACGTGCTGGCGATCAAGATGACCTTGTATCGGACCGGCCCGCGCTCGCCGCTCGTGGACGCGCTGCTGGAGGCCGCGCGTGCCGGCAAGGAGGTCACCGTGGTGGTCGAGCTGATGGCGCGTTTCGACGAGGCGGCCAATGTCGACGTCGCGTCGCGCTTGCAGGAGGCCGGCGCGATCGCGCTGTACGGCGTGGTCGGCTACAAGACCCACGCGAAGCTCGTGCTGATCGTGCGCCGCGAGGGCAAGAAGCTGCGCCGCTACGTGCACGTCGGAACGGGCAACTACCACATCGGCACGGCTCGCGCGTACACCGACCTGTCGCTGCTCACCTGTGACGACAGCATCGCCGCCGACGTGCACGCGCTGTTCCAGCAGCTGACCGGCCTGGGCCGCGCGCAGGCGCTCGAGCGCTGCCTGCAGGCGCCGTTCACGCTGCAGACGGGGCTGATCGAGCGCATCGAGCGCGAGGCGGCCGAGGCGCGCGCCGGCCGGCCGGCGCGCGTGATCGCGAAGATGAACGCACTGTGCGAGCCGGGCATCATTCGCGCGCTCTACCGCGCCTCGCAGGCCGGCGTCGAGATCGATCTGATCGTGCGCGGGTTGTGCTCGCTGCGTCCGGGCGTGCCCGGGCTCTCGGAACGCATCCGCGTGCGCTCGATCGTCGGACGCTTCCTCGAGCACAGCCGCGTCTTCTACTTCCACTCCGCCGGCGCGGAGCAGGTCTTCCTGTCCAGCGCGGATTGGATGCAGCGCAACTTCTTTCGCCGCCTCGAGGCCTGCGTGCCGGTGCTCGATCCGCGTCTCAAGCGCCGCGTGATCGACGAGTGCCTGACGCGCTATCTCCAGGACGACCAGCAGGCCTGGGTGATGGGGCCCGACGGTTCCTACACGCGCGTCAAGACGGCCGATCCGAATCGCCCGCACAACGCGCAGGAGCTCTTGCTGCGCTCGCTGTCGGATTCAGGCGAGCGCGAAGCGCAGGTCGACGTCGCGCAGGACCCGCGCCTCCTCCTCCAGGTCGGCAAGCGTAAGCGGATGGGCAAGCAGCCAGTCGGCCGGCAGAAGAAGCGTGAACGAGGCGGGGGCGACGCTGCAACGAAGCGCGGGTAGCGGGGCGGGGCTGCGACTGCGGTTGAGCAACACGGCCAGCCGCAGCAGCACGCACAGCCGCAGCGCGCGGGTCGCGTCGAGCGCGCCGTCGGCCAGCTCCTGCGCGTCGTCCTCGAGCGGACGAAACAGCGCCTTGGACAGCGAGCGGCGCGAACCCTGCACCAGCGTCGCCACCCAGCCGCGTTCCTCGCGCGAGAAGCCCGGCAGGTCGCCGTTGGCGATCAGGTAGGCGCCGTGCTTGTGGTGGCCGCTGTACGCGACGGCCAGACCCAATTCGTGCAGGCGGGCGGCCCAGGTCAGCAGCCTGCGGCACAGGTCGTCGCCGAGCTCCCAATCCTCGGCCGTCGCGCGCCACAGCGCGAGCGCGGTGCGTTCGACGCGCGCCGCGTGCTCGCGATCGACGCCCCAGCGCTCCGCCAGGCGCCGCACCGCGTGCTCGCGCGCATCGTCGTGGTGGAAGCGCCCGCACAGGTCGAGCAGCACGCCTTCGCGGATCGATGCGCCCGCCACCTGCAACCGTTGCAGCTCGAAGGCCTCGAACACCGCGCGCAGGATCGCCACGCCGCCGGGATACACGGCGCGCCGGTCGGCGGACAGGCCGGGCAGATCCAGGCGCGAGCTGCGGCCGCACTCGATCATCTCCTTGCGCAGGCGCTTGAGTCCCTCGGCCTCGATGCCGTCGCGCGCAAGGCCCATGCCGGCCAGCACGTCGGCCGTCGCCGTGATCGTGCCGGAGGCGCCGACCGCGCGCTCCCAGCCCAAGTTCACGTAACGGCTGCGCAGCGTCTGCAACTCCGAGCCGGCCGCGATCTCGGCGGCGCGAAAGCCGTCGCGCGTGATCTCCCCGCCCGGAAAGTAGCGCCGCGAATAGCCGACGCAGCCCATCGACAGACTGTCGGCGGAGAGCGGCTCGCGGCCCTCGCCCAGGATGCACTCGGTCGAGCCGCCGCCGATGTCGACGACCAGTTGTCGCCCGGGGATGTCGGGCAGGTCGTGCGCGACGCCGATGTAGATCAAGCGCGCTTCCTCCCGCCCGGGCAGGATCTCGATCGCGTGACCGAGCGCCTTGGACGCGCGCGAGAGGAATTGCTTGCCGTTGCGCGCGCGGCGCAGCGCATCGGTGCCGACCGCGCGCACGTGGTCGGGGGCGATCTGGGCGAGGCGCTGGCCGAAGCGGGCCAGGCACTCCAGCGCCGCTTGCTGAACCTCGTCGGTCAGCCGATCGTGCGCGTCCAGCCCGGCCGCGATGCGCACCGGCTCGCGCAGCCGGTCGACGACCTTGAAATCGCCGTTGCCGGCGCGCGCGATCAGCACATGGAAGCTGTTCGAACCTAGGTCGACGACGGCGATCTCCTGGCCCTCGAGCGGCGCTCGCCGCGCGGGCGGGTTGGGTCCGGGGGTCGGCTCGCGCGCTGCCACGCGGGCAATGTACGGCTCGGGCGCCGCGCTGCGCTACACTCGGCGCAACGCATGACGCCTCCGAAATCCGCTCCCAAGGAACCCGCGCCCGACGCGGGCGGCTTCGACGAACGCCTGGCCGCGCTCGAAGCGGTGGCCGCCGAACTCGAGTCCGGCGCGTTGCCGCTCGAGCAGGCCATCGAGCGCTACCAGCACGGCATCGCGCTGCTCAAGCAGTGCCAGCAGGAACTCGACGCGCACCGCGCGAAGGTCGAGGAACTGTCCGCCGAGGCCGAGCAGGCGCTGCGGCGCTCCGACGCCGCGGCTCCGCCGCGCTGACCCCCCGCGTGGCCGACATCGCGAACTGGTTGGCCTCCGCGCAGGCCTGGATCGAAGCGGAACTCGAGCGCGCGCTGTCGCGCTCGCTCGCCACGGCGCCGCCGCGGCTGGCCGAGGCCGTGCGTTACCCGCTGCTCGGCGGAGGCAAGCGGCTGCGGCCCGCGCTGGCACTGACGTGCTGCGAGCTCGTGCTCGAGAAGGCCGGCTCGCCGACCACGCGCGCGCGCGAGCTGGCGCTGCCCGCGGCGCTGGGCCTCGAGGCGCTGCACACCTACAGCCTCGTGCACGACGACCTGCCGTGCATGGACGACGACGACCTGCGGCGCGGGCGGCCGACGGTGCACAAGGCCTACGGCGAGGCCACGGCGGTGCTGGTCGGCGACGCGCTGCAGGCGCTCGCCTTCGAGTGGGTTGCGCACGGACCGCGCGCGGCCGAGGCGGTGCGCGTGTTGGCGCGGGCCGCGGGTGCGCGCGGGATGGTGGGCGGGCAAGCGCTCGATCTGGCATCCTCGGAACCCGGCGCGGCCGTCGACCTGGCTGCGGTGCGCGCGATCCACGGGTTGAAGACGGCCGCGCTGATCGAGGCGGCCTGCGAGCTCGGCGCGCTGGCGGCCGGCGCGCGCGAGCGCGAGCGTCGCGTGGCGCGCGCGTACGGTCGCGCGCTGGGGCTGTGCTTCCAGGCGGTCGACGATTGCCTCGACGTGACCGGCGACGCCGCGACGCTGGGCAAGACGCCGGGCAAGGACCAGCGCCTGGAACGCGGCACGCTCGTCGCCGTCGCGGGCCTGGAGGGGGCGCGGGTGGAAGCCGCTCTGCGCGCAGCGGAGGCGCTGGGGGCGCTGGAGGGCTGGGACGGCGGCGCGGCGCGCAGCCTGCGCGAGGTCGTGGCTTTCGTGCTGCAGCGCAGCCGCTGAGTTCGGGCCCGCCGGCGCCGACGCCCTCTCGTAGCCCGTGCGCGCGGGGGCTATCTTGAAAGGGTCGCGCTGTCTCGCCGACCGTCTCCCCATGGCTGACCCCGCCCCGCAGGCGCCGCGCCTCCCGCTGCTCGACACCGTCCGCAGTCCGGTCGATCTCAAGGCGCTGCCGCCCGAGCGCCTGCCCGAGCTGTGCGAGGAGCTGCGCGCGTTCCTGTTGCACAGCGTGCAACAAACCGGCGGCCACCTCGGCTCGAACCTCGGCGTGGTCGAGCTCACCGTCGCGCTGCACCGCGTGTTCGACTTCCGCCGCGACCGCGTCGTGTGGGACGTCGGCCACCAGTGCTACCCGCACAAGATCCTGACCGGCCGGCGCGAGCAGTTCGCGCGCCTGCGCATGACCGAGGGCTTGTGCGGTTTCCCGCACCCGCGCGAGAGCGAGTACGACCTGTTCCACACCGGCCACGCCGGCACCAGCATCTCGCTCGCGCTGGGGCTCTCCTACGGCGGCGCGCACGAGCCCGATCCGCCGCATGCGGTCGCCGTGATCGGGGATGCGTCGCTCGGCGCCGGCGTCGCGTTCGAGGCGCTCAACTACGCCGGCGCGTCCGGCCAGCGCCTCTTGGTCGTGCTGAACGACAACGAGTGGTCGATCTCCAAGTCCGTCGGCGCGCTGGCGCGCTACCTGACGCGCATCCGCTCGGCGCGCGTGATGCAGCGCGCG
>VGZE01000199.1 GCA_016872755.1 Planctomycetota bacterium
AGCGGGCCCTCGCTCGTCTGCACGCGCCGGGCGCGGCTGGAGTCGCGCAGCCAGCGCTGGCACAGCTTGCGCACCTGTTGGTCGCGGCAGGCGGGGGCCGCGCGCTCGATCCCGGCCAGGAAGGGCCCGAGCTCCGCGCGCCGCAGCGCGGCCCGCGCGCGCACCGCGGGGGCGAGCGCATGCCACCAAGCCAGCGCGAAGCGCGCGCGCTCACGCGGCGTCGTGCGCTCGAGCGCGTACGCGCACAGTTCGATCAGCTCGCGCCGCAGTCGTGCGGGAGTCGGCACGTCGGCCAGGCGCGCCTTGTCGAAATCGACGGCCCAGGCCTGACCCTGCGGATCGAGCAAGGCATTGCCCGGGTGCAGATCGCGCTGCCGCAGGCCGGCCCCGTGCAGGCCGGCGAGCAGCGTTCCCAGCTCGCGCCAGGCGTGCGCCCGGCCGAGCGGCCAGGCCGCGCGGCCCTCGAGCGCCTGCTGCACGTTGACGGCATCGGGCACGAGTTGCATCGCCAGCTCGTGGCCGCGTGCGCCGCGGCGCAGGGCGTGCGGGCGCGGCACGCGCAGGCCCTGCTCGCACAGCTGCTTCAGGATCTCGAACTCGCGCCGCGCGCGCGCGCCGTCGCGCAGGCGCTGCAGCGGCGAGCGGTGTCGCCAGATCTTGACCGCGCAGCCGCGCTCGACGACGACGCGGCGCGAGGCGCCGGAATCGAGCTCGAGATCCGGGCGCGCCATGCGCGGAGTTTCTAGCAGTTGGCGCGCGCACCTCCAAGGTTGCACAATCGCCCGCGCTTGACCCTGCAGTGGTACCTTCTGCGCCAGCTCGTCGTGGCGTTCCTGATCGCGCTGGCCGGCACGTCCTTCGTCGTCGTGCCCGCAGTGCTCGTCTCGGCGATCCACAAGCTGGGCGGCGTCGAGCTGTTCGCGCTGCTCGGATACGTGCCGATGCTGGCGATGAACCTCGTGTCCTTCGCGCTGCCGCTGTGCTTCCTGCTCGCGGTCGTCGCGACCTTCGGCCGGCTCGCGCAGGACCAGGAGTGGACGGCGATGCAGATGGCGGGCATCCACCCGTTCAAGGCGCTCTTGCCGGGCCTGCTGTGCGCGTGCGCGCTCTCGGCGGGCACGTATTGGATGCTGGCGAACCACGAGCCGCGCTCGACCTGGGAACAGCGCGAATACCTACGCGACGCGCTGGCCAACGCGTTCCGGCGCCTGGCGCCGGGGCGCACCGAGCTGCAATTCGGCGACTTCTACCTCAATTCCGCCGGGCGCGACGGCCCGAGCTTCGTGCAGGCGGTCGTGCAGATCCCGGCGCGCAAGGAGGGCGAACGCATCGTCATCGTCGCCGACCGCGTTGATCCGTGGTTCGAGGGCAATGATCTGGTGCTGCGCGCCATCCGCGCGCGCGCCGTCGCCGGCAAGGCGAACCCGCGCACGGACCAGTGGGTGCTGCGGGTGCCGCTCTCGGACGCTTATCAGCCCCGTCCGCTCAACAAGCTGCAAGCGCGCTACCTGACCAGCGCGCAGATGACGGAGCTGCTCGAGACCGAGACGGTCGAGCCGGATCGAGCGCGCAAGTACGAACTCGAGATCCAGCGGCGCCGCGCGCTGGCGGCGGTGTTCCCGATGTTCCTGCTGCTGGGGGCGCCGACCGGTCTGTGGCTGCGCCGCGGCACGTTGCTGGCGGCCTTGGCCACCGCGGTCGGCTACGCGTTCGCGTACTACGTGTTGTTCATCCGCGCCTCGAAGGAACTGGCCCTGCACGGCGCGGTCCCGGTGCCCGTCGCGGCCTGGGCCGTCAACGTGCTCGGCCTGCTGGCGGGCATGTGGATGTGCTGGCGGGTGCTGCGGCGATGAGGCAAGCGCTGCTCGTCGGCGGCCACGCCGATCGCTACGTCGCGCGGCTCTACGCGGCCTCCTACCTGACGGCCTTCCTGCTGATCGTCGGGCTGTTCCTGATCCTCGACCTGTCGACGAATCTCGACGAGTACGTCAAGCCCGCGGCCGACGGCAGCTCGCCGCCGGGCACGCTGGTGCTGCGCTACTACCTGTTGCACGTGCCGTTCCTGTACTTGCAGGTGGCGCCCTTCGTGGCGCTGGTGGCCGGACTGTTCAGCGTGTCGCGCCTGTTGAAGGACAACGAACTCGTCGCGGCGCTCGGCGCCGGCGTGTCCGCGCAGCGCGTGCTCGCGCCGATCCTGTGCGGCGGCCTGCTGCTGGCGGCCGGCATGTTCACGCTGCGGCAGTGGGCGGCCGAGCGGCTGTCCTTCGAGCGCGATCTGGTGCGCGACGCGTTGGTCGAGCGGCGCGCCGCGCCGGAATACGAGAACGTCTGGCTCAAGGACCGGGCCGGCTCGACGGTGCGACTGGGCCGGCTGCGCTTGGGCGGCGGCGGCGAGGCGGCCGAGGTCGGCGACCTGTGGGCGCTGGTCTCCAGCGGCGGCACCTGGATCAGCCTGCGCGCCGAGCGCGCGCGCTGGGATGCGCGCGCGGAACTGTGGCGCCTCGAGGGCGGCCAGCGCGAGGTCGTCAGCTCGTTCGAGCAGCGCACCGAGCCGCTGCCCAGCCTGACCGAGGTCCGCTTCACGCCGTACGACGCCTGGCTCGCGCAGCGCGGGCGTGACGCGCCGCTGGACCTCTCCTTCGGGCAGGCGCGCGACCTGGCCGAGCGCGACCCGGACAACAAGAACTTCCAGACGCTGCTGCACTATCACCTGACCTTCCCGCTCGCCAACCTGGTGCTGCTGCTGGTCGGCCTGCCCTTCCTGCTGCGCTTCGAGCGCAGCCGCGGACTGGAAGGCGTCGTCGTCGGCTTCCTGCTGTGCCTGTTCTACTACGGGGCCGACTTCGTGTGCCGTTCGCTGGGCATGGAGGGACAGTTGTCGCCGCTGCTCGCCTGCTGGCTGCCCCTGCTGTTCTTCGGGAGCCTGGGGGTGGTCCTGTACGGGTCCGCCCGGTCGTGACGGACGGCGCCCCCGGCTTTACTTGGCCTGCACCGCCAGTTCAGATACCAAGCGCAGGAAGACGCGGGACGGCCCGTCGTCCCAGCTCCCACCCCGCGTTCCCGCCCATGGATCCGTTCCACGCCCATCGTTTCGGACCGCCCCGCGCGGCGCTGCTGCTCCTGCTCGCCACCTGCTCGCACGGCCTGGGCGGCTGCGCCTCGACCAGCGGCTCGACCGAGGTCGAGCGCGCTCTGGTCGACGGCCGCTACGCGGAGGCGGTCGAGCTGGCCTCCGCCTGGCGCGACCGCGAGCAGGACAACGCGGCCGCGCTCGACGCGCACAAGCGCGCCTCGGCGGCCTATCTGCTGGATCGCGGTCGCTCGGCCCTGTTCGCCGGGCGCGAGGAAGAGGCGCTGACGGACTTCGAGGCCGCGCTGGAGATCTTGCCGGCGGACCCGGTGCTCGACTCCTGGCGCACCAAGGCGCGGCGCGAGCTCGCCGAGCGCTGGCTCGATTCGGCCGTCGAACTCGCCGCGCGCGACGAGCTCGAAGGGGCCGTGCAGGCCTACGAGAAGGTGCTCGACTACGATCCGGGATCTCTGGCCGCGCGCGAGGGCGCGTCGCGCGCGTTGCTGCAGCTCAATTGGCGCGGCGGCGTCGGCGAGGCCTACTACAAGGAGGGCGTGCGCGCGCTGCGCGAGTTCTGGCTGGTGCGCGCCAAGACGCACTTCGACTACACGAAGAAGTACCTGGGCGACACCAGTCGGACCCAAGATCGCCAGGCGGAGGTGCTGAACCTGATGGCCCAGGATCGCGTGGCGATGGCCGAGGAACTCGAGCGCCAAGGGTTGTTCTGGGCCGCGCACAACGAGTTCCGCCTCGCGCTGCTGATCGATCCGCGCCAGCCGGCGGCGCTGGCGGGGCGCGAACGCTCGGGCGTCGAGGTCGAGGCCAGCAAGCTGGAGTTGGAAGTCGAGCGACTGCTGCGCCGCAAGGACTGGGATGCGGCGCTCGCGCTGGCCGAGAAGGCGCGCGGCATGACGAAGTCGCGCTTCGCGACATTCGACGCGCTGGCGCGGCGCGTCGAGGAGGGGCGCTTGGAACAGGAATACGAGGCGGCGCGCGACCTCGAACACGACTATCGCTACGACGAGGCCGCGCTCGCCTACTCGACCCTGATGGAGCGCGTCGGTCTGTACCGCGACTGCCGCGAGCGTCGCGAGGCGCTGCGCTCGACCATCGAGCACGCCGGCGGCTTGTACACGCAGGCCGCATCGGCCGCGCCGGCCGAAGCGCTCTCGCTGCTGCGCCAGGTCGACCTGTTGTGGCCCGATTGGCGCGATGTGCGCCAGCGCATCGCGGCACTCGAGCGCGAGTTGGCGCCGCAGGCGCGCTAGCTCGCTACTCCGCGCCGGGAGATTCCGGTTCTCGAGCTAGGGAATCACGCTGCGAATGCCGCGCGTCAGCCAGGCGCACAACAGCCCCAGCGCCGAGACGACGATCGTCGTCGGCAGGATCCAGCCGGCCATGCGGTCGAAATCGCCGCGCCACACGACCAGGCCCCAATACAGGTACGGCATCCACGCGCTGATCCCGACGATCAGCCAGCTCTTGGCGGGCGCGAAGCTCTCGCGCGCGCTCGCCTCCGCGGCCGCGACCGCGATTTCCGGATGGGCGCGGTCGATCGCGTCGAGCTCGAGTGCGGTCCGATCGAGCAGCTTCTGGTTCTCGCGCAGCGCGCTCCAACCCTGCTGGAAGGCCCACAGGTTGTAGAGCAGGGCCAGCACGCCGACGAGCATGTGCACGGCCGGCGAAAGGCCGAAGCCGTGGCGCGCGTAGCCGAGCACGCCGGTCGCGACGATGGCGATGGAGCCCAGGCCCGCGGCGGGGTAGGCGCGCCGCTGCGCGAAGAAGCGATTGACCTCCTCGAGCAGCGTCGGCGGCAGCGGTCGCGAGCGGATCGCCTCGCGCACGATGCGCCCGGAGACCAGCATGAACACGATCAGCAGCGCGTGTGCGCCGACCGTGCAGGCGGCCGCGAACAGACCGGCGAACAGGTGCGCGTCTCCCGCTCCGCCGAAGATGCCGAGCCCGGCCGCGACGAACAAGGCCAGCGCGGCCGTCGCCGCCAGGCCGAGCCAGTAGTCCAGCATCCGCATCTTGGGCCGGGCATTCTCGCCCCGGCGCCGCGCCCGCTCAATCCCGCAGCACCGCGGCCGCGACCTGTTGCGGGACCAACTCGGTCATGCAGACCGGACCGCGCGGGTGCGCGCAGCGCCGCTGCAGGCACGGGCGGCAAGCGAGCTCGTCGAGGCTCATGAGCACGCGATGCGCCGCCGCGGGGTAGGGGCCGGTGCGCGCGGGATCCTGCGGACCG
The DNA here is from genome assembly GCA_016872755.1 of Planctomycetota bacterium. GTDB lineage: Bacteria > Planctomycetota > UBA1135 > UBA1135 > GW928-bin9. Next base: position 5,319 of record VGZE01000199.1, read on the forward strand.
GCCAGCAGCAGCGTCGGGAGCCCGACGCTGCAGGCGAGGTGCAGCGGGCCCGAATCGCAGGCGATCAGCCGCGCCTCGCGTTCGGCCGCGGCGGCGAACAGCGCCGCCAGCTCGCGCAAGCCGCGCTGTCCGACCACGTGGGCCGCTCCGGCATGCGTGGCCAGCGCTCGTCGCAACTCCTCGCCGAGCCCGGCTTCGGACGGCCCGGACAGCACCAGCACGGAACGACCGGACTGCGCGAGCTCGCGCACGAGCGCGATCCAATGCGCAGCGGGCCAGCCGCGCACGTCGCGCGCATCGGACAGGTGCACCAGCAGCGGCGCGGATCGCGTGGACGTCGGCAGCAGCTCGCGCAGGCGCGCGCGCGCCTGCGC
>VGZE01000200.1 GCA_016872755.1 Planctomycetota bacterium
CAGCACGCGCTTGCCCGCCAGGCGGCCCGTCGAGCTCATCGCGCGACCCTCCGCGGCGCGGCGCGACGCGCACGCCACACCGGACCATCGGGAAAACGGTACTCCGCCAGCGAGGCGGGTTTCAGCTCCACGCCGTAGCCGGGCGCGGTCGGCAGTTGATAGTGCGCGTCGCGCACGACCGCCGGCGTCTCGAAGTGGTCGTGCAGGTGCGACACGTACTCGGCAACGCGATTCTCGAGCGAGGCGCCGATCGCGATGTAGTCGACCATCACCAGGTGGTTCACGTACTCGCACAACCCGACGCCGCCCGCGTGCGGGCAGACCGGAACGCCGAACTTGCGCGCCAGGAGCAGCACGGCGAGCACCTCGTTGATGCCGCCGAGCCTGCACGCGTCGATCTGGCAGAAGCGGATCGCGCCCGCCTGCAAGAGCTGCTTGAAGATCACGCGGTTCTGGCACATCTCGCCGGTCGCCACGCCGATCGGCGCGATCGCGCGCGCGATCGCCGCGTGGCCGAGCACGTCGTCGGGCGAGGTCGGCTCCTCGATCCACCACGGATCGAAGCGCGCGAGTTCCTTCATCCGCGCGATCGCCTCCGGAACGTCCCAGCGCTGGTTCGCGTCCATCATCAGCTTGCAGTCGGGTCCGATCTCCGACCGCAGCAGCGCGGCGCGCCGCAGGTCGTCGGCCGCGGAGGCGCCGACCTTCATCTTGAAGTGCCGCCAGCCCTCGCGCAGCGCCGAGCGGCACAACCCGCGCACCTTCTCGTCGCTGTAGCCGAGCCAGCCGGCCGAGGTCGTGTAGGCCGGAAAGCCGCGCTCGCGCATCTCGCGCTCGCGCGCGGCCTTGCCGGGCGCGTTCGCACTCAGGATGGCCAGCGCCTCCTCGCGCGTCAGAGCTTCGGCGAGGTAGCGGAAATCGACCAGGTCCACCAATTCCTCGGGCGACAGATCGACCAGCAACTTCCACAGCGGCTTCTTGGCGCGCCGCGCCTCGAGGTCCCACACCGCGTTGACCAGCGCCGCCGTCGCCAGGTGCAGCACGCCCTTCTCGGGTCCGACCCAGCGCAACTGCGTATCGTCGACCAGGCTGCGCCAGAACTCGGCCGGCGCGCGGCGGATCTCGCCGAGCGAGCGACCGACGACCAGATGCTCGAGCGCGTGCACGGCGGCGACGCACAGCTCGTTGCCGCGCCCGATCGTGAAGGTCAGGCCGTGCCCGGCCAGCCCGGGCTGGTCGGTGCGCAGGATCACGTAGGCCGCGGAGTAGTCCGGGTCGCGGTGCACGGCGTCGGAGCCGTCGAGTGCGTCCGAAGTGGGGAAGCGCACGTCGAGGGTCTCGACGGCCAGAATGCGGGGGTCTTTCATGCGAGTCCGGGACGTGCGAGGGTGCGAGCCCGTGGGGAGCGCGCGCGTCGATAGAAAGTGGATGCGTTGACGCCGAAGACGAGCGCTTGCTCGGACTCGGACAGCCGGGCGGTCAGCTCGTGCGCGAGCGTCCACCATTCGCGATAGCCGCAGCGCAGCGTCACCACCGGCCAGTCGCTGCCCCACAGGCAGCGCGTCGGACCGTACAGATCGAGCAGCACGTCGAGCGTGCGCGCGAGCTCGGAGCGCGCGAGCGCGAGCGAGAGGCCGGGTTCGACCTCGGTCACCAGCCCCGACAGCTTGCAGCGCGCGCGCGGATTCGCCGCGATCCGCGCATGGGCGGCGCGCCACTGTGCGAAACCGGACCAGCGCCGGGCTCCGAGCGTCGGCTTGCCGCCGTGGTCGACGACGAGGTCCAGCTCCGGGATGCGCGTTCCCAACTCCGCGATCGCGTCGAGCTGCACCGGTCGCACCAGCGCATCGAAGCACAATCCATGTCGCGGCAGCTCGCCCAACGCGCGCACGACCTCCTCGCGCAGCACCCAGCGCGGATCGGCCAGGTCCTGCAGCATCGGCCGGATCCCGACCAGCAGCGGATCGCGGGCCAGTTCGGCGATCTCCGCTCGCGCACTCGGCGCCTCCAGATCGACCCATCCGACCACGCCGAGGACCGCATCCGTGCGCGCGGCCAGCGCGAGCAGGTAGCGCGTCTCCGCGAGACTGTCCGCGGCCTGCACGAGGATCGTGCCTGCGACGCCGCAAGCGGCCAGCTCCGGCTCGAGGTCTTGCGGCCCGAAGTCGCGGTACAGCGGCGCCAGGTGCGGCCCCAACCAGCGGTAGTCGCCGCGCGCGACCTCCCAATAGTGCTGATGCGCGTCGACGATCACGCGACGACTCGCCTCGGATCGGGGTCGGACGGCAGCGGCGTGCCGCCTTGCTCGTCGGATCGATAGCACGCCTCCACCAGCGCCATCGTGTGCCAGGCATCCTCGACCGAGGTCCACAGCCGCGCGTCCTCGCCGGCCAGATGGCGCTGCAGATTGCACATCGGTCCGCGGAAGGCGTCGGGGAACCACGAGCCCTGCAGCGCGACCTCGCGCCAGTCCGCCCCGTCGCACGCGTACTCGAGCGCATCGGGGCGCCCGCGCGGGTAATCCAGGTTCACGCCCATGCGGGCGATCGCCGCTCCGCGCGTCCCCTCCAACCGCAGCTCGCTCGCCTGGTGGCGCGGGCCCTGAGCGTGGTGGTGATGGATGCTCAGGCAGCAGCGCACGTCGTCGCCGTAGTCGAGGATGACGCTCGAGCGCGTCGCCGCGAGGCCCGCGGCCGCCGGATGGCTCACGCTGCGCGCGTACACGCGCCGCGGCTCGCCCAAGAACGCGCGCAAGAGGTCGAGGTAGTGGATCGAATGCAGCAGCAGCTCCAGGCGCGGCAGTCCGCGCAGGAACGGCCACAGTTCCCACGGCATGTTGCAGTTCACGCGCACGTCGGCCTCGACGATGCGCCCGAGCGCGCCGCGCGCGACCAGGTCCCGCAGTGCGAGCATGTTCGGCGCGTAGCGCAGCTGGAAGTTCAGCGCGGCGACCAGGCCCTGCTTGCGGCACAAGGCGCGCAGCCGCGTGGCCTGCTCGAGGTCCAACCCGAACGGCTTCTGGATCAGCACCGCGCTTCCGGTCGGCAGCGCGGCCAGCACGTCCGGCAGTGCCGCCGGCGGCAGCGCCAGATCGAAGACCGCATCGCGCTCGCCCAGCGCCGCGGCGAGGTCCGGGTACACGCGCGGGATGCCGAAGCGCGCCGCGGTCGCGCCGGCGCGCGCTGCATCGACGTCAAAGCAACCGGCGACGCGCAGGCCGAGCGCGCGGTAAGCCGGCAGATGGGCATCGTTGGCGATTCCGCCGGCCCCGATCAATACGATCGGCCGAGCGGCGCCGGGCACGGCCCAGCGCTGCTCGAGCTCGAGCACGGCGGTCGGGGAGGGCGCCGACATCGCGGCGACTCAAACGAGGGTACGCGCCGCTTTCGCGGCGGCGGTGCCGGGGGGTCGGCCGCCGATGGCGATCGAAAGCCGCGCGGTCGCTTCGGACAGCGCGGCGCGCACGGCTTGCAGCGAGGAGAGCTCCGGCACGTCGAGCCGCTCGATGCAGGGCACGGTCATCGCCGCGACCGCGTGGCCGGCGTGGTCAAGCACCGGGAACGAGACGTCGTGCACGCCGCGCGTGCGCGTGCTGTCCATCTCCTCGTAGCCGCGCTGGCGGATCGCGTCGATCTCGCGCGTCGAGGGTGCCGACGACGAGGTCGCGCCGGCCGACGCGGCGGCCGCGTCGCGCGCCAGGATGATGGCGCGCTCCTCGGGCGCCTGGAACGCCAGCAGTACGCGCCCGGAAGCGGTGGACGTCAGCGGCATCACCGATCCCGCGCGTACCGCGAAGCCGATGTGGCCGGGCCCATCGACCTGTGCGACGACGACGCCGTGCCCGCTCTCGATGACCGTCAGATGGCAGGACTGGTGCACGCGGGTCGCCAGTTCCCGCATCAACGGCAGCGCATCGGCGAGCATGCGCTGCGTCGGCGCGTAGCGGTGCGCCAGCTCGAACAGCTTGAGCGTTAGCACGTAGCGGTCCTGCGGGCGCAGGATCGCGACGTAGCCGCGATCGACGAGGCAGGACAGCATGCGGAAGATCTCGCCGACCGAACGGCCGAGCGCGCGCGCGATCTCCGATTGGCCCAGACCGTCCGAGCGACTGGCCAGCAGTTCGAGGATATCGAGGCCCTTCTCGAGCGCCGGAGCGCGGTAGCGGGAGCGAGCAGAATCCTCTGAGGATGGCTTTGCCGGCATGACGATGACCCCTGGACTTCTTTTACAAGCAAGCGCATTATTTCGCAAGTAAACCGTCCGCAGGGCCTCTACCGCTAGGGATGCACGTGAATCGCCTGATGGTTTTGCCGATGCTGCTCGCGCTGCTCGCCGCGCTTGGTGCGGCGTCGTGCGCGCGTTCCGATCCCGCGAGCGAAGTCAAGTCGTCCAAGCCCGCGGCGCCGCGCATCGCGATGGTCCCGAAGGGCACGACCCACGTGTTCTGGAAGGCGGTCGAGGCCGGCGCGCGCGTCGGCGCACAGCGCGAAGCACTCGAACTCGAGTGGAAGGGTCCGCTGCAGGAGAACGACCGCGCCGGCCAGATCCAAGTCGTGCAGCAGTTCATTGCGCAGCGCGTCGACGGCATCGCGCTCGCACCTCTCGACCACCGCGCTCTTCTGCCGGTCGTGCGCGAGGCACGCGCCGCCGGCATCGGTGTCGTCATCTTCGACTCGGCGCTCGACGGCGGCGCGGGCACCGACTTCGCGAGCTTCGTCGCCACCAACAATCGCGCCGCGGGAGAGCTGGCCGGCGCCGAGCTCGCGCGGCTGCTGGGCGGAGCCGGCAAGGCCGTGCTGCTGCGCTATCAGGTCGGCTCGGCGAGCACGCACGAACGTGAGGACGGCTTCCTGACGGCCGTGCGCGCGGCCGGCGTCACCGTCACGGTCGACAACCGCTACGCGGGCGCGAGCGCCGGCGAGGCCAAGAACGAGGCGCTCAATCTGGCCGACGCGCTGGGCGCGGCGGGCGGCGTGTTCTGTTCGAACGAATCGGCGACGAATGGAATGCTGCTCGCGCTGCGCCAGCTCGGCCTGGCAGGCTCGATCCGCTTCGTCGGATTCGACGCATCGCCTCCGCTGGTCGAGGCGCTCGAGCGCGGCGAGATCGACGCGCTGGTCGTGCAGGATCCGCGCAAGATGGGCGAGCTGGCGGTATGCACGCTGGCCGCGCACCTGCGCGGCGAAGCGGTTTCCGCATCGATCGACACCGGCGCGGTGTTGGCGACGCGCGCGAACATGGGCGATCCCGCGATCGCGCCGCTCTTGCGCTGATGGGCGCGGCTCCGCCACTCGATCCGAGTGTGGCGCGCCTGCGCGTGCGCGGCCTGTGCAAGTCCTTCGGCTCGACGGCGGCGCTGGCCGGCGTCGATCTCGAGATGGCCGCGGGCGAGGTGCACGCGCTGCTGGGCGAGAACGGCGCCGGAAAAAGCACGTTGGTGCGCTGCATCGCCGGAGCGCTGCCGCCCGACGCGGGCTCGTTGGAGATCGACGGCCGCCCGTGGCGCCCGCGCTCCCCGGCAGGGGCGCGCGCGGGAGGCGTGGCCGTGCTGTGGCAGGAACTCGCCTTGGCCCCCGACTTGTCGGTGCAGGACAACCTGCTGCTGGGGCGCGAGCTCCGCCACGGCCCGCTGCTCGCGCTGCAGAGCACGCGCGAGCGCGCGCGC
>VGZE01000201.1 GCA_016872755.1 Planctomycetota bacterium
GGCCGGGGCCGCCGGAGCCGGCAGGTACTGGACCAGGGAACCCGGCTCACCGCCGCGGCGCAGGCGCAGGCGCAGGCCGCTCCTGGCATCGTCGATCTCGAGCTCGGACAGCTCCGCCTCGCTCATCGCGCGAGCGAGCGCTCGGATCCGCTCGACTTCGCCGAGCGCGGCAGGCGCAACGCTCGCGGGCGGCCTGGTTGCGGCGGGCTTGGCTTGCTTTCTGGCCATGGGAACGGGGTCTGCCGGGGGCGCGCCGGCCCATCCGGCGCGCAAGCTCCTTGCATGGTAGTCCCCCGCACGGCCGTAACGCACGCATCTTCCCGGCGCTCGTCACGCGCCTGTTACGCGAGCGGATCAGGCCTGCCAGTGGCCGCGCTTGCCGCCGCGCTTCTCGAGCAAGCGCACGCGTTCGATCGAGATGCGCGGGTCGAGCGCCTTGGTCATGTCGTAGACGGTGAGCGCCGCGATCGCAGCGCCGGTCAGGGCTTCCATCTCGACACCGGTCGCGCCCCGGCAGCGCGTGCGACAAGAGAGCACCAGTCGGTCGGCTCCGCGCGGCGCGCAGACCAGCTCGACCCAGTCCAATGCCAGCGGGTGGCACATCGGCACGAGCTCGTGCGTGCGCTTGGCCGCCATCACGCCGGCCACGCGCGCGACCTCCTCGACCGGCCCCTTGGGGCCCGCCCCGCGGCGCACACGCGCCAGCAGGCCGCGCGGGAAGCGCACCACGGCCTCGGCGCAGGCCTCGCGGAGGCTGGCGGGCTTCGCCGAGACATCGACCATGCGCGCCCGGCCGCGCCGCACATGGGAAAGTCCGACCGGTTCCACACCCTCGGCGGGCCCGCGCGCGGCCCCCCGCCGCCCGGTTGCCGCGTTCGACTTGCGTTTCCGAGGGGCTTTTGTCGATGCTTCCGCTCGTCGTTCCACGGCTCCGACCTTACCAAAGGGGCCTCCGGGCGCGCTTGTGCGCCCCCTGCCGATCCTCGAGTCCACTCCCATGCCGACCCGGCCCGTGCTCCACCTGCCGCTCTTGCTCGCGGCTTCCGCCCTGCTCGCCTCCCCGCTCCCCCCGGGGCTGCGGCCGCTCCCCGCGAGCACGGCCTCCGTGGCGCCTTCGCCGGCGCCGAGCCAGGGCCCCGCGGCGGATGAGGCGGCCCTCGACGCGCTGCTGGCCGAACAGGTCGCGGCGGTCGCCGGGCGCAGCGCTGAGGAGCTGGTCCAGCAGGCGCTGGGCCTGCGCAACCTGGCCGGCGGCTCGCAAGCGGGCGACGCGGCGCTGGATGCCGCGCTGGACCGACGCCTGGCGCAGCTCTCGGTCGAAGGCGCCGATGCGACGCCGCAGGTGCGGTTGTTCCTGGCCACCTGCCGGCTGCAGGGGCTGGATGCGGACGCGGCGCTCCTGGCGAAGGCCGTCGCTCCGGTGCTCGAGGCGACGGCGAACGAGCTGCGCGCGCAGGCGATCGCGTTGTGCGCCAACGGGGTGTTCAAGCGCCTGGCGCCCGAAGCGCGCAAGGACCTGGTCGAACGGCTGGTCGGATTGACGAGCCAGGCCGTGCTGGCCCCGGAGCTGCGCATCGCGGCGGCGCGCAGCGCCTTCGCGATCGGCACGGGCGCGCAGCGCCGCGACGCGCGCAAGCTGATGCTCGAGTTCAGCACGTCCGCGGATCCGCAGTTGCAGAGCCTGGGGGTGCTGGCGCTGGCCGACAGCGGCGACGACATCTCGGGGCAGCTGCGCGAGAAGCTGCAACGGCTGGCGCTGATGCCGGGCTCCGAAGGCGAGCTCGCGCGCACCCACCTGCGCGCGTCCGATGCGCTGCGCGCGCTGGAGCGCAAGTACCGCCAGCTCGAGGACAAGAACGGCGGTGAACTGACGCCGGAGCTGGCCGAGATCCGCTCGATCATGGAGATGATCCACGACGAGCACCTGTTCGGCGACAAGTTCGACGACACCGACCTGCTCGACGCGGCGCTCAACGGGATGCTCGGCACGCTCGACGAGCACTCGACCTACATGGACCCCAAGCAGTACAAGCAATTCAGCCAGGAGCTGGAAGCGGAGTACGGCGGCATCGGGGCCTACGTGGGCATCGACCCGGAGGACGGCATCTTCTCGATCACGCGGCCGATCTACTCGGGCCCGGCGTACAAGGCCGGACTGCAGACCGACGACAAGATCGTGCGCATCGACAACTGGCCGACGCTGGGCAAGGACCAGGACGAGATCATCAAGCGCCTCAAGGGCAAGCCCGGCACGAAGGTCAAGCTGTACGTGTGGCAGCGCGGGATGGACGGCGGGCTGATCGACCGTCCGACCGAGGACATGGCGATCGAGATCACGCGCGCCCAGATCGCGATCCCGGCCGTCGCCGCGCAGATGCTGCCCGGGCAGGTCGGGATGGTCGAGCTGAAGGAATTCAGCCGCGTCGCGTCCAGCTCGCTGCGCCAGTCCCTCGAACAGCTCCAGCAGACGGGGATGCGCGCGCTGATCCTCGACCTGCGGCGCAACTCGGGCGGCTTGTTGAACGAAGCCGTCAACGTGGCCTCGCTGTTCCTGCCGCGCGGCAAGGTCATCACGTCGACCGACAGCCGCGTGCAACCGTCGCAGCGCTACCGCTCCAGCGGCGAGATGCTCGTGCCGGCCGAGATCCCGATCGTGATCCTGACCAGCCGCTTCACCGCTTCGGCCGCCGAGATCGTCAGCGGCGCGCTGCAGGACCACCACCGCGCGGTGCTGGTCGGCGAGCGCACCTTCGGCAAGGGCTCGGTGCAGAACCTGCGCCCGATCCCGGGCTTTCCCGACGAGCCGTTCGTCGACGAGAACCGCAACGAGCACTGGGACAACTGGGAGAAGTACGAGGACCTGAACGGCAACGGCGAGTTCGACTTCGGACCGCGCGTCAAGCTGACCATCGCGCAATACCTGCTGCCCGACGGCGGTTCGATCCACCGCCAGATCGACCGCGAGAAGAACCTGATCTTCGAGGGCGGGATCGAACCCGACCACGACGTGCAACTCGACGGCGGCGACGCCTGGAAGTACCAGGAGCGCTTGCGCATCGCGCGCAAGGAGAAGCTGCCGCGCGCGTGGGTCGACGCGCACTGGGCCACGCACCGCGAACTGCTGCGCGAGCTCGCCCTCTACGACGCGAACGAAGTGACGCGCTATCCGGATTTCGACGATCTCTACGCGCGCTGCAACACACCGCTGTCGCGCGACGACGTGCGCGAGCTCTTGCGCGGCGAGGTGCGCCGGCGCGTGCAGGACGACCGCGGCGCCGAGTTCCCGCTGGGCGACTTCCAGGACGATCGGCAGGTGCAGGCCGGCCTGAAGGTGGCCTTCGACGCGCTCGGGCGCCGGCTCGATGAAGTGCCCGAGTACGCGACCACGATCCGCGGCAACCCGCTCGAGAAGAGTCCCGAGCAGCGGCTGGTCGCCGACGCGCGCGATGTGCTCCAAGGCCGCTTGGGACCGGGCATGAGCGACCAGGAGCGGCAAGCGCTGATCCAGGAACTGCCGCGCCTGCGCCAGATGCTGTCGTCGGCCAATCTCGACCCGAGCAAGCTGTCGGGAACGGACCTGCGCTCGCTGGTCGAATTCCTGACCAAGCTCGAGGGCAAGGAAGGCACGCCGGACAAGTAGCGGCGCAGAATTCGTCCTAGAATGGCGGCATGCACGCGCCGCAAGCCCTGCCCCGGAAGCATCCGCGCGCCGTGCGCCGGGTACTGGAGGGCGCGGCCGCGCTGCTGTGCGTCGCGCTGCTCAACGGGGCCTCGTGTCAGGCCTCGACCTGCTGGTGCAGCGGCGACCCCTGCGACCCCGATTGCCATTGCGGGGACGACTGCGGTCAGCAGGCGCTGGTCGAGCCGGAAGCGGAACCCGCGCGGCTGGTGATCACCGTGTACGCGTTCGAGGTTCCCCAAGGCGCCCAGCGGTGAGGCGGCCTCAGCCGGGCGCGTCGTCGGCCACGCGCGACAGCGCCGGCAGCACCAGCTCGCGCACCAAAATCACGATCGATGCCGTCAGCGGCAGCGCGATCAGCACGCCGAAGAACCCGAACGCGACCCCGCCCGCCATCAACGCGAACAGCACGATGATCGGGTGCAGCCCGAGCGAATCGCCGAGGATCTTCGGCAACAGCACGTAGCCCTCGAGGATCTCGGCGAGCCCGAACACGACTCCGCACTTCCACAGTGCGGGAACGAGCCCCTGGTCGATCGTGGAGACGAGCAGCGCGCCGATGAAACCGGTGAAGGCGCCCACGAAGGGCACCAGGCCGAGGAATCCCGACCCTAGGCCGAAGAGCAGCGCGTAGGGCAGGCCGCACGCCCACATGCCGAGCGCCAGGAACACGCCCTTGATCAGGCACACCAGCAGGCGCCCGCGGAAGAACGAGGCCAGCATCTGCCCGATCTGGTCGCCGATGCGCAGGATCCGGCCCTTCTCCGAGCGCGGCAGGTAGCGCGCGACGAACGCGTTCACGCGATTGAGCTCGAAGAGCAGGAAGTACGCGTAGATCGGCACCAGCAGGAGCAGCGCGAGGAAGGCCAGCACGTCGCCGAAGAACGAGATCAGCCACGTGCCGGCGGTGCCCGCCGCGGCGAGACCCGCTGTTCCGGCCTTGGCCGCCTGCTCCTTGTCGTTTCCGAAGTTCTTGACGAGATCGTCGAACCACTGCTTGACGGTGGCCCAGTCCGGCAGCGCCAGCGTCGGCGAGATCTTGTGCAGCCAGCCGTCGATCGCCGTCTTCGCGTGCTCGAACTGGCTGCGCAGCGTCTCGCTGAGCGACGCGTTTTGCAGCACGTCGCGCACGAGGCTCTGCCCCTGCGTCCACAGACCCAGCGCGAGCAGCGCGCAGCCGACGAATCCGGCGAGGAAGATCAGGTTGACCGCCGTGCGGCGCCGGAAACCGCGCCGCTCGAGCCGCTGAACCAACGGGTGCAGGATGTACGCGCACAGGTAACCGAGCAGCAGCGGGTTGAGCACCACCCGAATCGTCCAGGCGAACCACAGCAGGAGTCCGAACAACACCAGCAGCGCCAGATTGCGGCGGACCGGGCTGAGGCGTTCGAGCATGCGTTCTAGGATCCTGATCGTCGGGGCTCAGTGCTCGTGCAGCGCATCGAGCGCCGCCGGGAGCGCCGGTTGGTAGGCCAGAGCGAGTTCGGCATCCAGATCGTAGCCGTCGCGGAAGTCCTCGAGCGTGTCGCTGTCCTGCCGGCGCAGCAGGCCGGCCTCCACGAGCACGAACACGACGCGCCCCCAGTCGAGCGTGCTGTGCACGCCCCAGCGGCGCCAGACCTGCGCGCCGAGCGGACCGAAGACGTCGAGCGAGAGCCGGCGCAGGCTGTCGAGCACCTCGCGCCCGCTGACGTGGCGTGCGACGCCCTCGGCCTGTTCACGACCGGAAGTGCGCACGGCCTGTTCGAGTGCCTCGAACAGGAAGCGGTACGCCTCCGGTGCGTAACGACCGTCCTTCAGCGCCAGCGCGCAGATCTCATCGGGCAGGCCCACGGGGTGCGAGTCTAGCGCGGCGGCGCGCGCGGTTCACTCCGCCAGCGCCGCCAGCCCGCGCTCCAGGCACAGCTCGGGCGCGAGGTTGAGCGCGATGTCGGCGCGCGCGCGCGCCAGCACGAGCAGGC
>VGZE01000202.1 GCA_016872755.1 Planctomycetota bacterium
TGATTCACATCTCTTCGTCGGGGGACCCGGGGGTCGGCTTCGACGCGCTGCCGCGCAACAGGATCGCGCCCAGCAGGATCAGCGCATAGCCGCTCCAATCCCACGGCGAAGGCCGCGCGCCCGAACCCGCGACCTCGAACAACACGCCCCACAAGAGCGCGGTCAGCCCGAGCGCGCTCGCGACGCTCGCGGTCAGGTGCTGGTACGCGCGCGTCATCCACAACTGGCCGGCCAGGCCCGTCAGCGCGACGCCGACCACGAAGCCTGCGTCGCGCAGCCCCAGCGGCTCCCACTCCCCGCGCAGCGCGAAGGCGGAGACGACACTCGATGCCGCGCACAGCGTCCACACGACGAGCTCCGGACTGTGCTCGACCGCGGCCGCGCGCAGTGACAGGAAGGCCGCCGCCGCTGCGACGGCGCCGAGCAGGCCGACCGCGAATACGGGCAGTGTCGGCGGCACGGCGCCTCGCACTCCGATCGCCAGCGCGCCTGCGATCGCGAGCGCGATCCCGCTGCCGGTGCGTCCGCTCAATCGCTCGCGCAGCACATACAGCGAAAACAGCGCGACGAAGATCGGCGCGAGATCCTGCAGCGCCTTGGACGTGCCGACGCTCGTGTGCTGCAGGTTCCAGTAGTAACACAGGATCGACAGCGCTCCGGACAGGGCGCGCAGCCACAGGAAGCCGCTGCTCGCGCCGCGCAGCGTCGGCAAGCGTCGCCAGACCAGCGGCGTCAGGATGGCCAAGCCCGCGAGGCCGCGCAGCAACGCGATCTGCGCCGGCGGCACGCGCGGAGTGGCGTGCACGAGCCAGCTCATCAGGCCGAACGAGACGGCCGACGCCAGCGCCCAGAAAAAGCCGATGCGGGCGGCGCTCAAGCTCGCACGCGCCCTCGACGGTTCAGGCCGACTGGAACGCCTTGCGAGTCTGATCGACCACCCACTGAGCGTCCTTCTTGCGCAGTTGGCCGTGCAGCGGCAGGCGCACCAGGCAGTTCGCCTCGCGCTCGGTGACGGGGAGGTGCTGCGTCAGCTTCATCGACTTGCGCGCGTAGGGCGAATCGTGCAGCGGCTGGAAATGGAACGTCGCCTGGATACCGCTGCCGCGCAGTTGCGCGATCACCTTGCGCTGCATCTCGGGCGTCGCGGTGCGGAACCAGAAGATGTGGGAGTTGTGGCGGGCCGCGGCGGGCACGACCGGCCGGCGCAGCAGCCCCTTCTGCTCGAGCTCCGCGAAACCGCTGTAGTAGGTCTGCCACAGCGACATGCGCGCCTTGTTCAATGCGGCCGCTCGCTGGACCTGGACTTCGAGCAACGCCGCGAGCAGATCGGAAACCACGTAGGAGCCGCCGAGGCTGACCCAGGTGTACTTGTCGACCTCGCCGCGCAGGAACGCGCTGCGATTGGTGCCCTTCTCCTGGATCAGCTCACAGCGCCGAGCGAACTCCAGGTCGTTGGTCAGCAGCGCGCCGCCCTCGCCCGACGTCACGTTCTTCGTCTCGTGGAACGACACGCAGCCGGCGCGGCCGAAGGCGCCGACCGGCCGCCCGTTCCAGGTCGAGCCGTAGGCTTGCGCCGCGTCCTCGAAGAGCTCGAGACGGCGCTCGGAAGCGAGCTTCGTCAGTGCATCGAGATCCGCCGGCACGCCGGCGTAGTGAACCGGCATCACGAGCTTGGTGCGCGGGGTGATGCGGCGCTCGGCATCGGCGATGTCGAGGTTCATCGTCGCGGGATCGACTTCGCAGAACACCGGCGTCGCGCCGCGCAGCAGGATCGCATTGGCCTGGCTGACGAACGCGAAGCTCGGCATCAGGACTTCGTCGCCCGGCCCGATGCCCATGGCGAGCAACGCCATCTCCATCGCCTGGGTCGCGTTGGGGGTCAGCAGCGCATGCTGTACCCCGAGCTGCGCGGCCAGGAGTTGCTGGACCCGCTTGCAGATCGGCCCGTTGCCGCCGATGCGCTGCGTACGCAGGGCGGTCGCTACCGCGCGCATCTCCAAAGCGCTGATCGACGGCCGCGTGAACGGAATTTCGTGGGTGGCAGCGGGAGCAGGAGGGGGCGCGGCGCTTGCCTGGGCGGGCTGGGTGGCGGGTTCTTTCGGCGTCATGGCCCCACCTCGGCGGGGCCACAAGCCTACGCTGACCCGACCACAGCGCCAAGCCCTTCAGGATCAGATGGATCCTAAAGTGAATTTAAAATATGCCTATTTGCTAACTAAGTTCTTGTCTTGAGCACTTTGCGCGGGCAACCAAATCCGCCAGGCTCGACCTCCCTGCCAGGCACGGGCCCGCCAGCGACCCCCCAGGGCCTCGGCCTGCCATCGCAATGCCGGCTCGACCCTCGGGAACCAGTCGGCCGACCCCGGCACGGCGGGGCGCAGCAGCGCCAGGCGAACCCGACCCGGCTCCCCCGCGATACGCAGCCCAACTCGTGGACCGGGTCCCTGTTCGCGCGGGGGCAGGGGCGAAGCAGCGTGGAACAGGGCCAGGTGCACGAGCAGGCGCAGGCCGTCGGGATCGGACCGCACCACGGTCAGGCCGCGACGCGGACGCAGGTGCTCCGACAGGCTCGTTCGGTGCACCAGGTCGATCAGCTCGAGCGGCTCTGCGACCAGGTCGTGCAGGTCGATGGCCGCCACCGCCTCGTCGCGCGGGGCCGCCAAGGATCCGAACAACTTCAATGCCGTGACGATGACGCGAGCTTGCGATTGGACGAGCTCGAAGTGGCTCTCGTTCGAGGCCCCTTGGCCGCGCGCATCGCGCAGCAGCTCCGTCATCCCGAGCACGACGCTCGCGGCATTGTTCAGCCGGTGCAGCAGCGCGGGCATCCACTCCGCGATCAGGCGCGCGCGCTCCTCTGCAAACAGCGCCGAGGAAGGCGCTCCATCCGTGCTTGGCTGAGATTCCGCGCTCATCATCGCAGGGCGGCGGCCCGGGGGAACCAGCGTAGCGATTTCGCCGCGGCGGACGCACTGCTACCTTGGGCCAGCGTCGAACATGAACCGGACGACCGCACTGCTGCTGACGCTCGCGCTGCTGTTCGCGCACGTGCTGGCGATCTACCACGATCCGGAAGGCGGATTCGGACCGCCGTGCGACGACGCGCACGTCGTCTATCGCGTCGGCAGGAACGCCGCGCTGGAGGGCGAGGCATGCTTCGACCCGACCGGCCCGCGTCCCGAGCAGGCGGTGCCGTTGGCGTGGCGCTGGATCGCTCAGCTCAATGCGTCGCGCGGGTCCTCCCCACTGGCGTGGACACAGACTCTGTCGCTGCTGTTCGGCCTGGCATGCGTCGTGGCCCTGGCGGGCTTCAGCACCAACCGACTGGCGGGTCTGATCGCGCCCGTTCTGCTCGTACTCAGCGGCTCGCTCGCTGCGACTTGCGGCGACGGAACTCCGACGACCGCGTATGCCTTCGTGGTCACGTTCGCATTTCTCGCATTCCATCGACGATGGAGCCTCGCCACCGGCCTTGCGCTGGCGGTCGCGGCGAGCCTGCGCGACGAGGCACTGCTGTACGTCGGCGTGCTCGTGTTGCTCGATTGGCACCGCGGGAATGGGCAGCGCCTGCGCTGGCACCTCGCGTTCGGACTGCCGGCGTTGACGGGACTGCTGCTGGCACTCGCGCGGCAACGCGCGAACGCGGGATGGTTCTCACCCGAGCTCGCGTCGGTCTTCGAGCCCGATCCCCAGCGCTGGCGGCTCGGCGCGCACTACCTGCTCGACCACGCGCGGCTGTCGGGCCTGAGCCTGCTCGCGCTGGCGCCGCTGGCCATGTGCATGACCGGTCGCATCTCGCGCGCCGGACTCGAGGCACTCCTGCTGGCCGTGCTGGGGATCCTGCTCGTTGCCGCGCAGGGCGGGAGCCCGCGCCCGTTCGGGATTGCGCTCGTGCCGATGCTGCCGCTGTTGTGCTTGTCGATCCAGGAGAGCCTGCAGGCGATCCTGGATCACGAGCGACGTTGGCGAGAAGCCGTCATCTGGGTGCTGCTCGTGATCGGAGCTGCCTGGACCGCGCTGCCGAGCAAGCTCCCGGGCGACGTGGCGTTCCTGCCGACCCGCTCGCTGTTCCTGCGCTGGGTGCAACCGAGCCAGCCGGTCCAGGCGGCCTGGGGACGCATGCTGGGGCGCCGAGGACTGGAGCTCGAGCTCGCCCAGACGCGTCAGCTGCGCGCGATCGGTCTCTACTTCCGCGACCGGATCCCCGCCGACACGCGCGTGCTGACGGCCTGGCCCGGCGCGATCGCGTACCTGTCGCACCGTTCGGTGCGCGATCTGCTCGGTCGCATCTCACCCGCCGCGGGTGAATCTGCGCTGCGACCATGGACGGGAGCCGTGCGCATCGATCTGGCGGCGGCACTGCGCGAGCGTCACGACTACATCGTGCTCCCGCCCGAGGAATGGCGCGAGCATCGCGGGCTCGAGCAGGCGCTCACCGCGCTTGCCGATCGCTTCGACAAGCTGCCCAGGTCGCAGGAGCGCGATGCGGAGCTGGCACAGACAGCGCGCGACTACGAGTTGGTGACCGTGCCCGTGCCGCGGCGCGAGAACGTCAGTCGATTGGCGGGGAACCGCGTGCAGATCCTGCGCCTGCGCAAGGAGTCCACGACTCCGCGCCTGACGATCGCGCGTGACGATCATGGACTCGTGATCGAGCTCCTTCACCACGGTCCGCCCGTGGTCGCCGACCTCGTCGTCGAGTGGACCAATCCGCAGGGAGTGCGCCGGCTGCTACGACCGTGGGGCGGCTTCGAGCAGGCCGAGGACGCGCGCGCACGCGTCGGGCTGCTGTTGACGGAAGCCGGCTCGACGGTCGTCGAACTCGCGCGCGCCGATCTGCCCCGCGAGTTCGCGCAGGGACACGTGCGCGCTCTGCTGTGCGACCCGGCGCCGGCACAAGACGGACGGTTCGCCGTGCTGGCGAGCGCGGAACGCGACCTGTGACTTGCGTCGCTCGAGCGGGCATGCCCAGAGGCTCGAAGCGGAACCGGTCACGCTGACGGAATGCCGGCCCGGGCTAGATCCCGTGCCTCGTGATCTTGCGGTAGAAGGTGCTCTTGCCGACGGCCAGGAGCTTGGCGGCCTTGAGCTTGTCGCCCTTCGTCCGCGCCAGCGCGCACAGCAGGCACAGCTTCTCGAACTCGCGCAGGCTGATCGGCACCTCGATCGCGGCATCGCGGCCGGGCACACCGACGATCCAGGGGCCGGCGCCGGCGTACTGCGCGGGCGGGACGAGATGCGTGCCGAGCGGCGCGACCTCCGGCGGGGGCGGCGGCTGCAGCGTGCGCGGGGACCGCGACGCGGGCAGCTCTCGCAGTGCCGGGGGCAGGTGTTCGACACCCACGGCACGCGCACCCGCCGCTCGACAGGCCTGCAAGGAGCGCTGCACCGTGTCGGACAGCTCCGACAGGTTGCCGGCCCATTCACACAGTGTCAGCAGCGATTCGACTTCCGGACTGAGAGCCTGCACGCCGAACCGAGCTCCATGCTGGCGCGCGAAGGTGCGCGCCCACTCCACGATGTCCTCGCGCCGGTCGCACAAGGCCGGCAAGCGGATCGCGCCGGGCTT
>VGZE01000203.1 GCA_016872755.1 Planctomycetota bacterium
GCCGCGCGGGCTCGCGCCGAGCTCGATCAGGCGTTCGAAGTAGTCGAGCAGGAAGCGCGCCGCCTCGGCGCGCGTCGCTCGGCGCGGGCCGAAGACCCACGGGTCGCCGAGCGCCGCGCGGCCGACCATCGCGAAGGCGGCGCCGGTCTCGCGGCGCATGCGCTCCAGGTCGGCGCGCGTGCGCACGCTGCCGTTGCCGCAGACCGGGATGCGCACGGCGGCGACGGCGCGCGCGATGCGGCCCCAGTCGACCTCGTCCTGGTACAGCTCGGCGCGCGTGCGGCAGTGGACCGTCAACAGGCACGCGCCGCCGGCCTCCGCCGCGCGCGCGAGATCCTCGAGCCGCGACGCGTCGGTGCCGCCCGCGCGCATCTTGGCGGTCACCGGCACCTCGGGCACGGCCGCGCGCACCGCGCGCACGACGCCTTCGAGCCGCGCCGGATCGTCGAGCAGCGCCGAGCCGGCACAGCCGCGCAGCGCGCCCTTGGCCGGGCAGCCGAAGTTGAGGTCGACGAGCGGCGCGCCGGCCTCGACGGCATTGCGCGCGGTCTGGGCGAGCGCAGCGAGGTCGCTGCCCATCAGTTGCACGCCGACCGGCTGAGCGAATCGGTGGGGCCCGAGGTGCTCGCTCATCTTCCACAGCGGGATCGGGCGCTCGACCACGCGCACGAAGTCGGTGAACGCACCGCCGAGCTCGTGCGGCGCGTTGCGCGCGAGCACGAGGTCGCGAAAGGACGGCTCGGTCACTCCCTCCATCGGCGCGAGCAGCCAGGGAGAGGTGAAGGGGAGCGCCGCCGCCGGTGGGGCCAGCGGCGCGAAAAGGGTGGAGGAGGCGTTCATGCGCGCCTCACGAGCATAGCCGCGCACGACCGATACAATGCCCCATCCCCCGATGTCCAACGCATCCAACCACTCCTCCCTCGCCTACCACGAGCTCGAGATCAACTCCCGAGACAACCTGTCCACCCTCCAGAGCCACATCCTGGCCGAGCAGCAGAAGCACCCGGGCTCGACCGGATCGCTCTCGTGGATCCTCTCCGCGATCTCCCTCTCGACCAAGGTGATCGCCTCCAAGGTCCGCCGCGCGCGCCTGCAGGACGTGCTCGGCAGTGCAGGCTCCGAGAACGTGCAGGGCGAGACGCAGCAGAAGCTCGACGTGATCGCCAACGAGACGCTCTTGCGCTGCCTCGGCGGCCGCGGCGGCGTGGCGGTCGTCGCGAGCGAGGAGAACGAGCAGCCGGTCGTGATCCAGCGCGCCTCGGGTCACGGCGAGCGCTACTGCGTGCTGTTCGACCCGCTCGACGGCTCGAGCAACATCGACACCTGCGGCGGCGTCGGCACGATCTTCTCGATCCTGCGTTACGAGGACGGCGAGCCCGAGCAGGCGATCCTGCAGCCGGGCTCGAAGCAGGTCGCGGCCGGCTACGTGCTGTACGGCAGCTCGACGGTGCTCGTGATGACCCTCGGCCAAGGCGTGTCGATGTTCGTGCTCGACCCGACCATCGGCGCGTTCCTGCGCGTTGCGGAGAGCCTGCGCATTCCCGACACGCAGAAGGTCTACTCGTGCAACGAGGGCAACCGGCCGACCTTCGAGCCGGGTTACCAGAAGTACCTCGACTGGGCGCAGCAGAACGGCTACTCGACGCGCTACAGCGGCACGATGGTCGCCGACGTGCACCGCATCCTCGTCAAGGGCGGCGTGTTCCTGTACCCGCCGACGAAGAAGGCGCCGGACGGCAAGCTGCGGCTGATGTACGAGGCGAATCCGATGGGGATGATCATCGAGCAGGCCGGCGGCAAGGCCTGCGCGGGCAAGCAGCGCATCTTGGACATCGCGCCCAAGACGCTGCACCAGCGCACGACGGTCGTGCTCGGCAGCACGGCCGAGGTCGAGCACGTGTTGCGGCACCTGTAGGTTTCGGTGCGCTGCGGGCAAGGCGGCCCGCGCGGTAGGCTCTGCTCACCGCCATGGCCTCCCGCTCCGCCTGGATGCGCCGCGCGCTGCTCGTCGTCGTCGGGCTCGCGCTCGCCGAGCTCGGCCTGCGCGTCGTCGGCTTCGGTGTGAAGCTCGCGACCGGTCGCGACGGGGGCGTCGAGCGATCGCCGGGCGCGCCGGCCTACCTGTGCATCGGCGATTCGTGCGTGTGGGGGCCGAACTTCGATCCGCAGCGCAGCTACCCCGCGCGCTTGGAGGCACTGCTCGAGTCGCGACCGGCTTCGAGTCATGCGCCGCGGCCGATCGTGCTGAACTACGGCTCGCCCGGGCGGCCGTCGTGGGAGGTGCCGGGCGAGCTCGAGCGGCTGCTCGAAGCGCGCCGCTTCGAGGCCGTGCTCGTCACGGTCGGCGCGAACAACGTGTGGCGCGATCCGCGGGCCGAGCTGCGCGGCGCGTGGGCCGATCGGATCCGCTTGTGGAAGCTCGCGCGGCTCGCCGCGGCGCGCATGCGCGGCAAGCCGGAGGTCGACCGTCCCGCCGATGCGGTCGCGCGCGCGGAGCACGCGCTCGACGAGGCGCGCTTGCTGCCGCAGTTGCGCGAGGACCTGCGCGCGTCGTCCGAGCTCGCGCGTGAACACTCGGTGCCGCTCTTCGTCGTGTGCTACGCGGCCGACGAGTCGAGCTACGGGCTCGCCAACCGCTGCCTGCGCCAGGCGGCGAGCGAGCTCGCGATCGGCGTGATCGATCCGGCGCCGGCCGCGCGCGAACTCGCCGCGCGCGTCGGGCACGAGCGCGTCTTCTTCCTCGACCTGCATCCGCGGCCGGTCGGGTACGAGATCGTCGCGCGCAGTGCCTACGAGGGCCTGCGCGCCGCCGGCGTACACAGGGGAGCGCCGCTCGGCGACCTGCTCGACGGGCTGGAGGCCGAGGTCGCCGCGCGCCCGCTGATCGAGCTGTCGGCGGATCCGGGCACGGCGGCGACACTCGTGCTGCGCGACGGCCCGCCGCGCGCGCGCTGCGTGCTGCTGGCTTGGGAGGCTCAGGACTGGAGCGGCGCGGCCCATCCGTTGCCCGCGCAGGCGGAACTCGCCGGATTGCTCGGCGGCAAGCAGATCACCGGCGCGCTGCCGCGCGGCGCGCACGCATTCGCGTTCGACGAGCGCGGTGAGGCCCGCATCGCGCTCTCCGAGCTGATGCCCGGCGACGCGCCGCCGAGCGGGTATGCATTCGAGGCGACCTATGTCGCGCTGCGGGACGGGCCGGCGGGCGAGGAGCTCGTGCCGAACTCGATCGCGCCACCGCGGCGATTTGCCGTTCCCTGAGGGCCGTTCCCTGAGCGCGCCCGGCTCCTAGCGCGCGAACAGACGCTCCAGTGCCGGCTCCTCGCCGGCGACTGCGCCTCTAACGAGAGCGAGAGTCTCGACCGGGAAGGTCATCAACCCATCGTAGGGCGTCAACTTGTGGAGATTCTGCGACAATCCAGCGGCACTTGTTCAGGCGCTTGCGCCGTCCAATACGAGCGCAATGCGCGCGCCGATCCCCAGTCCCGCGATCCTGGTCCCGATTCCATGCGCGTCCTGATCTCCTGCGTTTTCTTGGGTGCGACCGCGACCGCCCAGCTCGCCAGCAGCCCGAATGCGCGTCTCGACGCGCTCGAGTTCGACCTGAGCGCCGGTGGCACGAGCTCACTCTCCTACGTTGCGCCCGCGGCCGGGCCCTGGCTCGCCGGGGCCGCGAACTCGGCCGGCTACCGCGCCGAGTTCGGTCTGCTCGCCGGCTACGACCCGCTGCCCGCCGCCGCTCCGCTCGCCTTCGGCCTCGCGCCGTGGTTCGGCACACGCGACGGCGGCACGAGCGCGCTGCTCTCCGGCATGAACCTGCAGAAGGCGGGGGCCGGCGCATCGCTCACCGTGCAGTTCGGCCTGACCCCCGCGACGAATCTGCAGGTGTTGTCGAACACTCAGGTCGCGCTGACGACGCCCGCCGGCGCGATGGGGCCGGTCGACGTACACCTGAGCACGCTGCATGGCGGAGACACGCTCGAAGGCGGCTATGTCTACACGCCGGCCGTGCTCGCCGCGCCGAGCGCGGCGATCGGCGCACAGGTGTCGGTGCGCGACCTCGGCCCCGCCGGCGCTCCGTTCGAGCTGTGGACATCGCCTTTTTCGACCTCGCTGCCGCTGCCGCCCTACGGCGTGCTGCTGATCGGTCCCGCGAGCGTGTTCAAGCTCGTGCAGGCCGCGTACCCGGCCCATGGCGTGCACGAAGCCGTGTTCCCCGTGCCCAACGACGCAACGCTCAGCGGCGTCCCGTTCCACTTCCAGGCGGTCGCGATCCTGTCCGTCGCGCCGCTCTCGATCCTGCTCACCAATCGCTCCTCGACCCTGTTCCTGTAGGTCTGCCATGTTCAAGCTCCTCTCACGCCTCGTCGCTCCCGCCTGCCTCGCGACCGCCGCGCTCGCCCTTCCATCCGACCCTCCGGCGCTGTTGCACCTGCAGGCGCGCCTTTCCGATGCCAACGGCGTCGCGTTGCAGGGCGCGGTGAGCCTGCAGCTCAAGCTGTACTCGCTGCAGAGCGGCGGCAGCCCGTTGTGGAGCGAGAGCGAGGCGGCGACGGCCGCCAACGGCGTCGTGCAACTCGTGCTCGGCGACGCGACCGCGATAGCGCCGGGCCTGTTCAGCGGTTCCGATCGATGGCTCGGCATCACCGTCGGCGCCGATCCCGAGATGACGCCGCGCCTGCGCATCGGCTCCGCGCCGTACGCGCTGCACGCCGGAAGCGTGGCCAAGCTCGACGCGTCGACTTCGATCGCGAGCGGCACGATCACGTCGGTCCACCTCGCCGACGGCGGCGTCGGTCCCGCGGATCTGGCCGGCGGCGCCGTGACCGCGGTCGCGATCGCGCCGGGCTCGATCGGATCCGCCGCGCTGCTGTCGAATTCGGTGGACACGCTGAAGATCCTCGACGGCTCGATCACGAACGCCGACGTGGCCACGGCGGCTGCGATTGCCGGCACGAAGATCACTCCGGGCTTCGGCTCGCAGAACGTCACGACGCTCGGCTCGATCGGAGCCGGAACCGCGGCGCCCAATGCGCGCATCCACGCCAACGCGTCGTCGGAGGTCGGCCTACTAGCCGAAAGCGCGATGAACAACGGGGTCGTCGCCTTCGCGCACGCCGGCGTCGTGGTTCCTGGGGTGCCGCCCGTGGCGGCCGTGTACGGCAACAACGACGCCGGCGGCGATGGCCTGCAGGGCACGACCTCGGGCGGCTTCGGAGCGGGGGTGCGCGGCTACTCGTTCGCGCCGTCGAGTTACGGCGGTTGGTTCGAGAACGACAACGGAGTCGGTCTGTACGCGGAAGGATCGAAGGGGCTGCGCGCGACCACGAGCGCATCCGGCGGCGACGCGGTGTGGGCCAGCGCCACCGCGACCAGCGGCTCGGCCTGGGGCGTGCGCGGCGAATCGGACTCGACCAGCGGGATCGGCGTGCGCGGCGAGGCCCACGCGATCAGCGGCACGAACTACGGCGTGTATGGCGAGGCGAGTTC
>VGZE01000204.1 GCA_016872755.1 Planctomycetota bacterium
CGCGCCCGCGTGCCCATCGGCGCCGGCCGCCGGCGCGGCGCCCGCCGGCAGCGACGGCGTTCCGCGCGCGATCAACACGACGCAGTCGCGCACGTCGAGCCCGGCATAGTCGTCCCACTGGCGCTCCGGAGAGACGATGCCGTAACCCGCCATCACGAGCGGCAACCCGGCCAGCTCCTCGACCGCGTCCGAACAGAACAGCGGCACGACCGAGCTCGCGCCGCGCGCGCGCGGCGGCACGCGCAGATCGGGCTGCCCGTATTCCGGCGGCTCGCCCGCCAGTGGAGCCTCCCATTCGATCCACGAGCCACCGCCGTCGCGCGCGGGCAGATCGATCGGGAAGGCTTGGAAGAACGTGCCGCCGTCACCGGCCGGCTCGAGGCCGAGCGAGGTCATGCGCGTGGCGATCCACGCGGCGGCCTCGACATTGCCCGGCTCGCCCGAGCGCCGGCCGGCGCGCGCATCGTCGGCGAGCCAGGCCACGTCGGCGATCAGCCGGGCCGCATCGGGATCCTGCTGAGCGCGCAGCGGCGGCACGCACAGCAGCGCGAACAAGGCGAACAGGGCACGCTTGGAGCGAAGCTCGGGGTACATCGGCGGAGGCGCGCATGGTAGCTGACGCCGGCGACGGCGGATTGGTACGGTGGCGCGCCGCGCATGGAAGCCCAACCGACGCGCCGCGACACGCCACGCATTCCGCGCACGCTGGAGCCGTTACGGCGCAATCTGCTGCTGCTGGCGCTGCCGCTCCTGCTGCTGCTTCCGGCGCTGCTGCCGGGCGCGCGCTTCCTGCCCCAAGCGCCGGCCGGCTTCGAACCGCTGGCCGGCGAGGAGCCGGCCCGCGCCGCGCGCGCCTGGCACGAGGCGAACTACTGGACCGGCGATCGGATCTTCCCGTGCCTGACCGACCAGGTCGAGCTGCGGCGCCGCCTGCTGGCGGGCGAGTCGCCGACCTGGGAACCGCGGCAGGGCCTGGGCATCCCGCTGTTCGCGACGGCGATCACCGGCACGCTCTATCCGCCCAACCTGCTCGCGCTGCTGATCGAGCCCGAGCTCGCCGCGGCGCCGCTGGCGATCCTGGCGCTGTTCCTGGCCGGATTGGGGCTGTGGAAGTTCCTCGAGCTGCGCGGGCTCAGCACCGGTGCCTGCGCGATCGGCGCGCTGTGCTACCAGGCCGGCGGATTCGGGTTCACGAACTTGCACTACCCGATGAAGGTCGACGCGGCGCTGTGGCTGCCGTGGTGCTTGTGGGCGATCGAAGGACTGGCGCGCGGCACGCCGCGCTCGGCGACCGCGCTGACCGTGTGCGCGACACTGCCGCTGCTGGCCGGTTTTCCGCCGATCGCCTTCTTCGTGCTGGGTGTGGCGGCGCTGTACGCGGCGCTGCGCCTGTCCCCGCTGGCCGAGCGACTGCTGCTCGCCGACGAGCGCGCGCACCCGCGTGCATGGCGCGCGGCGGCGCTGGCCATGCTGGCCGCCGTGCTGCTCGGAGCGCTGCAGATCGCCCCGACCTGGGAGGCCTCGGCGAATTCGCTGCGCACCGAACGCGCGGCCGAGGACCTGCTGCGCGAGAGCCTGCCGCCGGCGACCAGCGCCGGACTGTGCGTGAGCGGACTCTTCGGCTCGCCGCTCGACCTGCCGACCGGTGCAGCCCCTCCGGGTGCCTGGTGGTGGACCGCGCGTTCGGATTGGAATCGCGCGCAACAAGCCAACGGCCTGGAATGGACGACGTTCATCGGCGCGCTGACCCTGGTCTTCGCGCTGGCGGGTCTGGTGCACGGCGGGCGGCGCGCGTGGTTCCCGCTGCTGCTCGCGCTGGGCGCGCTGGGCTTCGCGCAGGGTTGGCCGATCCTGCGCTTGCTGTACCACGTGCCGGGACTGAACCTCGGCGCGCCGTCGCGCGCGCTGGCGGTTGCCTGGTGCGCGTGGCCGTGGCTCGCCGCCCTGGGCGCGCAGGCCTGGAGCCGCGGCGACGCTCGCGCGCGGCGCGTGATCGGCGCATCCGCCGCGCTGCTGGCCGCCTTGGGACTGCTCGGCTGGTGGTTGGCCGAACCCGAGGCGCTGCGCGCGCGCAGCGAAGCGTGGCTGACCGCGCGCCACGCGATCCCGCTCGAGGAAGTCCGCGCCGTGATCGCGCCGGAGGCGGCCTTGCAGGCCGCGCAGACGCTGCGCAACGGCCTGTGCGTGCTGATCGGCGCGTCGCTCGCGCTGGCCGCCCTGGCGCTGTTCCAACGCCTGCGCGGATCGCGCTGGCAGGTGCACGTCGCCGCGCTGTGCGTGCCGGCGCTGCTGGCCAGCGTGCGCGCGGCCGGCGCGCGCGCGGACGCGCAATGGGCCGCTCCGCTGTCGGCTTGGGGGCTGGCCAGCGTGTTCGCGCTCGTCGTGCTGTACCTCTGGCGCGACGGTCCCGGCCGCGCGGTGCTGGCGCCGCTGTTCGTGCTGGTGGCCGCCGAGGCGTTGACCGTGGCGCCCGCGCACCTGGCCCCGCGGCAGTTGCCGCGCAGCGCGCTGTTCCCCAGCTCGACCGCGCTCGCGCGGATCGCCGAGGCGGCCGGCGCGGACGGGCGCGTGCTGCGCTACGACGCCAGCGCGAGCGGCGTTGCCGATGTCGAGCAGTTGGCGCGCCCGAATCTGCTGCACGCCTACGGCACCAGCGACCTGACCGCCTACATCGCGTTCACGCCGCGCTGGTACGTCGAAGTGGTCGAGCGCATGGATCCGCGCGCGCGCTTCCGCTCCGGGATCGCGCGCCTGGCCGACCTGGCGCGCCTCGATCACCCGCTGCTCGACCTGTTGCGCGTGCGCTGCGTGCTGTCGCGCGCACCGCTGCCGCGCCATGAGCGCCTGCTGCCGTTGATCGAACGGCCCGGCCTGTGCGTGTACCAGCGCCGCGGCTCGATGCCGGTCGCGCGCATCGTGCCGCGCGCCGTCGCCGCCGATCCCGAGGAAGTGCTCGCGCGCGTCGCGGCGGGCGAGTTCGACCCGGAGCAGGAGCTGTTGTGCTCGGACTCCACGGCGGCCGGCGATTCGCGTTCCGCCGGCTGGAAGGCGGGCGAGCTGCGCGTCGAGCGGCCGGCGCCGGGCGTGCTCGACTTCGAGATCCGCAACAGCTCGGGCGGCTGGCTGGTCGTGAGCGAGCAGTGGTACCCGGGCTGGCGCGCCACGCGGGACGGTGCCGCGGTTCCGACGCTGCGCGCGAATCACGCGTTCCGCGCGTACGCGATCCCGCCGGGCGACTCGCGCCTGCACACCGCCTACGCGCCGACCTCGCTGCGGCTGGGAGCGCTGGCCGCGGCACTCGGCCTGTGCCTGCTCGGATGGCTGGCCTTCCGCCGGGCCTGAGCGCGCGCCTCAGACGGGCGCGACCACCGTCCACACGCAGCAGCTTTCGTCCTCCAAGCCGCGCAGCTCGAGCTCGTCGCCCGCGCGCGCATCCTCGAGGACCAGCGTGTCGCGCGGCGCGCCGTCGATGGGCAGCTCCTCGCCGCTGACGCGCGCGCGCAGACCGGCGCCGAGCAGGTGCGCGAAGCCGAGCTCGCCGGGCGCGAGCTCCAGCCGCAACGCACGCCGTCCCAGGCGCAGGCCCTGCATCGAGGCACGGCAGCGCTGCGGCTGCCAGATCAGGCCCAGATCCTCGACCGGACCGCCGACCAGGCGCGCATGGGGAGCCGGAGCACCGTCGAAGGCGCAGGGCTCGAGCGGGCGCAGGCGCTCGCGCCGCTGCGAGGGCGGCGGGAACTCGAGCACCAGACCGGCGCCCGCGGTCACCACCAGCAGGCGCCGATAGCCCGCGAAATCCGAGAACGGTCCGTCCTCGCCGACGCCGGCCGCGGCGAGCCGCCAGTCGAAGTCCGCGCCGCCGGCGCGCGCGATCTCGAGCGTGCGCCCGCGGCCGTTGCGCCAGGGCTGCTCGGTGCCGTCGGCGGGTGTGAGCTTGCGCACGCGGGCCATGGAGCCGAACCTTAGCGCGCGCCCCCATCGCGGGGCCAGCATCCCCGTGCACCTCCAAGTCCTTTCCAGCGGCAGCGGCGGCAACTCGACGCTCGTCCGCGCCGGCGCGAGCACGCTGCTCGTCGATGCCGGGCTCGGCCCGCGCGGCATGAGCGAGCGGCTCGAGCAGGCCGGCACCAGCGTGCGCGCGCTCGAGCACGTCGCGGTCACGCATGGTCACCTCGACCACGCGCACTCGGCCGGCGTGCTCTCCAAGCGCAGCGGCGCGGTCGTGCACTGCGTCGAGGCGCTGATGAACCAGCCGGCGCTGGCGCGCGCGACGCGCTTCTCGACACTGCCGGTCGGCGGCACGCGCGAGCTCGCGCCGGGCCTCGCGCTCAGCAGCGTCGCGCTGCCGCACGACGCGCACCCGACGCTGGCCTTCAAGATCGAGCACAGCGACGAGCGCGGCAAGCGCCGCGCGGTCGTGTTGACGGACATGGGTCGGCCCGAGCGCGAGGTCGCTCGCGCGCTGGCCGGTGCGCACGTGCTGGTGCTCGAGTTCAACCACGACCGCCGCCTCCTGGACGAGGGGCCCTACTCGGCCGCGCTGAAGGCGCGCGTGCGCGGCGACCGCGGGCACCTGTCGAACGAGCAGGCCGCGACGATGCTGGAGTGGCTTGCCGGCCCCGAGCTGCACACCCTCGTGCTGGCGCACCTGTCGGAAACCAACAATCGACCCGCGTTGGCCGAGGAACACGCGCGCGCGACGCTGGAGCGGCTCGGCCTCGCGCACGTGCGCGTGCTCGTGGCCAGCCAGCACGAGGTCGGACCGAACCTCGAGGTATGACGAGCACGGCGTGCTTGGCCGGCGCCCTCGAGCTGCGCGAGCACTTGCTCGCGTGCGTGCTCAGGGAGCGCGAGCTTGCGCGCGCCGATCCGCGGCGGCTCGCACTGACGCAGCGCGTGCTGGTGCCGAACCGCGTCGCCCGCGACTACTGGGCCGGCGCGCTGATGTCCGGCAGCGGCGCGCTCGCGGGCTTGCGCGTGCAGACGCTGTGGAGCGCGGCGCTCGAACTGCTCGGCGACAGCGCGCCCGCGGTCGACGATGCGCTGTTCGACACGCTGCTGGCGGAAGCCGCGGCGCAGGAGCCGGTGCTCGCGCGCGCGCTCGGCGAGTACGCCCGTGCGTACCCGCTCGCGGCGGCCAGCGCGAGCGATCTGTTGAGCGCCGGGCTGCAAGCGCTGGCCGGATTCGAAGCGCCGCGTGGCGCCCCCGGCCGCGAACGCGCGCACGCGCTGGCACGTGCGGCGCTGCAGGCGCGGACGGCCGCGCGCGTTCACGGCATCGCGCGGCACGGCGACGTGTACGGGGCCGCCGCCGAGCGGCTGGAACAGGGCGAGGCGCTGCGCGCGAGCGCCACGTGGATCGTCGGAGTCGCCGACGCGACCGGGCAGCTCGAGCGCTTCCTGGCCGCGCTGCTCGCGCGCGGCGCCGCGCGCCTCGCGCTCGCGCCGG
>VGZE01000205.1 GCA_016872755.1 Planctomycetota bacterium
CGACGTGCCGATCGTGATCCCCGAGCTCAACCCGTCGCACCTCGAGCTCGTGCACGCGCAGCGCAAGGCGCGCGGCTGGCGCGGCGCGATCGTGTGCAAGCCCAACTGCACGACCGTGCCGGTCGCACTGCCGCTCTTCGTGCTCGACGCGGCCTTCGGCGTCGAAGCCGTGCACGCAACGAGCCTGCAGGCGGTCTCCGGCGCCGGCTGGCCCGGCGTGCCGTCGCTCGACATCCTCGGCAATGTCGTGCCGTTCATCCGCGGCGAGGAGGAGAAGCTCGAGCAGGAGACGCTCAAGCTGCTCGGGCGCGTGCGGGCGGACGGCATCGAGCCGGCCTCCTTCGCCGTCTCGGCCGCCTGCCATCGCGTGCCGGTCGAGAACGGTCACATGGTCGCGGTCTCGGTGCGGCTGCGCGGCGCGCCGAGCCCGGAGAGCGTGCGTTCGGTGCTCTCGAACTGGCGGCCGAGCTCGCTCGAGCACGCGCTGCCGTCCGCGCCGCAGCGCGCGCTGGTCTTGCACGAGGCCGAGAATCGGCCGCAGCCGCGACTCGATGCCGAAGCGCACGACGGCATGGCCGTGCACGTCGGCCGCGTGCGCCGCTGCGCGGTGCTGGGCATCCAGTTCAGCGCGCTCGTTCACAACGCCGAGCGCGGCGCCGCCGGCGGCAACGTGTTGTACGCGGAACTCGCGAGGGCGCGCGGGTTGCTGAGCTGATCCACTGACGGTTCTTATTTCCCCACCTCCGATGGTCATCGTGATGAAATTCGGCGGCTCCTCGGTCGCCGACGCTACGTGCATGCGGCACGTGCTCGAGCTGGTGCGCGAAGCGTTGCCGCGCGGGCCGCTGATCGTGCTCTCGGCGATGGGCAAGACGACCGACGCGCTGTTCCGCGCGTCGCGCCTGGCCGAGCGCGGCCATCTCGAGGAGGCGCTGGCCGAATCGCGCGCGCTGTACGCCAAGCACCGCGTGGCGGCCGAGGAACTCCTGCCGCGCGGACTGCCGCTCGATCTCGTGGCGCAGCTCGACGGCCAGCGCGAGGAGCTCGAGCTGTTGCTGCGCGGCGTCGCGCTGCTGCGCGAGCTCTCCCCGCGCACGATGGACGCGATCGCGAGCCAGGGCGAGCGCCTCTCGACACTGCTGTTCTCGCGCTACCTCGGCGAGGCCGACGTGCAGGGCGAATGGTTCGACGCGCGCGACGTGCTGCGCACGGACGGCAGCTTCGGCGCGGCCCAACCCGATCTGGAGCAGATCCGCGCGCTGGCGCACGAGAACCTGAAGCCGCTCCTGTGCGCCGGTCGCTGCGTCGTCACGCAGGGCTACATCGGCGCGACCGTGCAGGGCTTCACGACCACGCTCGGCCGCGGCGGCAGCGACTACTCGGCGTCGCTGCTCGGCGCGGCGCTGGGCGCCGAGGAGGTGCAGATCTGGACCGACGTCGAGGGCGTGCTGACGGCTGATCCACGCATGATCCCGGCGGCGCAGCCGATCGCCGAGCTGTCCTTCGCCGAGGCGGCCGAGCTGGCGGCCTTCGGCGCGAAGGTGCTGCATCCGGCGACGATCCAGCCCGCGATCGACGCCGACATCCCGGTCACGGTGCGCCACACGATGCGTCCGCACGGCCGCCACACGCTGATTCGCTCGCAGCGCGCGATCGAAGCGCTGCCCAAGTCGACCACGCCGCGCCCGCCGATCACGGCGCTGGCCTCGCGCGGGCCGATCACGGTGCTCACGCTGACCTCGACGCGCATGTTCCACCAGAGCGGCTACCTGGCGCGCGTCTTCGACGTGTTCGGGCGCGTGGGCGTCAGCGTCGATCTCGTCGTGACCGCCGAAGTCTCGGTGTCCTGCACGATCGAGGCCGACGCGCCGCTCGAGGCGCTGGTGCGCGAGCTCAGCCGATTCGCGACGATCGAGGTCGCGCAGCAACGCGCCATCGTCGCGGTCGTCGGCGCGCGGATGAAGGACACGCCGGGCCTGGTCTCGCGCATCTTCGGCGCGCTCGGCGACATCGCGCCCGAGCTCGTGTCGCTGGGCGGCAACGAGATCAACCTGTCGCTGGTCGTGCCGCAGGATGCCGCGCCGGTGGCGCTGCGCCGCCTGCACCACGCGTTCTTCGAAGCGGGAGACCGGTCGTGAGCGCCGCAACGGCCCTGCGCATCGGCCTGTTCGGTCGCGGCCGACTCGCCGGCGCGATCGCCGCGTCGGCCGCGGATGCGATCGCATGGCAGGTCGCGCGCGAGGACGCGCCGTCGACGCGCGTCGACGTGGCGATCGAAGCCTCCAGCGGCGCGGCCGTCGAACGCCGGCTCGCCTGGGCCCTGTCGACCGGCACGCCGCTGGTGATCGGCAGCACCGGCTGGGAGCTGCCCGACCTCGCCGCGCGCGTCGGCGACCGCATCGGCGTCGTCGTCGCGCCGAATTTCTCGCTCTCCGTCGCGCTGATGCGGCGGCTGACGACGGTGCTCGGCCGTTTCGCGGCACTCGATCCGGCGCGCGATCCTTACCTCGTCGAGCACCACCACGCGCGCAAGAAGGACGCGCCATCGGGCACGGCCAAGCTGCTTGCGCGCACGTTGATCGAGGCCTGTCCGCGCAAGACCGGCTGGGTCGTCGGAGGCCCGGTCGCGCCCGAGCAGTTGTCGATCGCGGTGATTCGCGCCGGAACGACCTATTCGACCCACACGCTCGGCCTCGATTGCCCCGCCGAGGTGCTCGAGCTCACGCACGCGTCCCGCAGCGCGGCCGCCTACGCCGACGGTGCGCTCGAGGCGGCGCGCTGGATCCGCTCGCGCAAGGGCGTGCACGCATTCGACGCGGTGGCCGCCGACGTGCTCGACCCGTTGTTCGCCGGCCTCCGATCCGACCCGCCTTCCAGGAGCCGCTCCGATGTCCGTTGACCTCTCCGGCCTGTGCGTCGCGCTCGCGACGCCGTTCCAGTCCAACGGCGCGATCGATCTCGCCGCGTACCAGAGACTGGTGCGCCACGTCGTCGCCGGCGGCGTGGACGTGCTCGTGCCGTTGGGCTCGACCGGCGAGGCCGCGACATTGAACGAGACCGAGCGCGACGCGCTGATCGAGGTCTGCCTG
Organism: Planctomycetota bacterium; assembly: GCA_016872755.1. Taxonomy (GTDB): domain Bacteria; phylum Planctomycetota; class UBA1135; order UBA1135; genus GW928-bin9. The sequence continues at coordinate 3,090 of VGZE01000205.1, forward strand.
TCCGAGGCGCGCGGGCGGCCGGTCGTGGTCGGCACCGGCTCGAACAGCACGGCCCAGACCTGCGCGTGGACGAAGCGCGCGCAACAGCTCGGCGCGCAAGGCGCGCTGGTCGTGACACCCTTCTACAACAAACCCATGCCCGCGGGTCTGGTCGCGCACTACCGCGCGGTCGCCGACGCCGCGCCGGGCTTGCCGCTCGTCGCGTACAACGTTCCGGGACGCACCGGTTCCAATCTCGCGCCGTCGACCCTGGCACGCCTGTGGGACAACCCGCAGGTCGTCGCCGTCAAGGAGTCCTCCGGGAACCTCGCCCAGATCGGCGAGATCGCGCGCGCGCTGCCGGCGGGCAAGACCTTGCTGGCCGGCGACGACAACCTCGCGCTCGCGACGATCGCCGTCGGCGGGCAGGGCCTGGTGAGCGTGCTCGGCAACCTCGCGCCGGCGCTGACGAAGGAGCTCGTCGTGTGCGCGCGCGAAGGCCAGTTCGGGCGCGCGCGCGAGCTGAACGCGCGCCTGCTGCCGCTGATGGATGCGCTGTTCGTCGAGTCGAATCCGATCCCGCTCAAGGCGGGCCTGGCGCTGCTCGGGCTCTCCACGTCGACGCTGCGATTGCCGCTCACGGCGCCCGAGGCGGCAACCGTGCACAGGATGCGCGACGCGCTCGCGGCGCTGGGACTACTGCGATGAGTTCCCCGGCGCTGCAGGATTTCTACGCGCGGCCGATCGACGAGCTGCTCGCCGACCCGCATTGGCCACAGATGCACGCGGCCCTGCTCGATGCGCTGGAGTCGGGCGCCGTGCGCGCGGCCGAGCGCGGCGCCGACGGCCGCTGGCGCGCGAACGCGTGGGTCAAGCAGGCGATCTTGGTCGGGTTCCGCCGCACCGAGATCGAGCGCATCGACGCGCGGCCGGCGCCGTTCTTCGACAAGAGCGCGTATGCGCCGCGCGCATTCGAACTCGGCGACCGCGTGCGCCTCGTGCCCGGCGGCTCGAGCGTGCGTCGCGGCGCGCACCTCGCCGCCGGCGTGGTCGTGATGCCGCCCGCCTACGTGAACGTCGGCGCCTACGTCGGCGCAGGCACGATGATCGACAGCCACGCGCTGGTCGGCTCCTGCGCGCAGATCGGCGCGCGCGTGCACCTGTCGGCCGGCGCGCAGATCGGCGGCGTGCTCGAGCCGGCCGGCGCGACGCCGGTCGTCGTCGAGGACGACGCTTTCGTCGGCGGCAACACGGGCTTGTACGAGGGCGTGTGCGTGCGCAGTCGCGCGGTGATCGCCTCGGGCGTCGTGCTCAGCGCGTCGACCGTCGTCTACGATCTCGTCGAGCAGCGCGAGCTGCGCGGCACGCGCGAGAACCCGCTCGCGATCCCGGAGGGAGCGGTGGTCGTGCCCGGCTCGCGCCCGGTCACGCAGAGCGGTCCGCTCGATCTGTGGGCCACGCAGCGCGGGCTGCACGTCGGGTGCGCGCTGGTCGTCAAGTACCGCGACGCGAAGACCGACGCGGCGACAGCGCTCGAGTCGGCATTGCGCTAGGTGCTTCCAGGCACGGGAAATGCGCGCAGGGGCCGACTTGCGCGCCTCGCAATGCGGACCTGCCTGTCCTATGTTGCTGGATAGGCCCAGCCCCTTCACGAGGAGTTCCCCGATGCGCGTCTCGAACCTGATGTCCCGCAACGTTCACGCCTGCCAGGCCGTCGACACGCTCAATCGCGTCGCACAGATCCTGTGGGAGCACGACATCGGCTGCGTGCCGATCCTCGACAACGAACGCCGCGTGATCGGCATCGTCACCGACCGCGACGTCGCGATGGCGGCCTACACGCAGGGCAAGCCGCTCGGACAGATCCAGGTCTCGACCTGCATGTCGCGCCGCGTGCAGAGTGTGCGCGAGGACGACCGGATCCAGATCGCCGCGAGCAAGATGCGCGAGCATCGCGTGCGGCGCCTCGCGGTCGTCGACGAGCATGGCAAGCTCACGGGCATGTTGTCCTTGTCCGACCTGTCGCGCCGGATGTGGCCGCGCGGCGGCGCGAAGTCGTTCGACGACGACGAACTCTTGTCGGTGGTCGCCTCGGTGTCGCAGCCGCGGCGCGGTTCGGCCGAAGAGCCGCTCGCAGCACTGCCCGACGCCGGCAAGCCGACGCGAACGAAGGTCAACGTCACGGTGCGCCCGATGAAGCGCGTGGCGAAGCCGGCCAAGTGACGGCCTGATTCACATCTCTTCGTCGGGGGACCCGGGGGTCGGCTTCGACGCGCTGCCGCGCAACAGGATCGCGCCCAGCAGGATCAGCGCATAGCCGCTCCAATCCCACGGCGA
>VGZE01000206.1 GCA_016872755.1 Planctomycetota bacterium
GCGAGCGGCTCGCGCCGGATCCGCTGCGGCCAGGATTGCCGCGCTGACAGCGGCGCGACCGATCTGCGCGAGTTCGTTGGCGTTCTCGAGCGAGATCCCGCCGATCGGGAACACCGGCAGCGCTGTCGACGACTGCGCGATCCACGCCGCCTCCGCACCCAGCCCCTGCTGGTACCCCTTCGTCGCCGTCGCGTGGACCGGGCCGAAGCCGAGGTAGTCGGCGCCGGCTTCCTCGGCGAGCTCGACCTGCCGCATGTCGTGCGTCGAGACGCCGACGAGCAGCTCCCGGTCGAGCAGGCGTCGCGCGTCGGCGGCCGGCAGGTCGTCCTGGCCGACGTGCACGCCGGCGCAGCCGCGCGGCGCGAGCACGGCTGCGACGTCGACGCAGTCGTCGACAAGGACGAGCACGCGCTCGCGCAGGTCGGCGCGCACCTCGACGAGCTCCAGCACGCGCACGGTCCAGTCGTGCACGTCGCGCGCGTGGCTGTGCAATTCGCCGGGCGCCTTGATCCGCACTTGCACGATGTCGACGTGCCCCAGCGCGGCTTCGAGCACCCCGAGCGGATCGCGCGCGCCGCAGACCGACGGCGTGAACAGCAGCATCAAGCGCGCGTCGCGCAGGCGCTGGCGGCGGTCGGGGAGCGGGACGGGCATGCGCGCCATTGTGGCCCAGCGCACCGCTGCGGCACACTGAGGCCGTGCCGACTCCGCTGCGTTTCGTGTGCGTGTTCTGCGGCTCCAGCGAGGGTCTGCGGCCGTCCTACCGCCGCGTGGCCCAGGAATTCGGAGCGCTGCTCGCCCGTCGCAACGTCGGTCTCGTCTTCGGGGGCGGCCGCGTCGGGCTGATGGGCGCCGTCGCCGACGCGGTGCTCGCCGCGCGCGGGCAGGCGATCGGCGTGATCCCGCGCACGCTGGTCGAGCGCGAGGTCGGTCACACCGGGCTGACCAAGCTGCACATCGTCGAGACCATGCACGAGCGCAAGGCGTTGATGGCGAGCCTGAGCGACGCGTTCGTCGCGCTCCCGGGCGGGTTCGGGACGCTCGAGGAGTTCTTCGAGGTGCTGACCTGGAGCCAACTCGGGCTGCACGGAAAACCTTGCGGCCTGCTGAACGTGGACGGCTACTACGACGCGCTGCTCGCACTGGTCGAGCACGCGGTCGGCGAAAAGTTCGTGCCCGCCGCCAACCGATCGATGGTTCTCTCGGATACGGACCCCGAAGGGCTGCTCGAGCGCCTCGAGGCCTATGATGCGCCCCGCGTGCCGCGCTGGATCAGCCGCGCGCAGACCTGATCGCCTGCCTGACCCGAGATCCCGCCCCCCGATGCTCCTGAAAATCCTGTTCCTCGCCTCCACGCCACAGTTCCGCGAGGTCGGCGACACGGCGCTGCCCGGCGTCCTGACGACGTGCGGGACGCCGCAGCAGGACTACATCATCGAGGTGAACGGCGGCGGCCTCGCATTGGGCGACTTCGACGGCGACGGCGATGCCGATCTGGTCGTCGTGGACGGCTCGACGCTCGAGCGTGCGCAGAAGGGCGAGCCGGGCCTGCCGCCGCGCCTGTTCCTGAACACGAGCGAGCCCGGTCGCATCCGCTTCGAGCCGGCCGGTGCCGCATGGGCGATGTCGGGCGGGCGTTGGGGCATGGGCTGCGCGAGCGGCGACTTCGACGGCGACGGTTGGCTCGATCTGGTGGTCACACAGTGGGGGCCGACGCGCCTGTTCCTGAATCAGGCCGGTCGCGGTTTCCAGGAGGTCGAGAAGCCCGGCTTCGTCGGCGACGGCTGGGGCAGCAGCGCTGCCGCGCTGGACTACGACGGCGACGGCTGGCTCGATCTCGCCGTGATCCGCTACCTCGCCTTCGACACGCGCGAGATCGCCTCGCGCACCAGCGGCAAGTGTCGCTGGAAGGAGCTGCCGGTGATGTGCGGCCCGCAGGGCCTGACGCCCGTGCACGATCAGCTGTATCGCAATCTCGGCGCGGGCCGGTACCAGGACGCTTCGATGAGCGCGGGCTTCCGCCCGCCGAGCGCCGCCTTCGGACTGGGCTGCATGCCGCTCGACTACGACCAGGACGGCGACGCGGACCTGTACGTCGCGAACGATTCGCAGCCCAATCACCTGTGGGAGAACCAGGGCGGCGGCAAGTTCGCCGAGGTCGGCAACGCGCGCGGCGCCGCGACGACCAGCGCGGGCAAGGAGCTCGCTTCGATGGGCATCGGCTGCAATGACCTCGACGGCGACGGCCTCGCCGAGTTGTTCGTGACCGTGTTCAGCGGCGAGGAGAACGCGCTGTTCTGGCCCAAGGAGCGGCGCAACAAGGACGGCGTGAAGCTCGCGCCGATGTTCAAGGAGCGCAGCGGGCCGCTGGGGCTGGGCGGGCCGAGCCGGCCGTTGCTCGGCTGGGGCACGGCGCTGGAGGACTACGATCACGACGGCGACATCGACGTGCACGTGTTCAACGGCCACGTCTATCCGCAAGCGGACGAGCCGGGCACCGACTCGAGCTACGCGCAGCGCGACCAGTTGTACCGCAACGTGTCCACCGATCGGACGAAGCCGAAGTTCGCGCCCGAGCCGTTGTCCGACGCGGGGCCGCTCGTGACGCGCGCGAGCGCGCCGGCCGATCTCGACGGCGACGGCGATCTCGATCTCGTCGCGCTGGTGCGCGGCGGACCCGTGCGCGTGCTCGAGAACCTGGGCGGCGCCGCGGGCACGCACTGGTTGCGCGTGCGCGTCGCGGGTGAAGCCCCGAACACGCAGTCGATCGGTGCGCGCGTCACCGCGCGCTGCGGAGACGTCGTGCGCTCGCGCGAGATCCGCACGGCCGGTGGCTACCAATCCGCCGTGCCCGCCGAGGCGCACTTCGGGCTCGGGGCCGCGGAGCTGGTGGACGTGCTCGAGGTGCGCTGGCCGGACGGGCACGTGCAAAGGCAGGAGCGCGTGCCGGCCGACGGCGTGATCACGGTCGAGCGCAAGACGGGGGCCGCGAAGTGAGCGCACCGCGAGTGATCGCCTGGTTGGGTGCGTTGGCCGTGATCGGGGCCGGCTGCTCGGACGCGCCCGCGCCCCCGCCGCAGACCAAGCCCGTGGAGATCGCGAGCATCCAGTCGGGTCTGACGGCGGAGGCCGCGGCGCAAGCGCTGCTCGCGACGGCGCCCGACTCGACGGTCGCTGCTCCGGAGCCCGCCGCAGCCGCCGAGTCCGGTCCGACCGCTTCGTGGTCGCGTCAGGGCGTGTTCGCGCGGCGCCCGCGCGACCTGCCGCGTGCCGCGGCGGACGCGTGGAAGGATCTCTACGCGACGAAGGACCAGCTCTCGGCGATCGACGAAGCGCAGCGCAAGAGCTTCGCCGCCGCCGGCAAGGCCTTCGTGCGCCGCGAATTCCAGGAGACGCTCGAGCGCACCTACGCACTGCTGGAGGAGCGGCCCGACTTCCCGCCGGCGCTGTTGATGCTCGGCGCCACCTACTACAAGCTCCGCCGCTACGAGGACTCGGTCGACGCGCACGAGCGCTTCCTCGCGCACGCCCCTAGCCAGGTGGGCACGACTCAGGCGCTCGGCCACTGCTACTACGGCCTCGGCCGCTACGAGCAGGCCCTCGCGCACTACGAGCGCGTCGTCGAGGCGAATCCGACCAGTCCGGAGGCCCTGCGCGGCCTGGCGCTGTCGAAGATGCGGCTGGGCGATCTCGATGGCGCGCTGGCCGGCTTGCGTCGTGTGCTCCAACTCGAGCCCGATCACGCCGAGGCGCAGTCCTTCCTCGCGCAGGTGCTCTACGACATGGGCGAATCGCAAGGCGCGCTGGAGGCCGCTCAGCGCGCGCGCGTCCTGGCGCCGGCGGATCCGCGCCCCTGGTACCTGATCTCCCAGTGCCTGCGCGAGCTCGGTGACGACGAGAGCGCCGATCAGGTCCAGGCCGAGTGGAAGGAAGTCGCCGCCGTGGCCGAGGAGACGCGCTCGATCGAGGCGCGCCTGGCCTACCGGCCGCCCGATTCCCATGCGCTGGCCTTGCGACTCGTGGACCTGCACACGCGGATGCGCGACGTGCGGCGGCTCGGCGAGGCGCTCGACATGGTCGCGCAGTTGCGCCCGCCGGGAGTCTCGGAAGTCGAGGTGCGCATCCTCGCGCTCGATGCGTTCGAGCGCTGCGGCCACCGCCAGGCGGCCGAGAACGCGGCCAAGGTGCTGGAGCAGACCTGCGCCGGAGAAGTCGACGCCTGGAAACGCCTGGAGCAGTGGTATCAGTCGATCGGCGATCCGCAGGGCCAGATCCGCGCCGGCGAGATGTGGCGGCGCCTCAACGCGGGCTTGAATCGCTAGCCGGGGAGCATCAAGCCGATTCGCGGTTCTTGCGCGGGCGGCCGCCCTTGGGGCGCTGCTCGCGGATCTGCTCGTGGAACTGGGCCCAGTCGGCCTCCGAGAACAGGCGCACGCGATTGCCGCACCCGGCGCAGTACGAATGCTCCAGGCTCATCAGGTAGTGCACGTACTCGCCGCAGTGGTGGCAGTACTTGCGATCGCCGTAGAAGTCCACTTGATCCATGATGTGCGTCCTCGATGCCGGCCGCGGCATGCGCGGCTCGTGCCAGTCCCCTCGCATGAGGGCTGCCAAGCGCGAGTCTCGACCTGGGTCGTCAATCCCAAGTGAAGGTCGGCCAAGCGTTTGGCGAAGCCTGCGAGGTGCGACGGCCGGACGACCGCCAGTTCGCGGGTCGTCGCGCAGAATCGACGCGTGCGCGGGCCCGCGTGTTCCGTCGAGGGCTCCGCCGACCGTCGGGAGCAGGCCGGAGGCCCTCCTGGCCCTCGCCAAGGCCGCCGTCGCGCCAATGCGACGGTCGTGCGGCGCCGGTCGTCAGGTCGCGACGCCTGGGGAGGAAAAGTTTTCGCGCATGTCGTCTCGCGCGGCATCGACCGGTTCGCGCACGGCGGCTCGTTCGAGCGCAGCCAGCGTGCCGCGATCGTCGCGATAGCGCCGCGCGAGCGCCCAGGCCGCGGCAGTCCTCACCAGTTCCGACGCGTGCGCATCGAGTACGCTCAGCAAGGCGGCGCGGTCGCGCTCGTCCGGCTCGAGCGATCCGAGCGCGTGCGCCGCGTTGCGCGCCAGGCCGGCCGCGCCGGCTCGGCGCAGCGCCGAGCCCTCGAAGCGCTGCGCGAACTCAGGTTCCGTCAACTGCAGCCAGTCCGCGGCCCGTGCTTGCGCGAGCGCGGCGTGCGTGCCGAAGCGCTCGGCCAGGCTCGGTGCGCGCGCCCCCCACGGGCAGACCTCCGAGCACACGTCGCAGCCGAAGACCCATGCGCCGAGCCCGGCGCGCAACTCGCGCGGCACGGGCTCGCGGCTCTCGATCGTGTGGTAGCTGATGCAGGCGCGCGCATCGACGA
>VGZE01000207.1 GCA_016872755.1 Planctomycetota bacterium
CCGCCGGCGGCGGGCGGCGCCGGCGCGCGCGTCAGTGCGCCGTCGAAGTTCTTGTGCTCTCCCCTGAAAAGGAGCAGCCAGGCCGTGCTGCCGGCAATCACGGCCAAGAGCGTGCACAGGACCCAGGCTTGAACGCGCGGAAGAGAGCTGCGGGGCATGCTGCGGGCATCCTACGCTCGAGCGTGCCGAGCATGCGTAAGACACGCGTCGGCGCCGCGCGTTGTCGCTGCGCGCGCGCGGCTCTAGAATCGCCAAGCTCGAACCTGCCCAGCGAACGCGGTCCGAGCAGCCCGCCCATGCCTCCCGAGCCCGTGCCCGCGACCGACGCCGACGACCTCGCACGTTGGCGCCGCGGGGCGTACGCGCGGGCCCAGGCCCGTCATGCGGAGCGACGCCGCTTCGCGACCAGTGCCGGGCTCGGGTCGCAGCTCGACGTGCTCTACGGCGGCGGACCCGGCCTGCCCGGCGAATATCCATACACGCGCGGCATCCATGCGACGATGTACCGCTCGCGTCTGTGGACGATGCGACAGTACGCGGGCTTCGGGAGCGCGCGCGAAACGAACCGGCGCTTCCAGCTCCTGCTGTCGAGCGGACAAACCGGGCTGTCGGTGGCCTTCGACCTGCCGACGCAGATCGGCTACGACTCCGATCACCCGCTCGCCGCGCCGGAGGTCGGCGCGGTCGGCGTGCCGATCAACACGCTGCGCGATCTCGAGCAGTTGTTCCAGGGCATCCCGCTCGGCGAGGTTTCGACCTCGATGACGATCAACGCGACCGCCCCGATCCTGCTCGCGATGTACGTCGCCGCGGCGCGCCGGCAGGGCGTGGATCCGACGCGCCTGCGCGGCACGGTGCAGAACGACATCCTCAAGGAATACGCGGCGCGCGGGAACTACCGTTTCCGTCCCGCGCCCTCGTTGCGCCTGGTCACCGACTTGATGGCCTGGTGCGCGCGCGAGGTGCCGCAGTGGAACACGATCTCGATCTCCGGCTACCACATCCGGGAGGCGGGTTCGACGGCCGCGCAGGAAGTGGCTTTCACGCTGTCCAACGCCCGCGCCTATGTGCGCGCGGCGCTCGAGGCCGGGCTGGAGCTCGATGAGTTCGCGCCGCGCCTGTCGTTCTTCTTCAACGCGCACAACCATCTGTTCGAGGAAGTCGCCAAATTCCGCGCCGCGCGCCGCATGTGGGCGCGCATCATGAAGGAGGAGTTCGGCGCGAGGAAGGAGGAGAGCTGCATGTTGCGCTTCCACACACAGACCGCCGGATCGACGCTGACCTCGCAGCAACCCGACAACAATGCCGTGCGCGTGGCGATCCAGGCGCTGGCCGCCGTGCTGGGGGGCACGCAGTCCCTGCACACGAATTCGCGGGACGAGGCGCTTTCGCTGCCCAGCGAGGAGTCCGCACGCCTGGCGCTGCGCACGCAGCAGGTGCTGGCCTTCGAGAGCGGCGTCGCCGACGTGGTGGACCCGCTCGGCGGTTCTCCGCTCGTCGAGGCGCTGACCGACGTGCTCGAGGCGCGCGCGAACGCGCTGATGCGCGAGATCGACGCGCTGGGCGGCTCGATCGCCGCGATCGAGTCCGGCTGGATGCAGCGCGAGATCCACAAGAGCGCGCTGGCCTGGCAGCGCGCGGTCGAGCGCGGCGACGAGGTCGTCGTCGGCGTGAACAAGTTCGAGCAGCCCGAGCCGCCGGCGCGCATCTTCCGTCCGGCCGCGGGCGCGCGCGAGCAGGTGCTGGCCGAGTTGTCGGCCGTGCGCGCCGAACGTGACGCCGCGCGCGTCGAGGGCACGCTGGCCGCCGTCGCGACGGCGGCGCGCGGGCGCGACAACATGCTGCCGCCGATACTCGCCGCCGTCGACGCGCTCGCATCGATCGGCGAGATCTGCGCCGTGCTCGAGCGCGAGTTCGGCCGCTACCAGCCCCCGGAGGTTTTGTGATGGGCGCGTCCGTTCCGCACCCCGCGTTGGCCGGCCTCGTGCGCGGCCTGGATCACGTCGCGATCGCCGTGCCGAGCATCGCGGAGGCCCGCAAGGTCTACGTCGGCGCGTTGGGCATGACCGACGGCGGCATCGAGCACGTCGCCGACCAGAAGGTCAACGTGCTGATGGTGCATGCCGGCGCGCAGCGCATCGAGCTGGTCGAGCCGGCCGCGCCCGATTCCCCGATCAGCGGCTTCCTCGCCAAGCGCGGGCCCGGCCTGCATCACCTCGCTTACGTCGTCGACGACGTCGCGGCCGCCGTCGCGGCGCTGCAACGGGCCGGGCTGCGCATGATCGACGCGGCGCCGCGTCCGGGCGCGCACGACACGCGCATCGCGTTCGTCCATCCGAGCGCTACCGGCGGCGTTCTGACCGAGCTGGTCGAGTTGCCGCGTCGAATGCACTAGCCTGCCCGCACCAAGTCCCCATGAACCCTCCAGCCATGAGCGCTCCCGACACCCAAGCCCGCTCGTCCGTCTCCGTCGAGTCTCCGCTCGACCGCTTGCGCCGCATGCGCGAGCTCACGCTCGCCGGCGGCGGCCAGGAGCGCGTCGAGGCGCAGCACAAGAAGGGCAAGCTGACCGCCCGCGAGCGCATCGATCTGCTCGTGGACGACGGCTCCTTCGTCGAGATCGACCGTTTCGTCACGCACCGCTGCACCGACTTCGCCATGGAGAAGCAGAAGATCCTGGGCGACGGCTGCGTGACCGGACACGCACTGGTCGAGGGCCGACCGGTGTACCTTTACAGCCAGGACTTCACGGTCTTCGGCGGATCACTCTCGGAGACCAACGCCGAGAAGATCTGCAAGGTCATGGACATGGCCACCAAGGTCGGCGTCCCGCTGATCGGTCTCAACGATTCCGGCGGAGCGCGCATCCAGGAAGGCGTGCAGTCGCTGGGCGGCTACGCCGAGATCTTCTGGCGCAACACGCGCGCCTCGGGTGTCGTGCCGCAGATCTCGGCGATCATGGGGCCCTGCGCCGGCGGCGCCGTGTACAGCCCGGCCATCACCGACTTCATCCTGATGGTCGAGAACACCTCGTACATGCACATCACGGGGCCGGACGTGGTCAAGGCCGTCACGCACGAGGACGTCACCAGCGAGGAGCTGGGCGGCGCCGACGTGCACGCCTCGCGCTCGGGAGTCGCGCACTTCACCAGCCCCGACGACCGGGCCTGCCTCGCGCTGTTGCGCAGGTTGCTGACCTACCTGCCGCTGAACAACGCGGAATCGGCTCCGTTCAAGCTCACCGAGGACCCGTTCGACCGCCGCGACCCGGCGCTGGACACGATCGTGCCGGAGGACGCGAGCAAGCCGTACGACATGCACCGCGTGATCGAGCTCGTGGTCGACGAGGGCTCGTTCCTCGAAGTGCAGCCGGCCTTCGCGCGCAACATCATCATCGGCTTCTCCCGTCTCGGAGGTCACGTCGCCGGCATCGTCGCGAACCAGCCGGCCGTGCTGGCCGGCGTGCTCGACATCGCGGCTTCGGAGAAGGCCGCGCGCTTCATCCGCTTCTGCGACGCGTTCAACATCCCGGTCGTGACGTTCGAGGACGTGCCCGGGTTCATGCCAGGTACCGAGCAGGAGTACGGCGGGATCATCCGGCACGGCGCGAAGCTGTTGTACGCCTACTGCGAGGCGACCGTTCCGAAGCTGACGGTGATCACGCGCAAGGCCTACGGCGGCGCCTATGACGTGATGGCGAGCAAGCACGTCCGCGCCGACCTGAACCTGGCCTGGCCGAATGCGCAGATCGCGGTGATGGGGGCGGCGGGCGCCGCGCAGATCATCCACCGGCGCGAGATCCAGGGCGCCAAGGACCCGGCCGCGATGCTCAAGCAGAAGAGCGACGAGTACGAGGCCACGTTCAACAATCCCTACCGCGCCGCCGCGCGTGGCTACATCGATGACGTGATCGAGGCCTCGAGCACGCGGCCGACGCTGATCCGCGCGCTCAATCTGCTGCGGACGAAGCACGAAGAGCGGCCGCCGCGCAAGCACGGGAACATTCCGTTGTAGCTGGCCGCCTTTGGTGCCCGACTCTTCCGCGGAGTACAGATCGCGGCACGCCTGAGCACGGTAGGTCACGAGCGTGCCCAGGGCACATGCTGCAGGCCGCGATCGGTTCCGGTCGGATCGGCTCCGCGCTAGGATTCGACGAGTGAACGCGCATCGACTCGCCGAGGAGCGCAGCATCGAGCTGCATCGAGAAGTCGCCAACGTGCTGCGTTGCGATCCGACGAGCCTCACCGAGGCTCGAGAGCGCATCCGCGGTTGGTTCGCCGACCGTAGCGTGCATCCTCGCTACGCGCGCGAATGGGCCGAGCGCATCGACGGCCCGCTCGACGCGCTGCTCGCGCAGGCAGCGCACGCCGACCCGTTCACGCAGAGCGTCGCGCTGGGGCAAACCTGCGGCGTTCTGCTGCTCGATTCGGCCTACTGAAAACGACGCGTCGGGGCGTCGAGTGGCCGCGAGCCCGTCCGCGTGCTCTCATATCCGCCCCCCTCATGTTCAAACGAATCCTGATTGCCAACCGCGGCGAGATCGCGCTGCGCGTGATCCGCTCCGCCCGCGAAATGGGCATCGAGACCGTAGCGGTCTACTCCGACTTCGATCGCGCCGCGTTGCACACGCGCATGGCGCACCGCGCGATCGGTCTGGGCGGCGCGCTGCCGCGCGATTCGTACCTGCGGATGGACAAGATCATCGCGGCCGCGAAGAAGAGCGGCGCCGAGGCGATCCACCCGGGCTACGGATTCCTGTCCGAGAACGAGGACTTCGCCGCGGAGGTGACGAAGGCGGGCCTCGTGTGGATCGGTCCGCCGCCCGCCGCGATCGAGGCGATGGGCGACAAGATCGAGTCGCGTCGCCGCATGAAGGCGGCCGGCGTGCCGGTCGTGCCCGGGCTCGTCGAGCCGGTCGCCGACGTCGACGCGGCGCTCGCGGAGGCGGAGAAGATCGGCTACCCGATCATGCTCAAGGCCTCCGCCGGCGGCGGCGGCAAGGGCATTCGCGTCGTGCGCTCGAAGAGCGAGCTTGCGGGCGCCTTCCGAACGGCGAGCGGTGAAGCGCTCGCCTCCTTCGGCGACGGCCGCATGTACATGGAGCGCTACCTCGATCAGCCGCGCCACATCGAGATCCAGGTGCTCTTCGACAAGCACGGCCACGGCGTGCACCTGGGCGAGCGCGAGTGCTCGGTGCAGCGACGCCACCAGAAGCTGATCGAGGAATGCCCGTCGCCGGTCGTCGTGAAGAACCTGAAACTGCGCGAGCAGATGGGGCGCACAGCGATCCAGGCGGCGGCGGCGGTCGGTTACGAG
>VGZE01000208.1 GCA_016872755.1 Planctomycetota bacterium
CGGCTGGCCCGGCCGGTCGCCGCGCTCATAGCGCGGCGGCGGCGGACCGCGGCGCTCGAGCTCGCGCGACGCGTCGGGCACGTCCTGCTCGTCGTGCGCATCGCCGGCGTGCACGCGCTCGTGGTACAGCTTCAGCGCAGCCGCCGCGACGTCGATCGGGTCGGCCGCGCCGGCCAGTTCCTCGGCCAGCGCGTGAAACCCCTCGAGCCCGCCGGCGCCCAACGCCTCCTCCAGCGACGCGCGCGTCAGCTCCAGGCGCCGATTGCGCAGGTCGGCGACCGTCGGCAGCCGGGCGATCTCGAGTTTCTGGCCGGTCACGCGCTCGATCAGCTTCAGCACGCGGTGCTCGCGCGGCTGCGCGAGCGTGATCGCGACGCCCTCCCGGCCGGCGCGCCCGGTGCGCCCGATGCGGTGCACATAGGCGTCCGGATCCGTCGGCACATCGTAGTTGACGACGTGCGTGACGTGGTCGATGTCGAGCCCGCGCGCGGCCACATCGGTCGCGATCAGCAGGTCGGTCTGGCCGGAGCGGAAGCGCTTCATCACGCGGTCGCGCTGGTCCTGCGCGAAGCCGCCGTGCAGCGCATCGGCGCTGTAGCCGCGCGAGGCCATCGCCTCGACGAGCTCGTCGACCTCCAGCCGCGTGCGGCAGAACACGATCGCCGAGCCGGGCGACTCCATGTCGAGGATGCGGCCGAGCGCGGCCGGTTTGTGCGGGCGCTGCACGATGTAGGCGACCTGCCGCACGCGCGGCAGCTCGCCCTTGCTGGCGCGTTCGCGCGCGATCGAAATGCGCTCGGGATCGCGCAGGTGCTGCTCGGCGATGTCGAGGATGCGCGGCGGCAAGGTGGCCGAGAACAGCGCGGTCTGCCGAGCGTCGGGCGTCTGCTGCAGGATCGCGTCGAGGTCCTCGCTGAAGCCCATGTCGAGCATCTCGTCGGCCTCGTCGAGCACGACGGTGCGCACGTCCTCCAAGAGCAGCGTGCCGCGCTGCAGGTGGTCGAGCGCGCGACCGGGCGTCGCGACGACGATCTCCACGCCGCGATCGAGCGCGCGCAGTTGCTGGCCGAAGGAAGAGCCGCCGTAGATCGGCAGCACGCGCACGCGCTTGTGGCGGCCGTAGCGGTGCACGGCTTCCGCGACCTGCATCGCGAGCTCGCGCGTCGGCACGAGCACGAGCGCGCGCGGCCGGTTCGGCTTGGCGGGCTCGGCCGGCAGGCGCTGCAAGAGCGGCAGAGCGAAGGCAGCCGTCTTGCCGGTGCCGGTGCCGGCCTGCCCGAGCAGGTCGCGGCCGGCGACGAGCAACGGGATCGACGCACGTTGGATCGGCGTCGGCTCCTCGTAGCCGAGTTCGGCCAGGCTCGCCAACAGGTTGGGGTCCAGACCCAGGACCGCGAAGCCCTGGGCTGCGGCGAGGGGCGCGGTGGCGGGCTCGTTCCCGGAATCGGTCGGGTTGGCGGGGTGGTCGGACATCGGATTCTCGCGGCGGGCGGCCAACCTCATAGGTTCGCATGCGCGTTCGCTTGCGCGAAGCACAAAAACCACACCTGCTCCGCAAGCCCACACAGAAGGCCCGGACCGAGGGATGGCCCGGCGTCAGAGCAATGTGCCGGACAGGAGTGCGAGCGCGAGCGTGAAGTACAGGAGCAACCCGGTCACGTCGACCAGCGTCGCGACCAGCGGCGCGCTGGCGGTGGCTGGATCGAGCCGGAAGCGCTTGAGCAGGAACGGCAGCATCGAGCCGGCCAGCGTGCCCCACAGCACGACGCCCAGCAGGCTGAAGCCGACCGTCGCGCCGACCAGCACGGCGTGATCGGTGTCGCCCTCGCCATCGCTCGACGGCCAATACACGACGCGTAGCAGGCCCATCAGCCCGAGCAGGCCGCCGAGCGCGCAGCCCATCAGGAGCTCGCGCCAGAACACGCGCCACCAGTCGCGCAGGCGCAACTCGCCGATGCCGATCGCGCGCACGATCAGCGTCGAGGCCTGCGAGCCGGAGTTGCCGCCGGACGAGATGATCAGCGGCACGAACACGGACAAGATCGCCGCGCGCTGGATCTCGTCCTCGAAGCGGCCCATCGCCACCACCGTGAATGTCTCTCCGACGAACAGCACGGTCAGCCAGCCGGCGCGCTTCTTGAACAGATCGAAGAAGGCCGTCTGCATGTAGGGCGCATCGAGGGCCTCGACGGCGCCGATCTTCTGGATGTCCTCGGTGGCCTCCTCCTGCACGACGTCGACGATGTCGTCGACCGTCACGATGCCCTTCATCCGCCCGGCGGCATCGACGATCGGCAGCGCGATCAGGTCGCTCTCGGCGAACAGTCGCGAGAGCGCCTCCTGATCCATGTCGTCGGCCGCCTTGACCACGTCCGTGTGCATCAGCTCGCGCAGCTGCTTGGTGCCCGGCGCGCCGAGCAACTCGCGGAAGGACACGACGCCCAGCAGCACCTGGTCGCGGTCGAGCACGTACGCGTAGTAGATCAGTTCGAGCTGCTCGCTGATCTGCCGGCGCAGGTAGCGGATCGCCTCGTCGACGGTCATGTCCGACCGCACGCGCGCGAAGCGCGTGTTCATCAGGCCGCCGGCGTCGTCCTCGGCATAGGCGAGCAGCGCCGTGACCTCGCGCCGCGTCGTGTCGTCGAGCAGCGCCAGCATGCCTTCGCGCTGCTCGGACGGCGCGAGCTGGATCACATCGGGCCCGGCAGATCGAGCAACAACTCGGCCTGCTCGGCGCTCGACAGGGAGAGGAAGAAGTCGTCCGCCTCGGCGCGGCCGAGCGTGCGGAATCCGTCGACGCGCTCGTCGCGGAACAGCACCGGCCAGGCCTCGCGCAGGTCCTCGGCCGTCGGCGCATCGGGATCGAGCGTGCCGACCGAACGAAAATGCAGCCGCTCGGTCCCCGCCTCGGGTTCGGGCCGCCCCTCGCCCCCCACCGGACGTTCCGGCTCCGATTCACGCGCGTCGCTCATCGCGCGCCGCTCCCTCGGGGGCACTGCCCCCGCGGACACTCGTGCTGCGTGTGGACGTTCGAGTTCATGGGAACCCCATGGCCCGCGCCGATCACGACGAGGCCGGGCTCAGGCGTTGTTTCTGGGCACTGGACGCGGACGGGATGAATTCATGGAGCGAGACTGGAACTTACTTCGCTCGCGCTGCGGTCGCAAGGCGCCAGTCGCCGACCGCGCGCGGATTCGGCGGCTCGAACCGGTACGATCCGCGCTCCATGCGAGGATCCAGCGCGAGCCACTCCGACACGCGCGAACCGGCGCCCTTCGTAGCGCCGGCCGGGCCGGCGCGCGCGGCGGTCGCGCTCACGGTCGCGGCCGCGACCTTCGCACTCTACGCGACGACCTTCGACGCGCGCTCCGACGGCGTCGTGCTCGGCAACGACGTGCTCGACTACGCCGACCAGATGCTCTCCGCGCCGGGCGGCCTGGTCTGGAATGCCCACCACCTGCTGGTGCACGTGCTGGATGCGCTCGTTCAGCGCGCGCTGCTCGGCTGCGGCGCCGAGCCGGGCTTCGCGACGGCCTGGCGCGCCGAGCAACTGGTCGCGGCCGCCGGCGGGGCCGCCTGTGCAGCCCTGGTCGCGGGATTCGTCGCCCAGATCGCGGGCCTGGTGCGCGGGGCGCTGTTGGGTGCGATCTGCGCCGTCGCGGCCGGCAACTGGCTCTACGCAGCCAGCGGCGAGACCTACCTGCCCGCCATCGCCGCCAGTACCGGGCTCGTCGTGTGCAGCTTGCGGATTTGCCTCGGTCTGTCCGACGAAGGCTGGCATCGACCAGCCCTGTGGCTGGGCCTGGCCTGCCTGCTGCGCCAGGACTCCGTGCTCGTCGTGCCGGCGCTGTTCGTGCTGCTTCGGCCGGCGCACGCGCTGCGCGCCACCCTCGCCGCGGGCGGCGTCACCCTCGGCCTCTACGCCGGCGCGTGGGCCTGGGCCGGAGGCGAAAGCGCCTTCCTGTCCTGGCTGCGCGGCCTGGCCGAAACCGGGCAGTGGGGCCGTACGCCGGGCCTCACGCAGTTCGGGCAGGCCGCCGGGCTCTCCCTGGCCGCGCTGGCCTGGATCACCTGGACCTCGCTGCCGCTCGGCCTGATCGCACTCGGCATGCTGCTCCTGCCGCTGGTGCCGCCGCGCCAGCTGCGCGGGGGATTCGGGCGAGCACTGCTCGGGCTCGGCGCGTGGATCGCGTTGCGCTACCTGTTCTTCGCGTGGTGGCAGCCGGGCAACCTCGAGTACCACACCGGCAATGTTGCGCCGTTCCTGCTGCTGGTCGGGCTGTGCCTGCGCCCGCCGCCCGCCCTGACCCTGGCGCGGACGCTCACCAGCGGCTGGCAGCACCTGCGCGCACCCCTCTTGCTGACCGTTGCCGTGGTCCTGCTCGCGCGGTCCAACGGCATTCTGCTGCTGTGGCCGAACCGCGCAGCGGACATCGCGCCGCGGCTCGAACTGGCGGCGGCGCTCGCGCGACCGGCTCCGACCGCGCCGACGCGTGGCCTCGTGCTCGCGCTCGATCCGCTGACCGGCAAGGCGCTCTTGCGCGCACCCCGCGAGGGAGTCGACATCGCCGATGCGAGTCTCGCCGCCGGTTTCGGGTCCGCGATCGGCTCGCCCGAGCGTTCGGCCCTGCTCGAACGCACGCGCACCGTGCTCGCCTCCGGCGGCGGCGTCGTCGCAGTCGTCGACCGCGTGCTGCCCGAGCGGATGGGCTGGGCCGACGCGCAGCTCGATCCCGAGTTCCTCGCCGCGCTCGAGTCGCTGGGCGAACCGCAGCACCTGAAAGACACCGAGGGGCGAGTCTGGGCGCTCGTGCTGCGGTCGGCCCCGGGCGACTAGAAGGACGAGACGAGCAACGCGATCGGACGCGGCCCATCGAAGACGGGCGCGCAGACGCGCCGTCGAGTCCGGGATGTTCATCGAGTCCAAGTCATGAACTTCGCATTCGCGCGGGTCGCGTCTGCGCGACCCGCGCGAATGCGAAGTCACGGGCGCGTCTTCGCGCACGTAAGTCGCGCGCGCAGCGCGCGACTCCCCCATTTTCTCACCCTTCTGGTCACAGCCGCCGCACAGACGCGGGATCCGAACAAGGGGCCAGCGCCATGCACGCATGCAAGGTCCGCGCGCTGCGCGCGCGGACTTGGGCGCGCGCGGACGCGCGCCCGACTCCGCGTGCGCTCGGGCGCGCAGACGCGCCCTCGCGTCCGCGGAGTTTAGTACTTGGACTCGATGGCGGGGGGACTCGAAGGGCGCGCGGACGTAGCCGTTGCCTGCTCCGGGCCCTTCATC
>VGZE01000209.1 GCA_016872755.1 Planctomycetota bacterium
GCAGCTCGAGCGCCTCGTGGAGTTCCAACTCGGCCGGCCAGGGCGAGTCCTCCGGGCAGTAGCCGACGCGCGCGCGCGCGGCGGCGTGCTCTGGTGCGAGTCCGAGCACCTCGAGCTCGCCCGCGCGCGGGCGCTCGAGGCCCGCGCACAGGCGCAGCAGCGTCGACTTGCCGGAGCCATTGGGGCCGAGCAGTCCGAGCGCCTCGCCTCGGGCCAGCTCGAGCTCGAGGCCGCGCAGCACGCTCGCGCGCGCTCGGCCGAAGCCGCGCCCGACGGCGTAGTCGTGGCCGAGCCCGCGCGCGCGCAGCGCCGGGCCCGCGCCGTCCGAGGTCCTGGTCTCCGCCACGCGACCAAGCTACCACCGCCGATCGGCTTTGCTACGCTCGCTCGCTGTGTTCGAGAAGCTCTGGTCCCGGCGCGCGAACGAAGCGCCCGTGCTCGTCCTCGTGCTGTACTCGCGCCGCGACTGCGCGCTGTGCGACGAGCTCGAGCGCGAGCTCGCCGCACTCGCGCATGCGCCGCGCTACGAGCTGCGCAAGGTGGATATCGACTCCGATCCCGCGCTGCTTGCCCGCCACGGTCGCTCGATCCCGGTGCTCGAGCATGCCGGACGCGTGCTGTGCAAGGGGCGCGTCGAGCCCGCCGAACTCGAGCGGCGCCTCGTGCGCGCTGCGCGGGAGCTCGCCGGCTAGCCATGCCGACCCTGCACGTCCTCTCCGGTCCCGATCTCGGCCGCTCCTTCCGCGTCGAGAGCGGCGCGCTGATCGGGCGCAGCGCCGAGTGCCAGGTTGCGCTGGGCGCGACCTCGGTCAGCAGGCAGCACGCGCGCCTCGAATTCGCGGCGGACCGCTGGCGCCTGGTCGACCTCGGCTCGCGCAACGGCATCGCATCGGCCGATGGCGAGGCCAGGCGCGTGCCGGAGCTCCAGTTGGAAGACAGTTCCGAGTTCCTGGTCGGGGACGTGCGCTTGCGGCTGCGCCTGCGCGGCGAGAACGATCCCGTCGTGGTCGAGACCACCTTCGTGCCGTCGGCCCGGATCGCGGTGCCCGCCGCGGGCCGCGAACTCGAGCCGGAGATCCTGCTCGAGCCGCGTCGTGAGGTCGCCGGGCCGCGCGTCGGCGTCGCAGGCGCGGATGTGCCGCCTCCGCCTTCGAGCGCGACGCGCCCACGCGTGGCCGCGCAGCAGGGGTGGTTGACGAGCGATATCGAACAGTGGCCGTTGCCTCTGAAATGGCTGGCCGGTTTGCTCGCGTTGGCGACGTGCTGTGCGCTCGGTTATGGCGTGTTCGTGCTCGTGACGCGCTTGCGCGATTGAACCGCGGCGGGCTAGCATGTTGCTTCCGGCAATGGCCTAGCCCTGCTCTCGCGGGGGGTTCGCCCAGGACACTCTGCATCATGAGTATTTTCGTTGCGGCCGCACTCGCACGGCGGCTCACTCGCGCGCTCCGCGCGTCTCTGGCGATCAGCATCGGGATTTCGGTCGCGCAGTCCCAGGTGATCGACGTCGCGCCGGCCTATCACCCCAAGGGCCCGACGGCCGGGTACGTCGAGGTTTTCCAAGGCGACCCGCTGCGGCTGGAATTCTCGCTGCCCGGTCTCGATCACGCGTCGAGTCCCAGCCAGGCAGCGAACTGGCTGTCCTTCGTGGCCATGTCTCCAGCCGTCTTGCCCGGCCCGTTGCCACTCGGTCCGAATGCGGCGCTGTGGCTGAATCCGCTCGGCCTCGTGCTGAACCCCATTCCGCCCACGTTCGCGATCAACGCATCGATCTCACCACCTGCTTCCGGGGGTCCGATCGATTTGTTCCTGCAGAGCGCGCACGTGCGCCTGTCGGACGCCTCGCTGTGGACCTCACCGCCGCTGCATCTGCAAGCGCTACCGGCGCCGAGCGCGGGCGCGACCGACGTGATGCGGCCGCGCGGTGCGCTGGCGGTCGGAGCGAGCGCGATCTGGTACGACGCCCCGACGAATGACTATCGGCTGCGCTGGGATGCGCCGGGCGGAGCCGACTGGGTCGAATACGTGCTCGACCTCGACCATCCGAGCTTCTCGCAAGGCACGCTGCGCGTGCTCGAGAAGCACAGCGGACTCGAGGTGCTGCGCGACGGCGGAATCTATTACGTGCAGGGCTTCGGAGTGAACCTGTGGAGCCCGCAGCAGTTCGAGTCCCAGGCCACCCACGTGCTGGAGGCCCACGGGCAGTCCGGCTCGACGATCTGGTTCGAATGGCGCGACGAGGCTCCCAAGCTCGGCGGCGGCGTTTCCGTGCATCGGCGTCGCCACGAGTTCACGCTGCACGGGCGCGCGCTCGAGGTGCGCGTGCGCGGGCTCGATCCGAGCGCTGGCCAGGCGGGCGACAACTACTTCGGTTGGACACTCGGTCTCGTCTCGGCGCAGCAGGGTCAGCCCGTGCCGAGCTACGAGAAGGTCCACCTCGCCTACATGGACCAGATCGGCATCACGCTGGTGAACGACGATTGGTTCCATTCGGCGTTCATCGACCTGTTCCGCTCGAATGCGGCGCAGCACGTGCCGGCGCTGTTCTCGCAGTTGGGGGGGCAGGCTTTCTACAGCGAACAGATGCAGTACACGCGCGCGTCCGACAACACGATCAGCCTGCTCGACGAGAGCGGCTGGGTCGGCGTGTCGCGCGACGTGACGGACTTGTTCGTCGAATCGAGTGCGCCGCCTTCTCCGCGCGTGTCGCAGCTCGCGCGACGCGTCGCTGTGACGCTGGCCGGCTCACCCGAGGAGGGGGCTTCCTACGCGCTCGAGCACCTCAAGCTGAAGCAACTGCGGTCGTTCGGTTTCGACGACGTGTATCTGATGAAATTCCACTGGATGCGCTTCGGCCTCAATCGGCGCGCGTCGACTCACGTGCCGCCCAATCCACTCGGCGGAACGGCGCAGCAGATGCTCGACACGCTCGACGAGGGGCTCGACGCGGGTTGGCGCTGCGCGCTGTACACGGACCTGTTCAGCCTCGACCAGGCCGTCGGCTTCGACGACAACCCGAACTACTCGGAGACTCCCGGTTCCTACGAGAACTTCGAGGACGGTTTGAAGCTGAACGACCTCAGCTACCGCAAGGGCTTCGGGATGTCCATCGACCTGTCCCAGCCCGGTTCGGGCATCTACCACTCGCGCATTCTGGCGCCGCGCCGCGCACAAAAGCACTGGGAGCGCGAAGCGCAGACCTTTGTCGACGTCTACGGCACCAATGCCGCCTACTTCGACATCAACTGCATCTCCGCCCCCGATCTGATCACCACCGCCAGCGGGCAGAACGTCGGCGGCGCGCTGTCGCAGGACGCGCGCTCGCCGAGTGACCGCACGCTGCGCGGCGCGATCCGCTCGTACAAGTCGCTCTACCAGCACGCCGGCGAACGCACCGGCGGCGCAACCGTCGGCGAAGGCTCCTTCAGCGGTTTCGAGACGCGCTTCGACACCTTCTACGCGGGCTATCTCGACGGCACCTACCGCACGCTGTCGACGGGCGGCGCGCCGGCCTTCCCGGCGACCAGCGGCCAGGCCCAGCCCATCATGCCGGACTACGAACTGTTTTGCGTGCGCGGCAAGCACTACGGCTTCGGGCTCGGGCCGCCGTCGCGCTTCTTCCCGATCGGCTTCACGTACCCGCTGGTCGACGCGCAGATCCAGGAGTACCGCGCGACGCAGATCTCGTACGCGTTCAACGGCTTCCTGATGACCAACGGGAACCTGACCAGCGTCGGCGAGTACAAGACGATTCCCGAACAGGTCAAGGAGTACTACCTGTTCCGCTCGTTGCAGGATGAATGGGCCGCCGCGACCATCCAGAGCGTGCGCTACCGCGAAGGCAGTTCCGGCGCCCAGTGGCAGACGCTGTCGCAGGCGCTCAAGAGCGGGCTCGATCTGAAGGTGCCGGTGCTGCGTCAGGAGTGGAGCAATGGACTCGTGGTGGTCGTCAGCCACGCGCCGGTGCCGGTGACCGAGGAGGGCGTCGTGCTGCCGACGCATGGCTGGATCGCGCGCAATCCGACGACCGGCTATCTGAACTCCGCCACGCTCGATCCGCAGACGGGCACGCTGGTGCACCGCGTGCTCGCGCCCAGCTACATGCTCGCGGACGGCAACGGCACCCAGTTCACTTGCGGCGGGGCGATCGGGCAGACCAAGGACCTGTCGGTCGTGCGCTACGACACCGGCCTCGCGTTGGTCGAGAATCTCGACGGCAGCGTCGAGGTCCAGTAGCCGCAGGCTCAATCGAGCACGGGCTCAGCCGAAGCGCAGCCCGCAGCCGCGGCAGCGCATCTCGCCGCGCGCGATCACGCCGCCGCAGGCCGGACAGGCGTTCGATTCGGCTTCCAGATCGATCGTCGCATCCGCGCTCGCGCGCGCGGCCTGCGGCAGGCCGTCGAGCCAGCGCTGCTCGAGCGCGCGCTGGGCGGCCGGCAGATCGGGGCCCGCGACCGCGAGCCACAGCTTCGTCCCTCAGCCGCTCGAACAGGCGCCCGGAGGCGGGCGCTGCTTGCGCGACTCGATCCCGCGCGCCTGCAGGTAGCGCGCGATCTCGTTCAACAGATCGAGGCCGCCCTCGGCGATCACCGGCCATTCGCTCATGGGGGCGACAGGATAGCCGATTCCCAGGCCTCGACCAGCGCGCGCGCGGAGTCCGCCCAGCCGTCCCTCGGCGCCTCCTCGACCGTGCGTTGCGCGAGCGCGCGCTTCAGCGCGCGCGCGCAGCCGAGCGCATCGCGCGGATCGAAGCTCGCCCCCGCGCCCCGCGCGACCTCGAGCAGAGCGGGGAGGTTCGCCAGCGCGACCGGCGCGCCGGCGCGCAGCGCCTCCGCGAGCGGGATGCCGTAGCCCTCGACGAGCGACGGCAGCACCACGCATCCGCAGCTCGCGTAGAGCCTGGCCAGCTCGGCATCGCCGACCCTACCGAGGAACGCGACGCGCGCCACGACGCCGAGCTCGCGCGCCAGCCGCTTCAGGCGCCGCTCCTCGCCACCCTTGGCCGCGCCGGCCAATTGCAGCGCGGGCAAGTCCGGATCCGCGGCCAGCGCGCGCAGCAGCAGCGCCTGGTTCTTGCGCGGTTCCAGGTGCGCGACGCACAGGATCGGCGCCGCGGCGCCGGGGGCGCGCGGCAGCAGCGGCAGGTGGTCGGCCGCGTTCGGCACCAGCGCGATGCGCTGCGGCGCAAGGCCGAGCTCGTCGACCATCTCGACGCGCAGCGCGGCGCTGACCGCGATCACGCGCCGCGCGCCGCCGACGGCGCGTCGCAGCGCGCGGCGCGCCA
>VGZE01000210.1 GCA_016872755.1 Planctomycetota bacterium
CTGCGCAACTCCGCCAGCGCATCCGCGAAACTCGCGGCCCAGGCCGGAGCCGCGCTGGACGGCGCGCGCGCGGCGAGCAGCGCCGGCACGCGCAGCGGCAACGCGAGCGCATCGTCCTCGGCGCGCCAGAGATTCCCGGGAGGGAGCCAGGCCTGCGCAAAGGACTGCGGCGCGGCCTCCGCCCAGGCGGACTCGCGCAACGCGAGTTCGCCGGGCGCGAGCGCGAGCAGGAGTGCCGCGAGCATCAGCGCGCTCCGCGCAGGAATTCCCGCAGCGCCCGGCGCACCGCGCCGATCCGCTCCTCGTGCGGATAGTGTCCGGCGCCCTCGATCACGGCCAGGCGCGAGCCGCGGATGTCCCGCTCGAAGCGCCGCGCCACGGTCTCGACCGGGTAGGCGATGTCCCGTTCCCCCCACACGAGCAGGGTCGGTTGAGCGATCCGCTGGATCTCGACCTCACGCGTGCCGTTTTCGTCGCGGCACAGCTCGGTCATCGCCTGCCAATTGGAGGCATTGTCGCAGCACAGGTACATCTCCTCGAGTTGGTCGGCGGAGATCGCGGCCTCGAAGTGCAGTTGCAGCGCCGGACGCAGGCGCTCGCGCGAGTTGAGCAGGTAACCGAAGCCGGCGCCCGGCCACTCGCGCAGCTTGTGCTCCTCGGGCAGCCACGCGTCGTCGGGGCGCCGGTAACCGGACGAGTCCATCAGCACGAGTCGCGCGACGCGATCGGGGGCGTCGAGCGCGGCGCGCCAGGCGAATTCACCGCCGTAGCTGTGGCCGACCAGCGTGACGCCGCGCAGATCGAGTGCGGCGAGGAAGCCGCGCACGTGGTCGGCGCAATCCTGGAAGGTCTCAGCGCGCAGGTTCGAGTTCGCGATGCCGTGTCCGGCGACTTCGAGCAGGTAGATGTCGCCCTCGCCTACGAGGCTCGGCTCGTCGGCCGCCTCGTACAGCAGCGCCGACCAGTTGTAGAGGGTCGAAGGCGTGCCGTGCACGAATACGATCGGCGGCGCGTCCTCGCCGGCGCGCGCCGGAATGCGAATGTAGGCATACTCGGCGTCCGCCGTCGCGGACGAGCGCTCGACTCCCAGCGCCGCCAACGGCGCGTTCTTGGCCAGCCCGGCGAGGCGCGTCTCCAATTCGGACTTGGACAGACCGGCGCAACCGACGCAGCTTGCGGCACCGACCAGCAAGGCTGCAGTCGCAAGACCCAGCTTGGCCAAGGGAGCAGATTTCATGGCCTTACTTTCGCGTGAGCTGTGCTCTCGGATGCGGCGTGGGCGAACGAACCACAGCCTACAATGAGCAGGGTTCAGAGCCTCGGCACCCGAGCCTCGGCACCCAGGGAGTGCTCCGATGGAGATCGCAATCGCGCTGCTGCTCGTCCAGTCCGCCCTGCCCGGTCCGGAACTCGCGCTGGCCCAACCGGCGCTGCTCGGCCAGCCGGTCGAGTTGCGCGTCGAGTCGCCGCAACCGGATGCGCTGGCCTGGCTGCTCGCGAGCCCGAAGGCGGGCTCGATCGCGCTGCCGTTCGGCGTGCTGGAACTCGATCCCGCCGGGCTGGTACTCCTCGCGGCCGGCTCGACCGGCGCGAGTGCCTCGCTCGCGCTGTCGTTCCCGACGCAGGCCGCGGTCGCGGCCGCCGAGGCCGAAGTGCATGCGCAGGCCGTCGTGCTCGACCCTGCCACCGCGAGCCTGAGCGTCACCAACGCGTTGCACTTCCGACTGCGCTCGAGCCGCGCCTACGTCGGTGTCGACGGGATGGCTGCTCCAGGCCGACTGCAGGCGTGGTCGACGACGACGCGCACGCTGATCTTCTCGGTCCTCGCGCCGATCGGTCCTGCGTCGGAAGACAGCACGGCCGGCGCGGATGAGTTGCCGCGCGTCGTCACGAGTCGCGACGGTCTGTTGGCGGCCTTCGTCAGCAACACACCGGCGCTGGTCGTGTTCGACGATTCGTTCGGAACGATCGAGCACGAGATCCCGTTGGTCGCGCCGGCGCGTCAATTGGCGCTAGACGCGAACGGCACGGGCGTGCACGTGCTACAGCCCGCGGCGGGACTGCTGTCGCGCATCGACCTGGCCGGCGGCACGATCCAAGCGACGCTGGCACTGCCGGGCCCGTGCACGAGCGAGTGGACCGTTTCGGCCGATCGCCGCACCGCGTACGTCGCGCTCGTCTCGGCCGCGGGAGCGCCGGCGCGCATCGCGCGCATCGATCTCGATGCGCTGGCACTGACCGACGTGACCGACGTGTTCCCCGCGCCGACGCCCGGAGCCAAGCTGACCGTCGACGATCTCGGCCTGTCGGGCGAGCGGCTCGTCGTGGTCGGCACGAGTTTCGAGTTCCTGCTCGGTCCGCAGTGGCACGCGTTCGGCGCGACCCTCGATTACGCGCAGCAGCCACCCTCTGTCACGAGCGCCAGCGAACAAGGCGCCGGCTGGACCGACCTGCTCGTCGCGCCCGAGTTCGGCGCCGCGATCGCCGTGCGCAATGCGTTCTTCCTGTACGGCCTGACCTACGTCGGCTTTCCGATCGCCAATCCAGGCGCGTTCGCACCGTTCGCACCATGGCACCCTTTCACGGCCAGCGGACCGCCGGTGCTGTGCCACGACGCCGACCGGCTGTGGGTGCTGAACGACGACAATCACGACTCGAACTACCAATTGTTCGAACTCGACTGGTCGAGTTGGGTCTGGAAGCAGCACTGGATCAACGGATGGTGCCTGCCTGGGCCCCACGACCTGGCCCTCGTCGCCGACGCGTACTCCGACCTGGTCGTGCTGATCGTCGAGTCCCACCCGCTCGCCTGCCCGCAGTACCAGGGTCAGGTCGCGTTTCTCGACGCGGAAACCGGCGCCACGCTCGCGCTGCACGGGGCCGGCGGTCTCCCGCGCTGGGTCGAGGCCGTCGTCGTTCCCTAGCGGGGCCGGCAACAAGCTACCCGCGAGTCCGCTGAACGCTGCGTGAGCGGCTTGGTGGACGCGCTCGGCGCGGACTACATTGGACCATTCCCCCCCACCTGCTCCCGCCACCCTCCGCCCTCCATGTCCAAGGTCCGTGAAGTCACCAAGGAAGACGTCCTCGCAGCCCTGAGCAAGGTCAAGGACCCCGATCTGGGCCGTGACATCGTCGCGCTCGGCTTCGTGACCAAGCACGCGGTGTGCGACGGCATCGTCGACGTCGTGATCAACCTGACCACGCCGGCCTGCCCGGTGAAGGACCAGATGAAGGCGCAGGCGGAGCAACTGCTGCGCGCGCTGCCGGGCGTGAAGACCGTCAAGGTCGAGATGACCGCGGTGGTCAAGGGCAACCAGGGGCCGAAGAGCCCGATCGCCCCGCAGGTCAAGCACATCATCGCGGTGTCGAGCGGCAAGGGCGGCGTCGGCAAGAGCACGGTGACGGTCAACCTCGCCACTGCGCTGCACCAGGCCGGTGCGCGCGTCGGCATCCTCGACTGCGACGTCTACGGCCCCGACATCCCGATGATGATGGGCCTGGGCGGCAGCCCCGAGGCGGTGAACCGGCGCCTGATCCCCAAGCAGCGCCACGGCATCAAGACGATGTCGATCGGCTACCTGGTCGAGGACGACAAGCCGATCGTGTGGCGCGGCCCGATGGTGCACAAGCTGATCGAGCAGTTCCTGACCGACGTCGAGTGGGGCGAGCTCGACTATCTGCTCGTCGACATGCCGCCCGGCACCGGCGACGCGCAACTGTCGCTCGCGCAGATCGTGCCGCTTACCGGCGCCGTGCTCGTCACGACGCCGCAGGCCGTCTCGACCTTCGACGTCGGCAAGGCGATTGCGATGTTCAAGCAAGTCAACGTGCCGGTGCTCGGCATCGTCGAGAACATGGCGGGCTACGTGATCGAGGGCCGCGTCGACGGCGGTGCCGAAGGCACGAAGCTCGAGCTGGGCGTCGGTTCCCAGCGCCAGGATCTGCGCCTCGGACCCGGCGGCACGTTCCGCGCGGTCGTGCACCTGTTCGGGCAGGGCGGCGGCGAGCACCTCGCCCAGAAGCACGGCTTCGAGCTGCTCGGGCGCGTGCCGCTCAATCCGTCCGTGCGCGTCGGCGGCGATGCCGGCGACCCGGTTACGATCGCCGACCCGGCGAGCCCGGTCAGCACCGCGTTTCGCGACGTGGCCGGCCGCTTCGCGCAGGCGGTCGCCAAGCGCGAGTACTTCGTCGCCGCGGGCGGCGGGCTGCCGATCCTGCAGTAGCCCGCCGCCGATCCGCACTTCGTCACGATCGCGATCGACATCGCGAGCGCTTGGCGCGTCTTACTTGCGCACGCGCACCGGGAACGGCGGTCGCTTCGGCTTCTTGGGCGGATTCGCCGCCAGCTCGGCCAGCACGACCTCGATCGCCTTCTCGAGCTGCGGGTCGCGCCCGGCTGCGACTTCCGCCGGCCACTGCTCGACCTCGATGTCCGGAGGCACGCCGACGTTCTCGACGCCGAATCCCTCCTCCTCGGTCCAGAAGCCGAGATTCGGCGAGGTGACGTTGCCGCCGTCCATCAGCTCGGGGAAGCCGAGGATGCCCACCAAGCCCCCCCACGTCGGCCGGCCGATCAGCTTCCCCATTCCGAACTTGCGGAACATCCAGGGCAACAGATCGCCGCCGGAGCCGGCGTTCTCGTCGATCAGCATCACTTTCGGGCCCCAGATCGCCGCCTGCGGCGTGGCGAAGTCGTCGCCGTAGCGCGTTGTCCAGCTCGCGACGTACGGCCGGCGCAGGATGTCGATGTAGTAGTCGGCGACCGAGCCGCCGCCGTTGTAACGCTCGTCGACGATGATCGCCTCGCGATCGG
This sequence comes from Planctomycetota bacterium, assembly GCA_016872755.1. Classification (GTDB taxonomy): domain Bacteria; phylum Planctomycetota; class UBA1135; order UBA1135; genus GW928-bin9. Next base: position 4,814 of record VGZE01000210.1, read on the forward strand.
CCTGCGGGAAGAAGTAGCGCTTGAAGTACACGAAGCCCATGTCGGCGGTATCGGGCACGTGCACGTATGCAACGCGGCCCTGGGTGGCCTCGGTCACGCGACGAATGTTGCCCTCGACCCAGTCGCGATTGCGCAACGCGGCCTCGCTCGCGATGGGCACGACTTTCACGGTGCGCGAGCCGCTGCCATCGGCGTTCGGGCCGACCGTCAGCTCGACCTGCTCGCCGGCCTTCCCCTCGAAGCGCGCATGCACATCCTTGACCTGCCCCCAAACCCGGTACCAGAGTGTATGCGAGCGATGCTGGTGTCGCCAGGGCGTCACGCGGTGCCGGCGACCTGCAGCGGGAGTGCTGCCCTGGGGGGCTGGCGGAGCGGAGC
>VGZE01000211.1 GCA_016872755.1 Planctomycetota bacterium
GATCGGCGCGCGCGTGTTGTGCCGTGCGGGCGGCGAGCGCTCGATCGCCGCCTGGGTGCGCAACCAGAGCTTCCTGTCGGCGCATGCCGCCGAACTGTGGTTCGCGCCGCCGCCGCAAGCGGAAGAGGTCGAGCTCCACGTCGCCTGGCCCGGCGGCGCGATCGAGCGCTTCGCCGGCCCGGCGCGGGGTTCGGTCGAGCTGATCGAGGGTCGCGGCGAGGCGGCCGCCTGGCCCGATTCTTGACCTGGAACGCGGGGCTGCGAGGGTCGGATCGCGGGGAACAGGGCCCGTGACGCGGCTGGTACTGGCAAGCCGCGGCGGCGACCTGCCACAATGCAGGGCGGCCCGGCTCCAGTCCCGCCCTCGCGGAAGCCGACGATTCGCTGCGCCTCCCGCCCCCGCGCATGAGAGACATCCGACCCGTCAGCTCCGAGCGCTCCGATTGGGGGCTGTTCTCGCCGGAGGAACTCTTCGAGCTGATGCGCGTCGAGTGCACGCGCGCGTCGCGCTACGGCTACGACCTCTCCTGCCTGTGCGTGTCGATCGACCGCCTGGGCCATCTGCAGGATCTGTACGGCAGCACTTCGCGCGCCGAATTGCTCGATGCGCTGCACGAGCTGCTCAAGTCCTCGACGCGCGACAGCGATTTTCCGCGCTGCATGGTGGACGATGCGCTGGTCGCGCTGTTTCCGCACACCGGCACGGCGGGCGCGCTGACCCTGTGCCGGCGCGTCCTCAAGGGCGCGCGCAGGCTCGGTTTCGAGAGCGACGGGCGGCCGATCCAGGTCACGTTCTCGATCGGAGTGGCGACCAATCGCGACGCCGGCGTGCGCGATCTGGAGTCCTTGCTGCAGCAGGCGCAGGCGGGCATGGCGCTGGCGCGCGCGGCCGGCGGCGATCGCTTCATGCGCCAGGAACAGGCGAGCAACGAGTTCGATCAGATCCGGCGCGAGCTCGAGGACCTGCGCTCGGCGCTCGACCGGCAGGGCGACGTGGTGCGCGAGGCAGCCAGCGTGCGGCGCGTGCTGGATCTGGCCGATCTGCCCGGGGGAGGCCAGGCCCTGCTCGAGCGCCCCGAGGACCGCGAATTCGCCGCGCGCATGGCCGCGCTCTTCGGTACCGGCGCCGGCTCCGGCCCGGAGGCGGAGAAGTTGCGCCAGCAGGCGATCGAGTTCGCGCTGCGCGGCATCCACGAAGAGCGCCGGCGCTCGATCGAGCGACAGATGCGCGAGAACGAAGGCGAGGTGGACACGCTGCGCCGGCGCGTCGCGAAGCTCAATTCCTCGCTCGCGGCGACGGAGGAGGAACTGCGGCGCGTGATGGCGCTCAAGGACGTCGATCCGGGCGTCGCTTCGATCTACCGCACAGTGCAGGGACTGTCGGCCGACGCGGCCAATGCCAAGGCGCGGTTGGACATGCTCAACCGGATTTTCCAGGCCAACGTCGAATTGAGGCAAAATCTCCAGCCCGGATCCGTTCCAGCCGAGATTCGAGCGAAGAAAGATCCCGATCATGAGTGACAAGCAGACCAAGTCCGCCGAGTCCGCCAAGAAGGACCATGGAGTGCTGTACCTGGGCATCGACCTGGGCACCTCGCGCACCTCCGTCGCCGCCAGCAACGGCGTGCGCGAGACCATCTCCTCCTACGTCGGTTATCCGAAGGACGTCGTTTCGCGCAAGCTGCTGCAGAAGGACGTGCTGTACGGCGACGACGCGCTGGCCCACCGCTTGTCCCTGAACCTCTTCCGGCCGCTCGGCGAGGGTGTGATCCAGTGCAAGGCCGGCGACACGCCCGACTCTTCGCAGAACCTGCGCGCGGCGCGCGACCTGCTCGTCGAGATCGTGCGGCGCGCCAAGCCGCGCAAGGACGAACTCGTCTATGCGGTGATCGGCGTTCCGGCGCAAGCCTCGATCCACAACAAGGACGCCATCCTCAAGGCGGCGCGCGAGGCGGTGGACTCGGTCATGCTGTGTTCCGAGCCGTTCAGCGTCGCCTACGGCCAGGACATGCTCGACGACGTGCTGGTCATCGACATCGGCGCCGGCACGACCGACCTGTGCCGCATGCACGGCACGATGCCGGAGGACGCCGACCAGATCACCAACACCTACGCCGGCGATCACGTCGACGAGGAGCTGACCAAGCGCATCCGCAAGAAGTTCCCGCAGGCGCAGTTCTCCGTGCAGATGATCAAGACGATCAAGGAGAAGCACTCGTCGGTGATGGACCGCATGGAGCCCGTCGAGGTGCTGCTGCCGGTCCAGGGCAAGCCGACGCCCTTCGACGTGACCGACGAGATCCGCCAATCCTGCCGCACGCTGATTCCGCCGATCGTGGACGGCCTGTCGAAGCTCATCGCGAGCTTCGACCCCGAGTTCCAGGAGCGCCTGAAGAACCGCGTGCTGCTCGCCGGCGGCGGCAGCCAGATCAAGGGTCTCGACACGGCGATCGAGCTCCTGATGCACGAGCGGCTCGGCGGCGGACGCGTGCTGCGCATCGAAGAGCCCATCTACGGCGGCGCGAACGGCGCGCTGAAGATCGCGCACGACATGCCCGGCGAATTCTGGAAGAAGCTGCGCTAGTCGGAGCGCGGCGACCGTCGGCGATGAGGCCCGCTCCGGGGTGGCTCGCGCTGTTCGTCTGCCTGCTCGCCGCCCTGTGCGCGAGCCCGGCCCCGTTGCAGGAGGCCGCGCTCTCCGAGCCCTGTCCGTACTGCGAGGACGATCCTCGGCTGCTCGAGGCGGCCGGGCTGGTCCGCCATGGCGCGATGCCCTTCGGAGCGCGCGACGCGGCCGCCGTCGCCGCCGGGGCGCCGCGCGGAAGCTGGTGGTTCCTCGAGAGCGCGCACTTCCGAGTCGCCTTCGGCCTGGGCGCCTGCGCGGTCGAAGCCGCGCGCATGGATGAGGTCGAGCGCGAACTGACCGAGTTGCGCAAGCTCTTCCCGCGCGTGCCCAAGCGCGCGCGCCGCCTCGACGCGCCGTTGCGCCTGCACCTGCTCGTCTGGCGCCTCGAGCAGCGCTACGCGCGCATCCAGCAGGCCTTCGGCGTGCGCGACGCGGACTTCCCCGAGTCGCGGCCGCTCAGCGGACCCTTCATGGGCGACGGCCGCTTCATGGGGGAGAAGGACAAGTTCGAGTTCGCGATCTTCCCGACCGTCGCCGCGCACCAGGCCTGGTCGCGCGAATTCTCGGGCGCCACGGTGACGGACACGCTGCGCTGGCACTTCTCGCCGCAGCACAAGCTGCACGCGTCGGTGCCGGCGGCGGACGCGGACCTGCGCACGGACCTGGGCCTGCAAACGCACCTGACCCACAACCTCGCGCACATGATGTTGTGCGCGTACAAGCACTTCTCCTACGACCCTCCGGTCTGGCTCGACGAGGGACTCGCGCTGGTCTTCGAGAAGGAACTGCATCCCGAAGCGATCACGCTCGAGGGCCAGGAGGGCGGCATCAAGAGCGAGCGTCCGCCGCCCAAGTTCGCCGCGCGCGCGCGCGTGCTTGCAGAGCGCGACGAGGGCCCGCGCTTCGCGCGGCTGCTCGGGCTGCGCGAGGTCGCCGATTTCGAGGGCGACGACTACGTCGTCTGCTGGGCGCTCGTGACCTTCCTGCTTCAGGCCCATCCGGAGAAGGCGGCCGCCTTCATCGGCGGCATCAAGGGACAGCTCGACGAGCGCGGCGTGCCGAGCGGCCGCGACCTGCCGGGCCTGCAGCGCAAGCTGATGCAGCAGCTGTGGGGCTGGAACCCGGCGCAACTCGACGCGGCCTGGCGCGCCTGGTACCGCACGCGCTGATCAGCGCGTCGCGCACAGCTCGAGCAGATCGTCGAAGCGTTCGAGCCAGTGGTCCGGGCGCTCGGCGCGCAGGTGGCTGCTGGGGAAGGGGCCCCAGCCGACCGCGGCGGTCGCGCAGCCGGCCGCGCGACCGCAGGCCAGGTCGTGCGGCGAATCGCCGATCATCAGCGCCGACCCGGCGGTCCGCCCCAGCGCGGCCAGCGCGCGCAGCGCGGGCTCGGGCGCGGGCTTGTGCTGCTCGCAATCGTCGAGCGCGACGACCGTTTCGAACAGCTCGGCGAAGCCGCACAGCGCGAGCCCGCGCCGCGCGCTGGCCTTCGACTTGCTCGTCACCACCGCCAGCCGCACGCCGCGCCGCGCCAGACCTTGCAAGGTGTCGAGCGCTCCCGTGTAGGCGCGCACCATCGCGTCGTGGTGCGCGAGGTTGTGCTCCCGATAGGTGCGGATGAGCGCATCCACCGCCGCCGGATCGCTGACGCGGCGGCTGAACTGCCAGGCCAGCGGTCGGCCCAGCCCCTCCAGCCATTCCTGCTCGGAGAGCTGGGCCTGGCCATGCGCGCCGAGCGCGTGCTCGTAGGACGAACGGATCAGCGCGATCGAGTCGATCAGCGTGCCGTCGAGATCGAACAGGCAGGTCTCGTAGCCTCGGGTGCTCATGGCAGGCCGCGGATCTTGTGCGAATCCGGAGCGGACGTCGAGCCTCGGGGGCGGTTGCCCGATCCCCGGGGGGTGAATTAGGATCCGACTCCCACGGAGGGCCCCGGCCCCCCTCCGCAGAGCTGCGCGCGAGGATTCGAACGCGTTCGATCGGATCCTAGCGGCGGCGCTCGCTGGGCCGAGTCCGTCTGCTCCCCTGTCCCGCTCCTCCATTCCTCGGCGCATCGGTCGCTTCGTGGGCAAACCCCGGACTCGAGCCGAGTCCGTCCCGCGAGTCACTGCGCGGCAACGCCGCGCGCGCCTTCCGAGTCATCCATGGGTACCAAGCTCTACGTCGGCAATCTCAACTACCAGACCACTGAACAAGACCTGCGTGCGTTCTTCGAAACGGATGGAAGACAGGTCAAGGAAGTCTCGATCGTGATGGATCGCGAAACCGGCCGGCCGCGCGGCTTCGCGTTCGTGCGCATGGCCACTGACCAGGACGCGGCCTCGGCGATCAGCGGCCTCGACGGTCGTGATCTCGACGGGCGTCCGCTGCGCATCAACGAAGCGCAGGAGCGCGCCCCGGGCGGGCCGCGCGCTGGCGGCGGCGGCCGTCCTTGGAGCGGTAGTGGCTCAGGCGGTGGCGGCGGCGGATACGGTGGCGGTGGCGGCGGAGGCGGCGGTGGCTACGGCGGCGGCCGCGGTGGTGGTGGTGGTGGCTATGGCGG
>VGZE01000212.1 GCA_016872755.1 Planctomycetota bacterium
TCCTGGCACGCCGCCGGCAGCGCAGTTCCCGCGGCCAGCAGGGCGGCCGCGGCGAGCAGGCCGGCTGGGCATGGCGCGCGCATCACGGCGCCAGTCTACGGCTTTGGTCCGGCGCCCGCGCGGACTAGGCTATCGGCGCGATGATCGACAAGGACCTGCTCGAGATCCTGGCCTGCCCGCTGACCAAGCAACCGCTGCGCGAGGCCAGCGCGGCCGAGGTCGCGGCGTGGAACGAGCGCGTCCGCGCCGGCAAGTTGAAGACCAGCGGCGGCAAGCCCGCCGAGCCGTTCGAGGCGGCACTCGTGCGCCAGGACGGCAAGGTCGTCTACGCGATCCGCGACCGCATCCCGGTGCTCTTGCCCGACGAGGGCATCGCGGTCTAGCCGCGCACCCGTGCTGCTCCGGCATCCGAGCGAGCCCGAGCGCGCGATCCGGCTCGCCTACTGCCTGAACGTCCACGCGGCCGAGGATCTGTCCGGCGTGCGCGAGGGCCTGCGCGCGATCGCGCGCCCGCTCGCGGATCGACTCGCCGGCGACGCGCCGTTCGGCGTCGGCATGTACGCGCCCGCGGCGGCGGTGGCGGAACTCGCCGCGAGCACGGCCGCGCTCGACGAGCTCGCGCGCGAACTCGCGGCGCTGCGTCTCGTGCCGTTCACGTGGAACGCATTTCCGTTCGCGCGCTTCCACGCCGCGGGTCTGAAACAGCGCGTGTTCGAGCCCGGCTGGCACGAGCGCGCTCGGCAGGACTACACGCTCGATGTCGCGCGCTCGGCGGCGCTGCTCGCGCGCGTCGTGCCCGACTTGCTCTCGTGCGCCGCGCCGGCGCACGTTTCGATCTCGACGCACACCGGACGCTTCGGCGCGTTCGCCGATGCCGCCGAGCGCGCGGCCGCGCGCGACGGCTTCGCGCGCGTCGCGCTCGGTTGCAGTGCGCTCGGCGGCGCGGGCGTGCCGCTCGTGCTCGCCCTCGAGGCCGAGCCGCGCGCGAACGCGAACGACACGCGCGAACTCGAGGCCTGGCTCGCCGAGCTGCGGGAGCCGCTGAGTCCGAGCTCGCGCGGCCTGCTCGGCTGGTGCATCGACGCGTGCCACGTCGCGGTCGAGTTCGAGGACCCGCATGCCGCGATCGCGCGCGCCGCGCGCTCCGGCGCGCCGCTCGGCAAGCTGCAGGTGACCAGCGCGCTCGCGCTGGTCGATCCCGGCGCGCATGCGGCAGCGCGCGCGGAACTGCTCGCGCTCGCCGAGCCCGTCTACCTGCACCAGGCCAGCGCGCTCGCCGCCGACGGCATCGTGCTGCAGGTCGGCGACCTGCCCGAGCTCGCCGGGCTGGTGCGCGCGGGTGATCCGCGCTGGCTCGGCGCGCGCGAGTGGCGCTGCCACTTCCACGTGCCGGTCGATCTCGCGACCCGCGGCGGCCTGTCGACGACGCGCGCGCAGGCGGATGCGTTGGTCGAGGCGGCGCTCGACGAGCCGCGCGCGTGGGGGGGAGGCGAGCTGCAGTTGGAGCTCGAGACCTACACCTGGAGCCTGCTCGGGGCGCGGGCGCCGACCGCCGCCGAGCTCATCGACGGGCTCGAGCGCGAGTACCGGCACCTGCTCGAGCTGCTGGCGCGCCGGGGCTGGCGGCCCGCGGCCGAGGCCGCACTGCGCGGCGGCTGATGGGCGCCGCACGCCGCGCCGGTTGAGGGCGTTGACAGCAGAGGGGCCGAAACGTAACTTCCTGCCCCTCGAAACGGCGGATCGCGCACCGAACTTAGGCCCGGTGCCCTTCCCCTGCGGTCCCGCGCGGACCGGTCGATTCGACGCCTCTCTCGGGTGGCCCCATCGTCTAGCCAGGCCTAGGACACCAGGTTTTCATCCTGGCGACAGGGGTTCGAATCCCCTTGGGGTCACCACTTTTGCTGCCCGAGCCCGCTGATCTGGCTTCCCCGCGCTCGAGCTCCCCGCGCCGGGCACTGCGAGGATTCGCGCAGCTCATGAGCACGCGGGACCGTTGCTTCGACCGGCGGCCCGAACTCGTCGAGCCCTAGACCATGCCATCCTCCAAGAAGATCCCTCTGCCCGCCTGGGCGCGCCTCCTCGCAGGCGTGGTCGTGCTCATCGGCGGCGCCATTTCGTACCTGTCGCGCGGATCGACGCCGGAGCCGGCTGCCGACAGCGGGTCGGCGAAAGCGTCCGCCGCCGAGCGCGCCCCCGCATCGACCTCCGCCACCGACCCGGCCCTGTTGGAGGCGATTCGCACGCGCTCGAGCGAGGTGTGGGTCGAGACCGACGCCAAGGTCGTCAAGCTATTGCCCGACGACAACGACGGCTCCCGGCACCAGCGTTTCCTCGTCGAGACCGACGGCCACTCGCTGCTCGTCGCGCACAACATCGACCTCGCGCCGCGCGTGCCGCTGGAGCCGGGCGAGCGCATCCGGCTGCGCGCGCGTTACGAGTGGAACGAGAAGGGCGGCGTGCTGCATTGGACGCATCACGATCCGGGGCGCAGGCACGCGGGCGGCTGGATCCGCGTGCGCGAAGAGGTCTACAAGTAGGCATGCCGGCTCGTCGTCGCGCGACGCCGCTGCTGTTGTTGGTCCTCGGCGCGTGCGGCAGCCCGATCCGCGACGCGGATCCGGTCGCGCCCGCAGCGCCTGCGGTGTCCGCCGCACCCGAGCCCGGCGCTCTGGTCTGGACGAGCCCCGGGCTCGACGCGACGGGATCCGTCCCGCTCGGCAACGGCCAACTCGGCGTGAACGCGTGGGTCGAGGCCGACGGCGACTTGTGCCTGTACCTGTCGCGGACGGATTCTTGGAGCGAGGCGAACCGCCTGCTCAAGGTCGGCAAGCTGCGCATCAGCGCCGATCCGCCGTTGCTCGCGGCGGGGGCGCCGTTCGAGCAGGCGCTGCGGCTGTCGAATGGCGCGCTCGAGATCCGCTGCGGCGCGGGCCAGGACGAGGTGCGGCTCGCGCTGTGGGTGGACTCGCGCGATCCCGTCGTGCACGTGGTCGCCGCGAGCGAGCGCGAACGCGTGTTCGAGGTCGCGCACGAAGCGTGGCGCAGCGCGCCGCGCCGGCTGCAGGGCGAAGAGCTGAAATCGGCCTGGACGATGCGCGATGCGCCGGACTCGATCGAACTCGTCGAATCGGCGGATTGGCTGCTCGAGGTTTCCGACGCGCTCGCCTGGTGCCATCGCAACGCGACATCGATCGTGCCGCTGACCTTGCGGCATCAGGGTCTGGATGAGCTCGATCCGGCGCTGCTGGCTGGTGCGGACACGCTGAGTGGTCGTTCGTTTGGCGGCTACGCACAGGTGCGCGGCGCAAAGCCCGCTGCGCGCACGCAGTTGCGCTCGGTCGCGCCGACGCGGAGTCTCGAGCTCGCGCTGGCCGCGCCGTGCGGCGCCTTCGATTCCGTCGATGCCTGGGCGGGGCATGCACGCGCGGTGCTTGCGACCGCGCGCGGGCCTGTGGCTTCGCGCGAGGCGACCGCCGCGCACTGGCGGCAGGCTTGGACGCGCTCGTGGATCGTCGCGCGCGGCGACGCCGACGCCGAGCGGCTGACGCAGGCCTACGCGCTGCAGCGCTGGGTGCAGCGCGGCGGCGGCGGCGGTCCGTACCCGATCAAGTTCAACGGCTCGATCTTCACGGTCGAGCCTGCCGCGGCCGGCGGCGGGGAGTGGAACGCCGATTGGCGGCGCTGGGGCGGCGACTTCTGGTGGCAGAACACGCGCCTGCCGTACCACGCGATGCTCGGCAGCGGCGACTTCGAACAGCTCGAGCCGCTGTTCTCGTTCTACGAGCGCATGCTGCCGCTGTGCCGCGCGCGGGCCGAGGCGTACTACGGCGCGCGCGGCGCCTACTTCCCCGAGACCGTCACGCACTTCGGCACGTACTCGAACGGCGACTACGGTTGGAACCGCGCCGGGCTCGCGAAGGGCGACGTGCAGTGTCCGTGGTGGCAGTGGGAGTGGAATCAGGGATTCGAGCTCGTGGCGCTGATGCTCGATCGGCACGCGCACGCGCCCGACGCCGCGTTCGTCGGCGAACGGGTGGTTCCGCTCGCGCGCGACGTGCTGGCGTACTTCGACTCGCGCTTCGCGCGCGACGAGCACGGCGTGCTCGTGATCTCGCCGACACAGGCGCTCGAGACGCACTGGCACGGCGTCGTGAACGACATGCCGTGCGTCGCCGGCCTGCGCGACGTGTGCGCGCGGCTGCTCGCGCTGCCCGCGTCGATCGGAACGGCGGAGGACCGCGCGCTGTGGCGACGCATGCTCGACGCTGCGCCGCCGCTGCCGCTGGAGCAGCGCGACGGCCGCACGCGTCTCGCGCCCGCCGAGCGCTACGACCCCAGTCGCCAGAACTGCGAGTCGCCCGAGTTGTACGCGGTCTGGCCGTTCCGGCTGGCGGGGCCGGGCCGCGCGTTGGAAGAGGAGGCGCGCGCCGCCTACGAGTTGCGGCACGATCGCTTCGAGAACGGCTGGCCGCAGGATGGGACCGATGCGGCGCTGCTCGGGCTGACGGAAGAGGCCCGGCGGATCCTCGTCGCGAAGCTCGGCAACTCGCATCCGAAGTACCGCTTCCCGGCCACGTGGGGGCCGAACTTCGACTGGCTGCCGGACCAGTGCCACGGCTCGAACCTGATGCTGCTCGCGCAGACGATGCTGCTGCAGGAGCGCGCGGGCAAACTCGTGCTGCTGCCGGCCTGGCCGCGCGAGTGGGACGTCAGCTTCCGGCTGCACGCGCCGGGCGCGACCGTCGTCGAGTGCGAGGTCGAGGGCGGCCTGGTGAAGCGACTCGACGTTTGGCCCGCCGCACGCCGCGCGGACATCGAGATCAGCGCGCCGTTTTCCCTGTCGGCGCCGCGCTAGCGAAGCCCGCTGCATCGAGCGCCGCGAGCACGCGCTCGAGCTCGGCTTCCGTGTGATCCCCCATGTGCCCGATGCGGATCGTGTGGTCCTTGAGCTTTCCGTAGCCGTTCGACACGACGTAGCCGGACTTGCGCGCGCTCGAGAGGCGCGCCGCCGCTTCGCCGGGCCCGACGCGGATCGTCGACACGGTGGGGGAGTGGAACCCGTCGCGGCTGTACATCGCGAGCGAGCGCTCGGCGGCCCACGCGCGCGCGCGCGCCGCCATGCGCGCGT
>VGZE01000213.1 GCA_016872755.1 Planctomycetota bacterium
CGTGTGCGAGGTGGACGCGACCGCCGAGCGCGCGTTGGAATGGCGCAGCGCGCGCGGCGGCCTGGAACTGGAGCTCGACGGACTCACGCATGCGCTGGCCGAGCCGCCCGTGTTGCCCGCGGGGTCTCGCTTGTCCGCCGCGCGCGCGAGCGGGCCCTGGCAGTGGCGCAGCCCCGGTGCCCGGCTGTGGACCGCTCGCGAACTCGCGCCCGCGCAAGTCACGGCGGAACCGCTGGCGGCGGCCTGGTCGCGCCGCGCGGGAGGGGAGTGGCAGGCCCACGGGGCGGCCGTCGGGGATCCGCCCGGTTGGCTGCTGGCCGGCTTGCCGATGGGAATCGACGCGGTGCTCGGGTCCTTCGCGCCGGACGAGTACGGCGCGGAGCGCGGCTGGCTGCGCTGGGTCGGCGCTTTCGACGGCCGACTGCCGCTGCCCCGTTGATCACCGGCGCCCGTCCCGCTACCCTGTTCGGCCCGCAAGCGGCGCGGGCGCCATCCTGGGCGCCCCGGCTGCCCCCTTTTCGATCATGAAGACCACCCACGTTACGGCCCAGACCGCCGAGGAGCGCTGGCTCCTCTACGACGCCTCCGAGCACGTGCTCGGCCGCATGGCCTCGCAGATCGCCAAGGCGCTGATGGGCAAGGATCGCCCGTCCTATCAGCCCGAGGACCTGACCGGCGCCTTCGTCGTCGTCATCAACGCCGAGAAGCCGGTGCTGACCGGCAACAAGCGCCAGGAGAAGTCCTACGTCCACTACACCGGCTATCCGGGTGGTCAGAAGTTCGTCTCGATCGACGGTGTGCTGACCAATCGCCCGACCGACGTCGTGCGCCTGGCGGTGCGCCGCATGCTGCCCAAGTCGAAGCTCGGCATGCAGATGCTGACGCGGCTCAAGATCTACTCCGGCGCCGAGCATCCGCACGGCGCGCAGAATCCGACCAAGGTCGCGAGCACCCACAAGAAGCCCAAGTAGCAAGGCCGGCGCGTGCCCGTAGCAGGCCCCTCTCGACCCCATCCCGACCCGCACTCACTCATGACCGTCGTCAATCCGTTCATCTGGGGCCTCGGCCGGCGCAAGTCCGCCATCGCCCGCGTGCGCGTGAAGCCCGGCTCCGGCGCGTTCACCGTCAACGACCGGCCGATCGACCAGTACTTCTCGACTGGCGAGGCCCGCGACCGCGCCAAGGAACCGCTGCGCACGGCCGCGGTCGGCGAGTCCTACGACATCTTCGCGACCGTCAACGGCGGCGGCCCCTCGGGGCAGGCGGACGCCGTGCGCCTCGGGCTCGCGCGCGCACTGAAGGACGCCAATCCGGTGCTCTTCGACGTTCTCCGCAAGGCCAAGCTGCTGACGCGCGACGCGCGCTCCAAGGAGCGCAAGAAGCCGGGTCGCAAGGCCGCACGCCGCGGGTTCCAGTTCTCGAAGCGCTGAACCGAGCTCGCTGCCGCGCTGCTGCGCGGCGCGAGGAACGACGCACTTCTCCGCTCTCGCGCGGCCGCTCCAGGGATCCAGGGGGCGGCCGCGCTTCTTTCCACACCACTCCGATCACTTCGATGGCCGGCCACTCCCACTCCGCGAACATCGCGCGCCGCAAGGGCTACGTCGATGCCAAGCGCGCCAAGATCTTCAGCAAGGTCTCGCGCTTCATCCTGTCCGCCGCGCGCCAGGGCGGCGCGGATCCGGACATGAACCTGCGGCTCAAGTACGCGATCGAGGCCGCGCGCGCGGTCAACATGCCGAAGGACAACATCGAGCGCGTGCTCAAGCGCGCGGTCGGCGACAAGTCCGGCGGCGGCTTCGAGGAACTCGTGTACGAGGGCTACGCGCCGGGCGGCATCGCGCTGATCATCACGTGCCTGACCGACAATCGCGCGCGCACGATTTCGGACCTGAAGCACATCATGGACAAGCGCGGCGGCAACATGGGCTCGCCGGGCTCGGTCTCCTTCATGTTCGACAAGCGCTCGATCTTCAACCTCGAGACGCCGGGGCTGAACGAGGACCAATTGACCGAGATGGCGCTGGAGATCGGCGCCGACGACGTGCAGCCGGGCGACGGCGCGGCGACCTTCCTGGCCGGGCCGACCGAGTTCCTGGCGGTCAAGGCGGCCCTCGAGAAGAAGGGCCTGAAGTTCATTTCGGCGGAAGTCGGCTACATGGCCCAGAACACGGTCGCGGTGACCACGAAGCCGGCGGCGGCGGCCGTGCTCGCGCTGATCGAGGCGCTGGAAGACAACGACGACGTGCAGAACGTCTACGCGAACTACGACATCCCGGACGAGCTGATGCCCTAGTAGCCCCAGGGGCGAGCTTGCGGCTCGCCCTTCCTCCGGACTCGGTCGCGGCGCTATCCTCAGGCCGTTGCCCGGCTCTTCGCCGGAACCTAACTTGGAGTCCAACATGGGTGACGGCTTGCGCACGATCCGCCTGGTGACCGGCGACGAGGCCCTGTACGCGACCGCACGCGCGGCCGTCAGCAGCCTCCAGGGCTACGAGCTCTCGCTCGCGCCGACCGCCGACGATCTGTTGAAGCACCCGCCGGCCGCGGGTGACGTGATCCTGCTCGATGCGCAGCAGCGCGGGCAGAACGTCTACGAGCTGTGTCGCAAGCTGGCCGGCCTGACGCGCTGCCGCACCTTCGTGGTGGTCGACGAGGAGAACAGGCTGGCGGATCCGATCGCGCTGTTCTGCGGCGCGTCCGGCACGCTCTCCCGTCCGCTTTCGGCGCAGAAGCTGCGCACGCTGCTCGCGCAGGTCCCCGTGCGTTCGAACCTGCCGCAACAGCAGCGCGAGGACGCGCGCATGCCGCAACTGCCGGCGCGCCTGCTCGAGGACCTGATGGGCACGTCGAGCTCGCCGCTGGTCGCGGCGCTCTCCGATCCCGAGACCCAGCTGTACAACTACGAGTTCCTCACCTTCAAGCTGGACGAGGAATTCAAGCGCGCCAAGCGCTTCGGCATGCCGCTGACCTGCGTGATGCTGGGGTTCGAGGGCCAGGCGGCGCGCGAAACGCTCAACACGCTCGGCGGGATCTTCCTGGGCGCCGCGCGCGACACCGACATCCTGGGGCGCTTCGACGAGAGCTCGTTCCTGTTCCTGCTGACCAACACCGGCCCCGACGGCGCTTCCGTGATGGCGCGCCGCATCGCGGCGATGGTCAGCGAGCGGCGGCTGAAGGACCTGGTCGGCGACCCGCTGCAGCTCTCGGTCGGCATCGCCACCTACCCGCACCCGGCCGTGAACAAGCGCGAGGAGATGTACGCGCGGGCGCGCGAGGCCTATTTCAAGGCGCGTTCGGACGGCGGCGGCCTCGTGCTGGCGCGCTGATACCGGGACGTACCGAGCCCGCCTCAAATCCCGCGACTCGGCAAATACGGAATACGGGGCAAATACGGAGCCCGCCTCGAATCCGGCGAGTTGGGATGTCGATCCCAACTCGCCGGATTCGAGGCGGGCTCCGTATTTGCCAAGTCGCGGGATTTGAGGCGGGCTCGGTACGTCGCGGTACGTCCGTACAGAACCACAACACACGCAGGCTCGCCGTGTGCGTAAGGGAGGAACGAGGTCCTGCAGGTCCTCGCCCATGCTCGAGGTCGATTCCGCACCGGTCCGCACCCGCCAGCCCGAAGTGAGCACCCATTCGGCCCTCCTCGGCATCGACGAAGCCGGCCAGCACCTGCTCGCGTGCGGCAACGAGCTGGTACTAGGACACGCGCGCGGCCGCGGCATCGACCTGCCGTTCCTGGCCAATCTGCCGCCGCGCCACGCCTGCTTCCAGCTGCGCCAGTCCTTCAGCGGGGGCGCCGGCTGGCACCTGGTGCCGCTGTCCCAGGAGCTGGTCCGGCGCAACGGCCGGCCGCTGGGACCCGCCGGCGCACTGCTGTGCGACCAGGATCAGCTCGAGTTCGCGTCCAATCTCGAACTGTCCTTCCACCTCCCCGACCCCTCGACCTCCTCGGCGCTGTTGGTGGTGCGTCGCGGGCCCGAATGCGCCGGAGCGGATCGAGTGCTGCTCGTCGCTCCCGGCCTCGGCGGCCGCGTGCGCCTCGGCGCCACCGCCCAGCGCCACGTGCGCGTGCCGAACCTCGACGGCGAGTGCGAGCTCAGTTGGAACGGCGCGGAGCTCGAGCTCCACTCCGCGCTCGGCGTCGCGGTTCGCGCGGCGCAGGCTTTCGGCGAGTCCAGTGCGCGCTGCGTGCTGCCCTTTCCGCCGCGCGCGCGCACGGATCTCGCGCTCGGCGCGACGCGCGGGCCCCGTCCGGCGCTCTGGTTGACGCTGGAGCCGTTGCTGGTCGAGGATTGAGCGGGGTCCCGGGCGCGCGTCGTATACTCAACTCGGCCTGGGGTCGCCGTCCCGCGCGCCGATGATCGACTGGGAAGCCTTCTACAACCGCTTTCGGCAACCGGACTTCCTGCCCGGATACGAGATCGGGCACCGACTCGGTGGCGGCGCGTTCGGCGACGTCTACCTGGCGCGCAAGCGTTCGATCGGCAAGGCCTACGCGGTCAAGTTCCTCAAGCTCGAGGCCGGGCAACAGGAGGCCGTCGAGCGCGAGCTCGAGCAGGTGCGCATCTTCGCCGCGATCGACCACCCGAACCTCGTGACCATCGAGGACATGGGCGTCGTGATGGGCGTGCCCTTCCTGATCCTCGGTTACGCGGGCGAGGACACACTGGCACGGCGGCTCAAGCGCGGCGAGCTGACACGCGAGAGCTCGATCTCGTTCTTCGTGCAGGCCTGTCGCGGCGTGCTCGCGCTGCACGATCGCCGGCTGGCGCACTTCGACCTGAAGCCGAGCAACATCTTCCTGCGCGGCGAGGTTGCGCGCGTCGGCGACTACGGCCTGGCCCGGCTCCTGTCCGACGGACGAGCGACCTTGTCCTTCGGGCGCGGCACGCCGCAGTACATGGCGCCGGAGATGCTGCGCAACCGCGCCGATCATCGAGCCGACATCTACTCGCTCGGCGTGATCCTGTTCGAGAGCATGTGCGGGCAGCTGCCCTATCCGAGCGGCAACGAGTTGGGCCTGGCGCTGCGCGAGACCGACGAGCCGCCGCGTTTTCCCGCTGATTTCCCGCCACCGCTACGCGGCGTGATCGAGCGCTGCCTGCGCCTCGATCCG
>VGZE01000214.1 GCA_016872755.1 Planctomycetota bacterium
GCCCGCGCCGCGCGGTCGCACCGACCTCGAGCTCGCGCTCGACGGTCGTTTCCTGTACTTGGAGCCGGCGGTGTCGATCACGGCGCTGCCCGAGCCGCTGGTGCTGGAGCCGCTGCTCGGAGCCTGCGTGCGCGGGCGTGTGTTGCCCGCCCGCGCTTCCGACGGCTCGGCCCTCGTGCCGCCGGCGGAGGCGGCGGAGACCTTGATCACGCTCACGCGCGTCGAGCAAAACCTCGAGCGGCTCTCGATGCCCTCGTACTTCTCGGGACCGCGACGCGTTCGCGCCGATGCGCAGGGCGCCTTCGAGTTGCGCGCAGTTCCTGCGCCGCACTCCTATTCGTTCACGGCGCGACCGCGCAATGTGGCGGCCAACGAGCAGCCGGAGTTGCGGCTCGCCGCCGGCGAGCTGCGCGAGCTCGAGGTGCTCCTCATTCGCGGGAGCTCGGTCAGCGGGATCGTGCGCGACGATCGGGGCACGCCGATCCCCCGCGCGAAGGTCTCCGCCGTGCGCTTCAGCAGCAACATGATGGCGATGGCAAGTTCAGGCGGCTCGGCGCGCCGTGCGCTGGCCGCCGAAGACGGGACGTTCACGCTGCGCGGGCTGCCCCCGGGCAGGTTGCGCGTGATCGCCGAGCGCAAGCGCTTCCTGAATTCGCTGGGCAAGTCGGTGGAGATCGCCGACGGCGAACACGTCCAAGGACTCGAGCTCGTGCTCGAGCAGGGCGGCCGCATTTCCGGCCGCGTGCTGTGGCCCGACCAGTCCCCCGCGGTCGGCGCGCGCGTCAATGCCGAGCTCGATCCCGCGCAGTATGGAGGTATGGGTGCCATGACGGCCTGGCGCGGACGCAATGCCAGGACTCGCAGCGCCCCCGACGGCAGCTTCGAGCTGGGTGGGCTGGGCAGCGGGCCTTTCGGCCTGTCCGCGCGTGCATCGCGTGAACTCGACGGGGCCTCGTCCAGCGGAGCCACGCACCAGGAGAAGGTCGCCGTCGGCGCTGCGAATGTCGTGCTCGTGCTGCAGCCGACCCTGACCGCGACCGGCCGCGTCGTCGACACGCGCGGCGAACCGCACACGCGCTTCGAGATCGTCTGCGAGGCCGTCGAGGCCAACCGGCCGTTCTGGCTCGGTCCCGCGGCGCAGTCGACGACCCCGTTCCAGGACCGCGAGGATGGCAGCTTCGAGATCGACGAGCTGGCTGCGGGCCGCTGGAAATTCCGCGCGATCGTTGCGGGCCACGGTCGTTCGGAAGATGTCGAGTACGACCTCGCCGAGCTGCCCGCCGCGGGCATCGAGCTCATCGTGCGCAAATCCTCCAGCGCCTCGGGTCTGGTCGTCGCGCCCGACGGTACGCCGGTTCCGGGAGCGCGCGTGAGTGTCAGCGCGGGCGCCGGTCCCTGGGCCGCGATGCAGCAAGGCGGTCAGCCCAGACCCGAGTCGATCAGTGACTCGCAGGGACGCTTCGCGCTGACCGGGCTCGATGTCGGCCGCCACGAACTGATCGCCAGCTCCGAACACTGGGCTCCGGCGGAGGGAGTGGAGATCGAGCTCGGGGAAGGCACCGCGCTGACCGACTTGCGGCTACAGCTGCGCGTCGGCGGGCGCATCCTCGGCAAGGTCTATCGCAAGGACGGCCAGCCGAATGCGGGGCGCTCCGTGATCGCGAACAACACGGCCGCGGGCGATTCGAAGGCGACGAGTTCGGACGCCGACGGGAGTTTCGTGATCACGCACGTCCGCCCCGGCACCTGGCAGGTCATCGCGATGGGCGCCTTCGACCAGATCTTCGACGCGGCGTCGAAGAACGCCGAGGACGGCAAGGTCGACCCGGCCGCCTGGATGAACGAGATGCAGATGGCGCTGGTCGAGGTCGAGGACGGCAAGGACACGGAGGTCGTGCTGGGCGGGGAACCGGTCGACCCGATCCGCGTGCGAGGCCGCATCGTCGCAGGCAAGCAGGGCGTGCAAGCGATGGCGACCTTCATCGCCGAAGGCGGCTCGGCCCTCTCGTCGATCAAGCTGGCCAGCGCCGACGCTGAGGGCGCGTTCGAAATCACGCTGGAGAAGGCGGGCCAGTACACGATCAGCATCCAGCAGCTCACCGACGGGATGGGGCGCCAGAACACGATCGAGTTCTCGCGCGAGATCCCCAAGGTGCCCGAGCACGAGCTCGTGCTCGTGCTGCCGCTGGGGAGCATCGCCGGCACGGTCTACGGCGCCGACAATCAGCCGCTCGAAGGCGTGCGCGTGTCGCTGACGATCGACGGCGCGATCCAAGCCGGCTCGCTGACGGGCGGACAGTACAACGAGATCGTGACGGACGCGCGCGGCCGCTACCGGCTGCCGTGGCTGCGCGCGAGCAACTACACGATCGGAGCCGGAGGAGCATTCTTCGGCGGGCTGCTCGGCGACCGCGGTGAGTACGGCAGGCAGGTGCGCACTGGCATCGCGCTCGCCGAAGGCCAGGAGCTCGATGGCATCGACTTCCACCTCGGCGCCGCCGGCGAACTGCACGGCCGCGTGACCGACGCCGGCGGCGTGCCGGTGCAGGGCGCGGCCATTTTCGTGCGCGACGCGGACGGAAACCTGCTCGAGCGCGTGTCGATGACGATGTCGGACGCGAGCGGTCGCTACTCGGTGGGCGGGATCGCCGAGGGCGAATACACGGTGTCGGCGCGCCTGGGTCAGCTCGCCAGCGTGGAGGGAACTCCGGCGCGCGTGCGCACCGGCGAGAAGACGCAGGCCGACCTGCGCCTGCAACCGGCGACGGTGCTCGCGATCAGCCTGGTCGACGAGGACAACCAGCCGACGCGCGCGGCGATCGTCGTGGTCGACGCCGCCGGCAGGCAGGTCAACGGCATGCTGTCGTTCCAGGACATGGTCGATACGATGCAGCGGGGCTTCACGCCGCTCGAGCAGCGCGTCGGTCCGCTGCCGCCAGGCAGCTACAAGGTGACCGCGACGGCGGCGAACGGCGTGTCGAAGACGAAGCCGGTCACGCTGAATGGCCAGCCCGAGCGCACGCTGCGGATCAAGCTGAAGGAATAGTACTGAGCCCGCCTCGAATCCGGCGAGTTGGCATGAAATGAGCCCGCCTCGAATCCGACGGCTCCGCTAAGCAGAGTCGTCGGATTCGAGGCGGGCTCATTTCATGCCAACTCGCCGGATTCGAGGCGGGCTCGGTATTACCGCTGCACGGGCGCGGTCGGCTCGACCTTGTCGAAGCCCGGCCCGAGCACTCGCGCATAGACGTCCATTCCCAGACCGCGGCGCCGGTCGTCGAAGATCGCGGCCCAGCCGTCGCCGAGCGCGCAGGCCATCGGATGCGTGCGATCCTCGACGTAGCCGGTCTGGCGCCGATTCACCGTGACGACCGGTCCCAGCGTCACGAGGTCGGCGCCGATGCGACGCGCGACGCAGTGGTCACGACCTGAGATGTCGTCCTCCCACGTGACCAGGTACGAACCGTCCGCCAGCGCGCACAGACCGCCGTAGTCCTGCTCGTTGCCGCGCACCGAGATCGGCAGCGGCAGGCCGGCCGGCTCGCCGCGCGCGTCGAAGGCGCGCACGAAGATGTCCTGCTCGGGACCGCCGTTGCCGGTCCACGCCATCAGGAAACCGCCGCCCGGAGTCGCGACCGCGCAAGGATCATGGTCGCCGCCCAGCGGCGTGGTGGCAAAGGCGAGTTCGCGATCCTCGGGCACGCAGTCGGCACGCAGGAACGTCCCGCGCAGCGCAATCGCGGCGTTCGCATCGCGCGTGTCCCACAACGCGATCAACCGCCCGTCCGAGAGCGTGCACAAGAACGGATTGCGGGCCTGCGCGGGCCGGGCGGTCCCGATGCCCACGATCGGCGTCTCGAGCTTTCCAGACAGCGTCAAGCGCGCCAGCGCCGGCGCGCCGGACTTGCGAATCCACATCACCGCAAAGCCGCGGCCGTGCGGCAGCGCCGCGACCGCGGGCGTGAACAGCGACTCACCGGGCTGGTCGGTCTCCAGGGCGAGCGACTCCGCCAGCGGCTCCCCGCGCGAGTCGAAGGCGCGCACGCGGACGTGATCGCCGCGATCGGAGGTCTGCCACCAGGCGGCGAGATAGCCGCCGCCGGACTCCATCGCCACGTTCGGCGCCGTCTGACGCGCGCCACCCGGCCCCAGCGGGCCGTCGAGCGCAAGCTCCTGCTCGCCGAGGCGCGCATCACCTTGGATGCGGCGAGCGAGTACGCGCGGCGAGCCCCAGCGCTCGTCCTGCCACACCGTGATCGCGCCCGTCCCGTTGCTCGAGATGCCGCCCGCCAATTGGTATGAGGACGGACCGTCCTGGTTCATGCGCTGCTCGGGACCGCTCTGGCCCCCGCGCACCAGCGTGCTCCACACGTCGAGGTTGCCGCTGCGCCGATCGCTCCACGCGACCAGCACGTCGGTGCCGTGAGCCGCGATGCGCGGCGAGGTCACGCCGGGTGCCGGCTGATCGTCGATCAGCGCGGGGAAGCGCAGCGGCTCGGTGGCCACGGCGCCGCCGTCCGGTCGCAAGACGTGCAGTTCCAGCGGCTGTGGGCGCTGCGGATGCTCGATGAGGAAGGCAATCGCCTGGCCACCCTGCAGCAGCACGAAATCGGCCGACACGCATGGCTCGTTCACCGGCAGCAGATCTTCGGCATCGATGACACCGGCCTCGGAGTAGTGGCGCAGGAACCAGCGATCGGCCAGCGCGACCAACGCCCAGAAGCCGCCGCGCGGGTCCGGGCTGAGCTTGACGAGCGCGCCGGCGCCTCCGGGCAGCGTCTGCGCCCCGCCGCGGACGTACAGCGCGATCTCCTTCCCCGCGGTCCAGGCGACGAGCAGCGTGCCGCCGCTCGACTGCGCAACTTGCACCGCGCCGCTGGCCGGCGGTCCGTCCGGATTCAACTGGCGCGGCACGCCAGCTACTTCGTGCGGCGAGCGGAACGACTGCAGCCACACATTCGCGCCGTCGGCCCAGGCACAGGCGCCCTCCCCGCTGGCGTTCATCACGACTCCGGGCTGCCGCTCCGACGGCAAGGCCTGTGCTCCGAGCGGGGCGCGCGGCGCACGACCGCCACCGGCTGCTGCCGCGCCCGCCGCGGGCTCCCGTCCCGCGCCGGCCGG
>VGZE01000215.1 GCA_016872755.1 Planctomycetota bacterium
ACGAGCGCGCGCGCCTGCTCGCCGCGCTCGACCCCGACCTGTTGCTCGGCTCGCTGCGCGATTTCGTGCGCGCCGACGAGGGCTACGAGCCGCTGGCCGATCGGCTGCTCGAGAACGTGTGGGTCGCGCGCGACCTCGCCAGCGCGCTGGCCGTGCTGGAGCGCTGCCCGCTGGTGCGCTGCGCGACGCCCGAAGGCGACCTGGTCGAGGCCACCGGCGTGCTGGGCGGATTCCGCGAGGTCGCGCAGGGCGCCTTCGGGCGCCGTGCCAGCGCGGCCGAGCTCGAGCAGGTCGTCGCCGAGAGCGGCGCGCGCCTGGCACGCTGCGAATCCGAGCTGAACGAGCTCGGCGTGCGAGTCGAGAGCACCCACGCGCGCGCTCGCCACAACCAGAGCGAGCTCGAGCACGCGCGCGCGCTGCTGGCCGAGGCCCGCGCGGCCGGCCAGTCGGCCGAGGCGCGCTGCGGCGAACTGGCGCGCATGGCCGAACAGTACGCGCGCGAGGCGGCCGCGGCGGCCGACGAGCGCGCGCGCGCCGAGCTCAGCCTGGCCGAGTCGCGCGTGCGTCTGGCGCTCTCGCAGCAACAGTTCGAGCAGCACAACGCCGCGCACGCGGAGGCCGAGCGCGAACGCATCGAGCTCGAGTCGGAGCGCGAGCGCTTCGCGCGCGGCGAGGCCGAGGCGCGCGTGACCTCGACGCGCCTGTCCGAACAGCACAGCGCGGTCGCGCGGCGCGTCGCGGATCTGGAACGCGGACTGGGCGAGGCACGGCTCGAGCTCGAGCGCAGCCAACGCATCGCGCAGACCCAAGCCGCGCAAGCGGAGGCCGACGCGCTCGAGCACGAGCAGCTCGGCGCTCGGCGCGGCGAACTCTTGGAGGGGCGCGGTGCGTTGGAGAGTCGGCTGGCCGAACTGCGCGTGCTCGAACGCGCGTCGCGCGCCGGCCTGGAGTCGCTGCGCGAGCGCGTCGAGCGCCTGACCCGCGAGCTCGAGCAGACCGTCGCGGCGAGTTCCGAGCTGCGGCTGTGCGAACAGCGCGCCGGCCTGGAGCGCGCCGAGGTGCTGCGCCGCGGCGCGGAGGAGCTGGGCCTGTCGGAGAACGAGCTGCTCGAGTCCTTCGAGCCCGATCCGGCGCTGCTCGAGCCGGCCGGCCTGGCCGCGCTGGTCGAGCAGACGGCCGAGCACAAGCGCGTGCTCGATCGCATCGGTCCGGTCAATCCCGAGGCGGTGGCCGAGCTCGGCGAGGTCGCCGGGCGACTGGACTTCCTGGTCCGCCAGCGCGACGACGTGCGCGCGGGTCGCAAGACGCTCGAGGAGACGCTGTCGACGATCAACACCGAGAGCGAGAAGCTCTTCGTGCAGACCTTCGAGGAGGTGCGCGTCAACTTCCAGGCGCTGTTCCGGCGCCTGTTCGGCGGCGGCAAGGCCGACATCACGCTCGAGAGCGGAGCAGCCGTGCTGGAGGCGGGGATCGAGATCAGCGCGCGGCCGCCCGGCCGCGAGATGCTGCCGATCGGGCTGCTCTCGGGAGGTCAGCGCACGCTGACGGCGCTGGCGCTCTTGTTCGCGGTGTTCCAGACGCGCCCCAGTCCGTTCTGCCTGCTCGACGAGGTCGACGCGGCGCTCGACGACCTGAACATCTCGCGCTTCCTCGACATGCTCGAGGTGTTCCGCGCCAGGACGCAGTTCGTCGTCGTGACGCACAACAAGGGCACGATGTCGGCCTGCGAGTCGCTGTACGGCGTGACCATGGAAGTGCGCGGCGTGTCGCGCAAGGTGCAGGTCGAGCTGGCCGACGTCGAGAAGTTCGTGCCGGGCGCGCAGGGCAGCGCGATCGAGCGCCCGCGGGCGCGCGTGGAAGCGGTGGCGGACGTTGCGTCCGAGCCGGTCCTGGTCGTTGCGGCGCCCGCGGACTTGAATGCGCTGGGCGCGCAGGCGGCGCAAGCGTCCGACGCTGCCGGCTAGCCCCGGCCCGCGCGGCCCCCGCGCTCAGGCGATGATCACGATCAGCAGCACGACCGCTGCCGTGATGCCGATGATCTTGAGCTCGCGATCCTCGAGCTTCAGATCGCCGGCGCGCAGCGCCTCGAGCTCGGTCGCATCCGCCGCCGCGCGCAAGAGCTCCGCGCGCTCGCCCGCCGTCAGCGGCGTGCGCGAGACCTCGTCCCCCGCGCGCAGCTCGAGCGCGGCCGCATCGACTGCCGCGGCGACGAGCTCGACCCGCTCCGCGGGAGCCAGCGCCGCCGGTTGCCGCGATTCTTCCGTCCGCTCCGGCGTGCGGCAGCCCTGTGCCAGCCAGACACAACCGAGCAGACCGGCGACCGCGAGCACGCGCGTGGATGTGGATCGCATCATGGTTTTTCGCTCCGTCATCAGGGTGGGAGGAGGGATCCGGCAGGCTCGGGTCGGGGCAGCGCGAGCAGCAGGAAGCGCTCGCAGCGTGCCCAGCCGCGCTCGAACACCGTCCGCGCCCGCGCGACCCGGCCGCGGACCGGATCGAGCAGGATCAGATTGTCTCGCGGCTCATCGTAGCCGATCAATACCTCGTAGTGTCGATGCCCGTCCTCCGAACCGCTCATCGCGATCAGCGGCCGCCCGCGGTCGAGGTGCTCGTACGCGCCGGTGGGAGCGCGGTCGAGCGTTCCGGCGACCACGTAGGCCTCGTAGCCGGAGGCCTCGAGGGCGGCGCGAATTTCCGCGCCGTTGAGCCCGTTCTCGCGCAGCGCGGTGGCGCGCAGCTGAGTGGCTTCTGCGGGCGCGAGCGGGAGTCCGTGGTAGCGGCACAGGATCTCGACCGCGATGAAGCCGCATTCGTGGGCCTGATCTTGCAGCAGCACCGGCACGTCGAGCACGACGGCCGACGGACTGAGATCGAAGCTGCGCTCGCTCGAACGGCAGCCCGTGCCCAGGCCCAGCAGGACGAGCATCAGCAGCGCGCGCGGCATCGCCAGAGGATAGAGGCTCGCGGTCGGGGCGGGCGAGGGGCGGGCGGCCGAAGCTCCGTTCCTCGCGCGGCACAGGCTAGGATCTGCGCCGCTACGACCATGGCCGCAACCCTTCGCGCACTTGGTCTGTCGGTACTGGCCTGCGGCCTCGGGCTCGCGCCGGCCCAGGAACCGCTGCCGCGCCCGCCCGAGCCGCTGCTGCAGCCGGCGCCGACCCGGCAGGATCCGGCCCAGCTGCAACCCGCCCAGCAGCCACCCGCTCAGCCGGAAGCCGCCCAGCCGCAGCCGAGCGGGCAACCACCGGCCGCGCAGCAACCGGACCCGACCCCCGGGCTCGCGCCGACCCAGCCACCGCAATCGCAGCCGGACTCGCAGCCTGAAGTGCAGCCGGCGGGCGCGGGCGCGCCTGCAGTCATCCCCGTCGCGCCGCCCGTCCCCGCCGTCCGCACCCGCTACAGCCCGCGCTACCACAGCCCCGAGGAGATCGTTGCACTGCTGCAGCAGTGGGCCGCGCCTCGCGAGGGCGTCGAGCTCGAACTCGACCTGGCCTGGCGCACGCGCGCCGGCCTGCCGATTCCGTTCCTGACACTGGGAAGAGCCGGCCCCATTCCGCTGCGCGAGCGCCCGACGCTGTTCTTGATCGGAGCGCCGGACGGCGTGTCGCGCTCGGGCTGTGAGGCCGTTCTGGCCGCGGTGGATGCGTTGCTCGAGCGCCCGGCGGGCCTGCCCGACGGCATTGCGCTGCTCGTCGCGCCGCTCGGCAGTCCCGAAGCGCTGCAGCGCGCGCACGAAGCGCGACGGCTCGGTCTGCCGCAGGGGGGCAATTCGGTGCCGCTCGACGAGGACGGCGACGGGGTCGCCGACGAGGACGCGCCCGACGATGTCGACGGCGACGGGCAGGTCCTGTGGATGCTGGTCGAGGATCCGCGCGGTCCGCTCGTGCGCGGTCCCGATCCGCGCTTCCTGGTGGCCGCGCGCGCCGGCGACGGCCCGCGCTATCGGCTGGAGCGCGAAGGCAAGGACGACGACGGCGACGGCAAGTACAACGAGGACGGCCCGGGTGGCGTCGTGCTCGACCGGAATTTCCCGGTCGGCTGGAGCGGTCCGCGGCGCGACGCGCTCGGCGGTCCGACGCCGCTGTCGGAGCCCGAGTCGATCGCGCTGGCCGAGCTCTTGCTCGCGCGCCGCGTGTACGCGGCACTCGTGTTCCAGGGGCACCACGGCCGCGTCGTGCTGCCGGGTGCCGGCGATCCGACGCGCGGCGCGCCGAACCTGCCGCTCGCGGCCGACCTGCCGGCCTTCGAGCGCCTGGCGCGGGTCGCGGCCGAGCGACTGGGCCGCCCGACCACTTCGCTGCGCTCCTGGCAGGTGCGCAACGGCGCCGCGAGTGCCGGGGCCTTCGCCGATTGGGCCTACACCGTCGCCGGCGTGCTCGCGCTCGAGGTCGCGCCCTGGGGGCCGGAAATCGAACGGCGCGCCGCGCCGCGCGTGCGCTCGGAGAACGACACGCTGTCGGGGCCCGGCGCACTGCTGGTCAACGACGCGCAATGGGTGCGCTGGCTCGACGACGAGCGCGGCGGCATCGGCTTCTGCGACTGGCACCCGGTCGAAATCGGCAAGGGGATGCGCGTGCTGGTCGGCGGTTGGGAGCCCGAGACCGTCGACAATCCGCCCGAGGAGCTGCTCGAGCGCGCGCTGGCGGGCGGTGATGCGCTGGTCGCCGAGTGCCTGCGCGCCGCGCCGAGCCTGGATCTGGAGCTCGAGGCCGCGGAGCGGCGCGGCGAGCTGGTCAAGCTGGTCGTGCGCGTGCGCAACGCCGGCCTGGTGCCGACCGGCCTGGGGCCGCAGGCGCGCCTGGTGCTGCGGCTGGAACTGCCGAGCGATGCGCGGCTGATCTCGGGCGCGACCGAACAGGCCTTCGATTCGCTGCCGGGACACGGCGCGAGCCCGCGCGTCGAGTGGTGGGTGGCCGCGCCGGCCGGCTCGCCGCTCGTGATCCGCGCGCAGGATCAGTTGGTGCGCGAAGTGCGGACCGAGGTGCGCCCATGAGCGCACGCGCGGACCGAGGTGCGCCCATGAGCGCGCGCGCGGCCCGCGCCGGC
>VGZE01000216.1 GCA_016872755.1 Planctomycetota bacterium
TGCGCGTGCATCCGCAGCGCGCGCTCGAGCGTCTCGCGCACGGCGCCCACATCGCTGTTCGAGGCCCGCCAGGCGTTGCCGTCGCGCACCAGCGTGTTGGCCGCGCCGACGCGCTCGCAGGCGCCGTCGCGCTTGCGCGCGGCGGCGTACGCGTCGGCCTTGAACGGCGCGGTGATCGAGAAGCCGCGATAGACCTCGTCGCTGCACAGCGCGAGGAACTGCGCCAGATCGCGCGGCTCGAAGGCGAGGTACAGCGCATCGAGCTGCGCATGCTTGAGCGCCATCCCGTGCACGCGCGGCGACCACGAGTGCCGCGCCGGGTTGCCGACGACGCCGAAGACGGCCGTGCCCTGGTGCACGCCACTGGGCGGGAACAGCGCGAGCAGCTCGTTGACGCGCAGTTGCCCCGGGGCGGTCGGCTCCGGCACCGGCTGCCCGGGCAGCGCGGCCGCCGCCGCGTAGGTGAACGGCGAGCCGAAGATCGGCGCCAGCGCGCGCGTGAAGCTGCCGGCCTCGCCGCTGCAGAATCCGACCAGGCCCTTCTGCGTGCGCAGGAAGTTCAGCATGCGCAGGCCGTCCTCGCAGCTCGTTGCATGCGTGACGAGCTTCGCGATATCGCCCTCCCCCATCTGGCCCTTGACCTCCTCGGCCAGCGCCGCGAGATCCGCCGGCGTCGCATCGGTCACGTGGCGCGACACGATCTTGTGGCACTTGCCGGGCAGTTGCCCGAGGTCGAGCGCGAGGCGCCAGTCGACGTCGACGAAACCGAAACCGGCCTGCGCGGCGGTGCGCAGCAGCTCGAGGCGCTCGCGCTCGCTGCCGCGGAAGCGCCCGAAGGCGTCAGGCCCCGGACAGGCCGCGATCAGCGGCTTCTTCGAGCGGCGCGCCGCCGCACGCAGCGCATCGAGCCCCGGATTGCCGACCGCGTCGAGCCGCAACTCGATCAGGTCGGCCAGCGGCGCCTGGCGCTCGGCCTGCGCAACCAGCGCATCGAAGCGCTCGTGAAGATGACTGACGACGATCGCCATGTCGGCAGTCTATGCCAGCGCGGGTACGCCGCGCTCAGGCCGGCTGGATCAGGGCAGCAGGCGCGGCGACAGCACGGGAGACCCACTTTCGGGCCCCTTCGGGCCAGCCTCCTGCGCGATCCCTAGCGCAACAAGCGCTGGAACCGGGCCAGCGTGCCGGCGTCGAGCTTGCGTCCTTGCCGCGCCAACTCCAGCAGCACCAGCGAGAGCGACCGATACGCCTGCGCGGTCAGCGCGTCGCCGCGCAGGGCCCGCAGGTGCTGCTCGACCACGTCGTGCTGGCCGCGCGCCAGCGGACCACGCAACTGCACCTCCCCCGGGATCACGGCCTGGCGCGCGCCGCGGAACACGGCCGAGTTCAGCAATGCGGCCGCGCCCTGGTCGGCGGCGCGGGGCGCCAAACCGCCGCGCACCAGCAGTCGCGCGGCCAACTGGTGCAAGGCCAGCCCGCCGTTGTTCGCGAGCACGCAGCCGGCGTGGTAGAGCCGGCGCGAGCGCGCATCGTCCGAGCGCTCCCACACCTGCGCGCGCGGCTCGAGCACGCGCACCAGCCGCCGCGCATGGCGACGCGCCTCGGCGGCCCCCGCACAGGTCCAGCAGTTCTGCACGGCGCGCACGTGCTGGCCGGCGGCGCGGTGACTGAAGGCGCGCATCGGGTGCAACACGCCGGTCGCGATGCCCAGCGTCGCGAGCGGCGCGAGCACGTCGGCACCGAGGTGGCCGGCCGCGTGCAGCACGACGCGCGGGCGCGCGCCGCCGGCCCAGGCCTGCGCCAATTCGACGGCCAGGCCGCGCAGCCGGTCCTCGGGCACGCACAGGTACACCAGGCGCGTCCGTGCCAGGGCGGCCAGATCCCCGCGCCGCGCCTGCACAGCCACGCCGCGCCGGCGCAGGCGATGCAGCACGTACGAGCCGAGCCGGCCCACCCCGACCAGGCCGACGGCCGGCGCCGCCGCGCGCCTAGGTCCCTTCGGCGCCCGCTTGCTGCTCGTACTGCTCGTAGTCGAGGTCATCGAAGCGCGGCGCAACGTACCCGTCCTGCCGGCTCTTCTCCAGTTCGGCCCGGTAGGCCACGAGGATCGCGCGCTCCAGCGCGCCGCGTGCCTGTTGGTGGATCGGGTGCGCGATGTCGGCGTAGAGCCGCGGCTTGCCGCGCACGTCGAGCGCGCCGCGCTGCTCCTTGAGCCGCATCCCGCAGTCGTTGCAAAAACGCGCCCGCAAGTGGTTCTTGCCGCCGCAACGCGAGCACTTGTCGCACAGCTTGCGACTGGGCATCGCGACGAACGGACCCTCGGGCCCGTCGATGATCTTGAGGTCGCGCACGACCAGCTCGCCGTCCACCGTCACGCTGGCGAAGGCGCGCAGCTTGTCGGGCTGTCCGACCAGCAGTTTGATGCGAATCTCGGTGAGGTTCATCGACGCATGCGCGCGAGCGCGCGGGTGACCTCGGCCCGCCGGCACCGGCCGCCAAAGCGGCGGTCAAGCGGCGTGCGCTCCGCGACCCAGCGGGCGGCACAGGCGCGCGCAGCGCACGCCGCCGGCGCGCGCGTCGATCGCCGCGCGCAGTTCGTCGAGCTCGGCCGCGGCCCGCGCGGGGTCGCGATAGATGCCGAAGAACGCCGAACCGCTGCCGCACAGCCGCCAGTGCGCGGCGCCGTGCTCGTCGAGCACGGCGCGGACGCGCGCGAGCGCGGGCACGGCACGCAGCGCGGCCGGCTCGAGATCGTTGCGCAAACGCTCACGGGCAGAGTGGAGATCGAGGTCAAAGAGCTCGCGCGGCACGCTAGGAGCTTGCGGCGAGGAGCGCAACGAAGTTGCAAGCGCGGCGTAGACCGCCGCGGTCGGGCTTCCCGCGACCGGGACGAGCACGGGAATGACCCACCCGGGAGCGACCGCGGGTAGCGGCTCGACACGCTCGCCGCGGCCGCGGCACAGCGCATGGCCGCTGGGCGCGAGCGCGAAAAACGAGCAATCGGAGCCCAAACTCGCCAGCGCGCTCGCGCGCTGCTCTGCACTCAGGCGGCGCGCGCACAGCTCGTCGGCCGCCAGCAACGCAGCAGCGGCGTCCGAACTGCCGCCGCCAAGCCCGGCTTGCGCGGGCACGCTCTTGTAAAGCTTGAGTTGCAGACCGGCGCCGCCGTCGCCGCAAGCCTGGAGTGCCGCGCGCAGTGCGAGGTTGCGTGCATCGCTCGGGATGTCGGGGCTGACGGCCGGTCCGCAGAGCTCGAGCCGCGCGGGGCCTTCGCCGCTGCGCCCGAGCTCCAACTCGTCACACCAATCCAGCGCGAGCAAGGACGTGACGAGCTCGTGGTACCCATCGGCGCGCCGGCCGAGCACCGCCAGGAACGGATTGATCTTCGCGGGCGCGCGCCAGCGCATGCGAACAGGGCTGCTCGTCGCGCTCATTCCGACGGTGCATCCAAACGCAGCGTGTCGATCAGACGCACGTCGCCGCAGAAGGCGGCCAGCAGCGCCTGCGCTCGCGCGAGCGGGCCGCGCGGCCGCTCTGCCGTCCAGACCTCCGGATCGCGCACTTCCGCGTACTCGAGGCGCAGCGCCGAGTCGCCGGCGACGCGCGCCAACACCGCGCACAGCGCAGCGGGGTCGCGCTCGCCGCGCTGCCACGCGGCGCGCGCCGCGTACAGCGCGCGCGACAGCGCGAGCGCCTCGCGGCGTTGCTCGACGGACAGGCGCGCATTGCGCGACGACAGTGCCAATCCGTCGGCGTCGCGCAGCGTCGGACAGACCGTGATCGGCGGCCCGCCCAGCTCCTTGGCGAGCTCGAGCACGACGCGCGTCTGCTGGAAGTCCTTCTCGCCGAAGTACGCACGCGTCGGGCGCACCAGCTCGAACAACCGCGCGACGATCGTCGCGACGCCCTCGAAATGCCCGGGTCGGAGCTCGCCCTCCAACCCCTCAGCCGCGCTGCCCGGATCGCGCAGCGCAACCTTCGCGAGGTTGCCGCCGCTGTCGGGAAAGAACTGGGCGAGCGTGCCGGTAAACGCGAGTGCCGCGCCTTCCATGCTCAGCAGCACCGCGTCCGCCTCGAAATCGCGCGGATACAAGTCGTAGTCACGAGCGTCACCGAACTGCAATGGGTTCACGAAGATCGAGACGACCGCGTAGTCGTTTTCTGCGCGTGCGCGGCGAACGAGCGCGAGGTGCCCGTCGTGCAGCGCGCCCATCGTCGGCACGAAGCCAATGCGTGCACCGCGCTCACGCCACTTGTAGCACCAGTACGCCGCGCGATTCGGGTCCGCGAATTCCTTCATCACTTGCGTCACGAGCACCCCACGCGGCCGCGCAGGATCGCGTCGATCTCGAGGCAGCGCGCTGCCACCGTGCGCCGGCAACCGGGCAGCACGAGCGACGCGTCGATCGCGCGCAGCGGTTCGAGCACGAAGAGCCGCTCCTCCAGTCCCGGGTGCGGCAGGTGAAGCGCGTCGCTCGCGCGCGTCTCGCCTTCGTAGAGCAACAGATCCAGGTCCAGCCTGCGCGGCCCGTGCACGACCTCGCGCGTGCGCCCGCCGGCCTGCTCGAGCCGTTGCAGCAGCGCGAGCAGCGCCTCGGGCGACAGGCTCGTCGCGACGCGCAGCGCGCCGTTCAGATACGGCCCCTGTCCCTGCGGACCCCCGACCGGCTCGGTCTCCATCCACGGGGACACCGCCTCGACCTCGATCTCCCGTTCCGCGCGCAGGCCGGCCACGGCCGCGGCGAGCAGCTCTTCGCGCGGGCCGAGATTGCTGCCCAGCGCGATCCAGGCGCGCCGCCGCGGGCTGCTCATGGCGGCGGCTCCTGCGGCGCGCGGAACAGCGGCTCGCGCCGGGACAGCGCGCGCAAGAGCCCGCCGACCCAGAAGCCGTTGAACACGACGAAGAGCACCGGCACGGGCGCCAGGTAGAACACGAACAGTGCGCACACTAGCAGCACGAAGGTCGAGAACGGATGGCGTTCGCGCGTCAGGAAGCTGACCGCGTGCACATAGCGGACGCGGCTCGCCATCAGCAGTCC
>VGZE01000217.1 GCA_016872755.1 Planctomycetota bacterium
CGTCGTGCGGGCGTTCATCGCGCAGCGCGAGCAGGCCGAGCAGCGCGCGCGCGTCGGGTCCCAGCTCGCTTTGGTCGGGCGGTGCGATCAGCGACCATTCGCGCAGCCGCTGTTCGGCGCCGAGCGGCGTCGGCAAGAGCGGCAGGATGCCCGCGGGCTCCGGGCCCAACGGCGCGGCGGCGTCCGCGGGCAGGCAGCGCAGCGCCCTGCCGTCGGCATCGAGCAGTCGCATCGCCAGGCTCAGGTGGCCGCCGGACTGCGTGCGCAGAACGAGTCGATTGACACCTTCGCGCAACAGCACCTGCGTGCGCTCGATGCCGGAGCGCTCGCCCTGCGTGAAGTCCACGCTGCGCGGGCTCGCGCCGTTGAGGCTCCACGCGAAGCTCGGGTTGCCGAGCTCGCCGCTCGCGCGCGTGCCGCCCTGGGCCAGCTCGAACTCGTGGAGCCCGCGGCTGCCGCGCGCGTCGAACTCGATCCACGCGGGCACCGAAGCAGTGCTCTCGAAGACGGTCGCGACGAGCAGCCAGCCCATGTCCTGCTCGACCAGATCCGCCGGCGTGAAGCGCACCTGCCAAGGCGCGAGCTCGTGCGCTTGCCAGCGCTGTGCTCGCCCGTGCGCAGCGCGGTGTTCGAGGCCGAAACCGGGCGCGACGAGCGAGGCGGTGTCCGCGCCCGGCTCGTCGCCGAGCACGGCCAGCGGATCGCCGAGCGGACCGAGCGGACCGAGCGTCCACCAGTGGCGAATCCAGCCGCGCCGCAGCGCGGGGCCGCGCTCGGCGAGCTCGGCCGTGCCCCAATGCGCGGCAGCCAGATCGCCTTGCAGCAGCAAGAGCTCGCGCTCGGCGACCGGCTCGTGGCGCGCGGCGTCCAGTGCCAGCACGCGCTCGGCCAGCGCGGCGGGATCCTCGGCCTCGTCGAAGCGCGCGCGCAGCAGCGTGAAGACCGCGTCGGCCAGCGGATCGAGCGGATCGCGCTCGACGCGCTCGAGCCAGGACTCGAGCAGCGCCTGGCGCGGCCCGGCGGCCTCCAGCGGCGATGCGACCAGCGCCCGCGCTCCTTCCTCGTATGGGCTTTGTGCCGCCATGGCGAGCGGCGTGCAGGCGAGCAGCGCGCAGGCCAGCAGCGCGAAGGTGAGCCTCATCGCCGCTCCTCGCCGGCCGCGCCGAGCTCGATGCGCGCGCGCTCGGCGCTCGCGATGCGGCGCAGCGCGTCCTGGAATTCCGCGTAGCGCGCGAGCGGGATGCGGCGCTCGTGCAGCCGGAAGCTGCGCTCGACCGCCACGCCGCCGTCGATCGCGCGCGCCTCGCAACGGTACTCGAGCAGGCCGGCCAGCTCGATCCGCACCGGCGCGGGCAGCGCGCGCAGCTGTCGGCCCGCGGGCAGCCGCCACTCGATCGCCGTGTCGAGACCGAAGGGCCGATCGAAGACCAGGTTGTGGCGCCGCTCGCCGGGCGACTCGACCGCCGCGTCGAGGATCCCCAGCGCGTCGAAGGCGAGGGGCAGCGTCGTTCCGCCGCTCTCCTCCGTCCACAGCTGCGCGGCGTCGAGCTCGGCCTCCAGCCAGGCGGGCGCGCCGAGATCGTCGAGATCGCTGCTCTGGATCGCACCGGCCACGACCTTGCCCAGTCCGCGTTCGTATTCGGCTGCCAGGCGCGTCGCGCGCGCGTCGGCGTGCCCGGCATAGCGCTCGCGCAGGCGCACGCCGAAACCGCCCACGGACTCGTCGCGCAGCGCGACGCGTCCGCCGCCGTCGGGCGCGAGCTCGACGCGATAGCGCCGCACCAACCGATGCGCGTCCGCGCTCGCGTAGGGGATGGCCGCTCGTTCCACGCCGTCGGGACCGACGATCAGCACCTCCGCGCCCTGGTCGTCCTCGCGCAGGTAGTCGAGCGGATTGTGCTCGGCGGTCGCGTCGAGGAAGTAGCCCGCGCGCGTCTCGGTCGGCTCGACCCACGCGATGCAGTGGTCGAAGTGCTCGACCATCGCGGCGCGCAGCGGCTCGCTGCCGCGGCGGTGTTGCGCGCGCAGCAGCACCGGCCGCGCGGCAACGCCGATCTCGGCCAGCATCTGGCGCAGCAGGATGGTCTTGTCCTTGCAGTCCCCGAGACGGCGCTCGAAGATCGTCGATGCGCTGTAGGGCTCGTAGCCGTGCGTGCCGAACGGCCAGGAGTTGTAGCGCACCTCCTGCGCGACGAAACGCAGGATGGCCTCGACGCGCTCGCGCTCGCCGGCGCGGCCCGCGGTCAGCTCGGCGACCTTGGCGCGCATGGCCGTCGACGTGTCGAGCTCCTTCTCGAGGAAGCTCCACCACCAGCGTCCGAAGGCCGCCCAGTCCGAATAGGTCGAGAGGTCGACCACCGGCAGCAGTTCCTCGCGCGGCGGCATGAAACCCTCGGGGGCGAGCCGCGGCAGCTTGCGCGCCTCGAAGCGGTAGCGCCGTAGGCCCTGCTCGTCGACGCTGATCTCGTGTTCGAGCCGATCGCCGTTGCGCTCCTCGACGTACACGTCGATCCGCGGCGCGGACAGCACGATCAGCTCGGAGAAGACGACTGCCGCGGGGGGGTCCGGATAGTCGGCCTGGAACAGGTGCCGGGCGCCGAAGTAGCGACCGAAGAGGTCCGGTCCGGACTCGTCGATGCGCCACTCGGCCTCGACGCAGTCGCCTGTGCCGAGCGGCGGCAGGTCCCACACGCGCGCGACGCGCCCGTCACCGGTCGCGCGCGCCTGTCGCGGCGGCGTCGCGCGCTCGAAGGACCCGTCGGGGCGAATGGCGCGCAGCGTGTGCACGAACGGTTGCGCGCCGGACGCATGCACGATCGGCCAGGTGTCGAGCATGCGCGCGCCGCGCTCGTTGCCGATGCGGAGCAGCACGTGCTCGTAGGCATGCTCGGTGCCGTCCGCATCGACCTTCCAGACCTTGGTGCGCGCAACGACCTCGACCGGCTCGTCGGCAGGCGCGGGGCCCTCCGCGCGTCGCTCCGCCGCGCGTGCCAGACCGTCCCAGCGATAGGGGGTCTCGAAGTCCGTGGCGTTCTCCGGCGCGAGCAGCGCGCGGGCGCGCCGCGCGCGCGCATCGCCTGGCTCCAGCGCCAGCAGCGCGGCGTAGGCGCGGTCCGCGCCGGCGCCGTCGGACAGGCGCTGCTCGATGCGCGCCAACGCGCGCCAGACCTGCGGCTCCTCCGGGCACAGCGCGAGCGCAGCGGCCAGGCGTTCGCGCGCGCGCTCGGGTGCACCGGCCAGCTCGTCGAGCTCGGCCTGCACGAGCAGCGCATCCACCTCGAAGGGCGCGCCGGCCAGCAGCTCTTGCTCGAGCGCGAGCGCCTCGTCGTAGCGGCCGGCGTCGACCAGGCGCAGGCGCAGCGCGTCGCGCACCGGACCGGCCAACCGGCGCTGCTCGAAGGCCGCGCGCAAGTCGGCCAAGGCACCGTCCGCGTCTCCGTTCGCGCGCCGCTGCGCGGCGCGCTGCACGACCGCCCAGGGTTGGTGCGCGCTCTCCGGCGCCGCGGCCGCCGCTTCGCGCAGCACACGCGCCTCGAGCGCGCGGCCGCGTCCCTCCAGGTGCTGCGCTCGCAGTGCCAGCGCGCGCGCCGATTGCGGAGCCGCCGCCAGCGCGCGCGCGCTGAACAGGTCGGCCTGTTCCGGCTGCGGCGCGTCGGACAGGTAGTGTTCGGCCAGGCTGGCCAGCGCGCCGGCGTGTCGTGGGTCGAGCTCCAGCACGCGGCGCCAGGCCTGCAGGCGACGGTCCAGCGCGTCCTCTTCGAGCGCGCGCGGCAGTCGGCCACGCAGCGCGTGCGCGAGCGCATGCCAGGCGGCCGGCGCGTCGGGCTCGAGCGCCGTCCAGCGCTCGGCGCGCAGCACCAGCCGCGGATCCTGCGCGTCTCCGACGTGCGCGTGGTACTCGAGCTGCGCGCACAGCGCCGCGCCGAGCGGATCGGCGCGCTCGGTCAGCGCGCGCAGCGCGGGCGGATCGAGGTCCGCGGCGGCCGCGCTCGCGCTCGCGACGGGCATGCCGCCCTCGAACCACTCGGGGCGCGCGCGGACCTCGGGCAGGCCGCGACCGTCGCCGTCGGCGATGCGCAGCGCGAAGGCCCAGGCCTCCTGGTCCTCGTTGGCGAGCTTGAGCAGCAGTTCGTTGCGGCCGGCCTCCAGGCGCACGGGGATCCAGTCCTGGTCGGGCAGTGCCGGCCGGCGCGCCGCGCGCGCTCCGATCTCGCGGCCGCCGAGCCACGCGCGCCACGCGCAGTTGGTCGACAGCACGATCCGCGCTTCCTGCGCGCGTGGGCTCTCCAGCACCGTCGCGAAGTACGCGACGCCGTCCTGGCGCGGTCGCAGGATCTCGTGCAGCAGCACGCGGCCGAGCGGATGCCCGGGCGCCGGATTGCGGCGCCAATGCAGCTCGCGCGCGCGCCCCGCGACGCGCGTGGCGAGCGTCATGCCCAGCTCGGGCGCGAAGGCGCGCGCGTAACCGGCGCCGCGCTCGTTGTCGAAGGGGCCCAGCACCCAGCCGTCGCTGATCAGGCCGAGCTCACGCGCGAGCGCGCGCGCTTCGTCGCAGCGGCCGAGCGCGCGCAGCGCGGTCGCATGGCCCTGCGCGAGCAGCGCCGCGCTTTCGGCGGTCGCTCCGCCGGCCCGCGCTCGCGCCGCGGCGAGCGCGGCGTGCCAGGCCTCGGTCGCCGGCCAGTCCTCGAGCGCATCATCCAGCGACAGCAGCGCGCGCGCGGCCAGCGCGAGCTCGGGGCCGGCCTCGGCCGGCGGCCCGCTCAGGCCCTGCTCGAGCACGGCACGCAGTTCGGCGCGCGCGACGAGCGGTTGCAGCCGGTCGGAAGCGTCGAGCGCGGCGAGCACGCGTTGCGCGGGTGTCGGCGCGGCCCGTGCGGGCGCTTGCGCGGCCCGTGCCGGCGCCAGCGCGAGCACGGAGGGCGCCAGCGCGAGCGGAGCGGGCGCCAGCGCGAGCAGGGCGGCCGCCCAGCACGCGAGCACGCACAGCCAGCGCCTTGTTCGGATCATGGGGCGGACACTATAG
>VGZE01000218.1 GCA_016872755.1 Planctomycetota bacterium
CCGAGCGCCGCGTACCTGAAGCGCTTCCCGCCGCGCTGGGTGATCGCGTTCGGGCGTTCGCTGCAGACGCGCGCGACCGTGGACGGGCTGGCGCGCGAGCTGGCCGAGCTGCGCGAGCAGGCCGCACGGGCGGGGCTGCCGCGGCCCGCGGTTTGTTGCGACCTCGAGGAGGGCGCCGGCCTGCACTTTCCCGAGGCGACCCGTCTCGCGCCGGCGCTGGCGCTGGCGGCGGCCGACGCGGGCGGCGACGGCGCGGCGCTCTTCGTCGCGGGCGAGCTGACCGCGCGCGAGGCGCGCGCGCTGGGCGTCGAGCTCGTGCTTGCGCCGGTCGTCGACGTCAACACGCGGCGCGACAATCCGATCATCGCGACGCGCAGCTTCGGCGACGAGCCGGACGCAGTCGCGCGGCGTGCGCGCGCGTGGCTCGACGGGCTCGCGCGCGGTGGCGCGCTCGGTTGCCTGAAGCACTTTCCAGGCCACGGCGACACCGAGAAGGACAGTCACACGGAATTGCCGCTGGTCGCCAAGACGCGCGCGGAATTCGACGCGTGCGAGCTCGTGCCGTACCGCGAGCTGCTGACCCGGCCGCCGGCCGCGCTGGGGGCCGTGATGGTCGCGCACCTGGACGTGCCGGCGCTGACCGCGGCGCCGGGGGAGCCGACCAGCCTGTCGCGCCGCGCGGTGGGGGAGCTGTTGCGCGGCGAGCTCGGCTGGGACGGCCTGGTGATGACCGACGGGCTGGCGATGGGGGCGCTCGCGCGCCAGGACGACTTCCACGCGCGCGCGCTGAGCGCCGGCTGCGATCTGCTGCTCGGGCCGCCCTCGGCCGAGCGCGCGGCGGAGGAATTGCTCGCGGCGCTGCGCCGCGGCGTCCTCGCACGCGCGGACCTCGAGCGCGCCGCCGCGCGTGCGGAGCGATTGGCCGAACGCGCGCTGTCCGAGCCGAGCGAGCCGGCCTCGTCCGAGCTGGTCGCCGACGCGCTCGCGCTGGCGCAGGCCTCGATCGTGCTCGGTCCCGGCGGATGGAGCGGCCCGGCCGGCATGCTGCAACCGGTGCACGGCCCGGCGGCGGATCCGCTGCTGCGCTTGGAGCCGCTGACGAGCGCACACCAGCCGGCCCCGGGCGGCATGCGCGTCTTCGCCGCGGCCTGCCTGGTCGGGTGCGGGCGCGGGCGCGCCGGCCTGGAGGCCGAGGTCGAGCGCGAGCTCGTGCTGTGCATCGAGCGCGAGCTCGCCCGCGGCGGCCGCGCGGGCCTGTTGTGGTTCGGCTCGCCGCAGGTGCTGCCGGAAGGGCTGTGGGGGCTGGCCGGCCTGTCGATCGCGCTGTGCCATGCGCCGAGCGAACCGCTGCAACGGGCGGCCGCGGCCGGCCTGCGCGAGTCTTTTGCCCGTACCCGCGGGCGGCTTCCGGTCGCACAACCCGAAGCCGGTCCGGTTGCTGACGCACCCGGCGCGGCTAGGTAAGGCCCCGCGGCGACTTGCCTTGGCTTGAACTGGCCCCCCCGCGGAGTATCATCCTGCCCCCTTCCCCACCGGTCCCCCCACCTCCATTCGAGGAGACTCATGCTCTTCCGCCGCCTCGTCCTGCCCGCCTCGTTCGCCGCCCTGTTGGCGTTCCCGGCCCTTGCCTCCGCCCGCGGCGTGGGCGCGACCGCCGGTTCGAATGAAGGCGTACAAGAGCTGTTCGAGCGCGGGGTTGCGCTGCTGCGCCAAGGCAAGGATGCGGAGGCGCTCTCGGCCTTCCAGGCCTGCCTCGCGGCCGAGCCCTCGCACGAGGCGGCCTACGAACTGTGGAAGAGCACCGATCACCAGGTCTGGCTCGAGCTGCTCGCCAAGCAAGGTCAGTTCGAGCTCGCCGCGAAGCGCCTGATGACGCTGGCCGAGAGCGGCCGCGGCGCGCGCCGTGACGATCCGGCGGCGATCCAGACCCTGCTGCGCGCGGTGGGCGACGAGGACGTCGCCGTGCGCCGTCCGGCGCTGGCCAAGCTGGCCGCGGAACACGGCGAGTTCGCCGTGCCGCACATGCTCGGCGCACTGTCGGGCGACACCAACGACGAGCGCGCCGTGCTCTACATCACCGCGCTCGCGCAGATGGGAGAGGACGTCGTCCACCCGCTGATCGCGGCGCTCGACTCCGACAATGCCAACCTGCGCCGCAACGTCGCGCTGGCCCTCGGCTATGCCGGTGACCGCCGCGCGGCGCCGATCCTGTCCTGGCTCGCCGCCACCGACGCATCGGGCGGTGTGCAGGGCGCGGCGCGCGACGCGCTGCAGCGACTGGGCGGCCCGATCGATCCGGTCGAAGGCTTGATCGCGCTCGGTGATGCCTATCACGACGGCACCGCGCTGAAGCCGCACGCGGTGACCGGCAGCGTCTGGATGTGGCGCGACGGCAAGCTCGCGCATTCGCGAGTCCCGGTCGCCCTGCACGGCGACGAGCTCGCCAAGGCCTGCTACTACAAGGCGCTCGAAGCGGGCGCCGGTGATGGGCGCGCGCTGGCCGGTCTGGCGCGCGTGCTCTCCGCGCAAAGCGCGCGCGTCAGCGCGCTGGAAGCGCGCGGCGAGGACATGGGCGCGATTCGCCCCCAGGTCGAATCCTCCGTCGTGGCCCTGCAGGCCATGGGACCTGCGGCGCTGAACGCGGCCCTGGCTGCTTCGCTCGACAACCGTGACGACGCCGCCGCCGTGCAACTGATTCGCGCTCTCGGTCGAGCGGGAGCCGGCCAGGCCCCCAGCCTGATGACGGCGCTCGGTTCCCAGAGCGGCGGACTGCGCTCGCACGCAGCGCTGGCGATCGCTCAATCCGCGCTGGCCGACCGGACTCCGCTGCCGGCCGAAGCCGTGAGCGCGCTGGGCGAGGCCGCGCGCCGGCAGGTCATGCGCATCGCCGTGATCATCGACGCCAACGAGCAGCGCTCCGCCGCCGCGGCCGCAGAGCTCGGCCAACGCGGCGTGCACGTCTCCAGCTACGCGAGCGGCGCGATGGGGCTGGCCGGCACCCGGCGCATGCCCGGCTTCGACCTGGCGCTGATCGCCAACGAGCTGCCCGATATGACCGCGGCGCAGGTGTACGCCGAGCTGCGCGAGGCGCACCAGGCTCCGGTGCTGCTCTTGTCCCTCGACGAGGCCGCGGGCGAGGCCTGGGGCGATCGGATCGCGGGCGTGGTCAAGGACGAGGCCGACCTCGCCAAGGCCGACGCGGTCTTCGCAGGCTCGATGAACCGCGACCGTGAGGAAGCGCAGCAGCTCGCGTTGGCGTCGAGCCAGGCGCTGGCGGAACTCGCCGCGCGTGGCCAGCCGCTGGGCTCGAGCGCCGCGGATCTGGTCGAGGCGCTGACCGGACGGAGCGATGACGTCACGATCGCCGCGCTGTCGGCGCTGGGCAACGGCGGTGACGTCGAGCACGCCATGCCGATCCTCGCGCTGATCGGCGATGACCAGCGCTCCGAGGCGGCGCGCGTTGCCGCGGTCGATGCGCTGGCCGACATCGTCGGTCGTAACCCGGACGTGGGCGAGAAGGCGGTCGAGCTCGTTCAGGCCAAGGCGATCGGTGCCGACGCGCCGGCCGGGCTGCGCGGTGCGGCGCTGCGCGCGCTCGGACGCATGAAGCTCTCGCCCGAGGTGCGCGCCAACGTCGTGCAGCGGCTGCGCATCGACGTCGGCGTGCAATAGCGCGCTCCCTGCGAGTCAGCGGCGCGATCCAGATTCGAAACAGGCCGGTCCTCCAGACCGGCGAACCAAGCCAGAGTAGCTCAGCGGTAGAGCACCGCTTTCGTAAAGCGGGGGTCGTGGGTTCAAATCCCATCTCTGGCTCCATCCAGTGCTGATATCCATCGCCGATATCCGCCGCCATATCCACGCGAGAGGATGGCCCGCGCAGGACTCGCCGCGCGGGTCCCTGCGCGCTGGGGCGGTGCCCTTGCTCGACGCAGGAACGCGGCCAGCTCGCTCGCTCAGGCCAGCGTGCGCGCGATCTCGATCAAGAGCGCCTGCTCGGCCGCGCTGAACGTGCGCTCGGCGCGGTTGGCGATGCCGAAGGCGCCGACTGCGCGCTCCTGACCGCCGGCCTCGCGCCGCAGGATTGGAACGACGATCGCGCCCTGCAGTCCGGTTGCGCGCGCGCCGGGCCGTACGTCGCCGCTCGTGTCGGTCTGCAAGTTGCACGCATCGACCGGGCGAGCGCGCTCGACGGCCAACCCGGCCATGCCCTTGCCGACCGGGATCGTGCGCACGGTGGCGAGCACGAACTCGGGCAGCCCGCGGCTGGCGGCCGCCAGATGCAACAGACCGTCCTCGCGCAGCAGGTGGATGGTGCCGCTGTCGGCGCGGAAGTGCTGGACCGCGCGCTCGAGCACGCGCGCGCAGGGATCGGCCTGGCGCGCCAACTGCGCGACCTCGGCCAGCAGGGCGGTTTCGATGGGATCCACGATCCGGCCCAGCTTAGCGACGGGGGCGGCGAGCGCGTAGGCTGTCGCTCGTGGCCCTCGACCTCAGCAAGCGCCGGCGCTGGTTGATCGGCGTCGTGCACCTGTTGCCGACACCGGGTTCGCCGCGCGGCGTTCCGATGGCGCGTCTGCTGCAGCGCGCCCGCTCCGACGCCCGCGCGCTGCGCTCCGGCGGTTGCCATGCGCTGATCGTCGAGAACTTCGGCGATGCCCCGTTCCACAAGGAGCGCGTGCCGGCCGAGACGATCGCGGCGCTGGCGCTCGCGCTGGCCGAGGTGCGCGAGCTCGCGGGCGAGTTGCCGGTCGGGGTCAACGTGCTGCGCAACGACGCGCGCGCCGCGCTCGGGTTGTGCGCGGCCGCCGGCGCGGACTTCCTGCGCGTCAACGTGCACACCGGGGCGATGCTGACCGATCAGGGTCTCGTCGAGGGTCGCGCGGCCGACACGCTGCGCGAGCGCGCGCGGCTGTGCCCGCGCGTCGCGCTGTTGGCGGACGTGCACGTCAAGCACGCGGCGGTGCTCGGCAGCGAGACCCTCGAGGACGCCGCGGCCGATGCC
>VGZE01000219.1 GCA_016872755.1 Planctomycetota bacterium
GGTGAGCGTTGAATCCATGCTGCGATTGGGCAACGCTACGCAGCGCCGTTGAAGCCGCTCTACCCCCCGCTGCTCGACCCGACCACGCTGCCGCGTCGCGCGCTCGTGGTTGCCCCGCACGCCGATGACGAGGTCTTCGGTTGCGGCGGCGTGCTCGCCTGCCACGCCGAGCGCGGTGATCCGGTGCGCATCGTGATCGCGAGCGACGGCGCGGCGGGGGACCCGCGCAAGCTCGAGAGCGACCTCGCGCGCGTCCGGATCGCCGAGTCGAAGGCGGCCGGGGCGGTGCTCGGCGTGCACGACTACCGCTTCCTCGGGCTGCCCGACGGCGCGCTCTCGGGCGTGGCGGACCTGTCGGCGCGGCTGGCGCGCGAGCTCGAGGAATTCGCGCCCGAGGTCGTCTACGGCCCCGCGCCGGAGGAGTTCCATCCGGACCACCGCGCGCTGAGCCGCGCGCTGGTCGAGGCCTGGCGCACGCTCGCGCGCCGGGGTTGGACGCGGGGCCGGCGGCTCTTGTTGTACGGAGTCAATTGCCAGAACCGCGTCAACCTGCTGATCGAGACGACGCGCTACTGGCCGAAGAAGCGGGCGGCGATCGAGTGCTTCAAGAGCCAGCTCGCCTACCACGACCTGGTCGGCAAGACGA
Source organism: Planctomycetota bacterium (assembly GCA_016872755.1). GTDB lineage: Bacteria > Planctomycetota > UBA1135 > UBA1135 > GW928-bin9. The sequence goes on from VGZE01000219.1 coordinate 647, forward strand.
AGGCGGTCGACACGGGCCGCATCGTCAACTGCGAGGATCCGAAGGTCGAGAACGCCGAGGGCTTCGCCGAGATCGCGGCCGAGCAGCTCGATGCGTACGAGGGCGCGGTGGGGGACCTGCTCGACGTGCTGTGGGGCGCCGGCGCAGCCGATCTTGCGAGCACAGGTGGAATGTCCGCCGAATCAAGGGGTCGGACCGCAGGCGCGCTGTCCGTCGAATCGAGCGCGCGCGCGGCGGCGGTACTCGAACCTGAGTGGGCCGCCACCGCGGTGATCTGCACGTGGAACAAGAAGGACGTGCTGCGCGACAATCTGCTGTCGCTGCGGCGCCAGCGCCGCGGGTTCGCGGCGATCGTGGTGGTCGACAACGCGAGCACCGACGGCACCGGCGAGATGGTCGGCGCCGAGTTCCCCGAGGTGCGCCTGATCCGGATGCCGCACTCGAAGTACGGCGCCTGCGAGACGTTCAACATCGGCTTCGCCAGCGCGACCACTCCGCTGGTCGCGATCCTCGACGACGACATCGAGCTGCCGGAGGACTGGCTGGAGAAGACGGTGGCGCGCATGCAGCGCGAGCCGGCCACGACCGCGATCGTGTCGACCAAGGTCGTCGAGCCGGGCATGCCCGACAGCTACGTGAACTCGCCGGCGGTCAACCGCGAGCGCTACATGAGCACGTTCCGCGGCTGCGGCAGCCTGGCGCGCGCGAGCGCATTGCGCGAGGCCGGCGGCTACGACGAGTACCTGTTCATCTACGGCAACGAGCGCGACCTCACCTGCCGCCTGCTGAACCTCGGCTACCGCGTGTTGCAGTATCCGGAGGTGGTGACCCACCACAAGAACCCGTTCGGCGTGCGCATGGGCCAGCGCAGCCTGTACTACCACGCGCGCAACGCGTGGATCACACAGCTCAAGTACGCGCCGCTCGAGGACCTGTTCCGCATGCCGTTCCTGGTGGTCTCGAAGGTGCTGCTGCGCGAGCGTTCGAGCGAGGAGCGCGGCGAGATCAGCGACGCCACGGGCACGATCGGCATCGGCAAGTCGCTGCGCGAGACGCCGGGCGCCGCCTGGGTGCTGGTGAAGGCGGCCTTCGGAGTGCTCGCCGCGCTGCCGCATTGCCTGAGGCATCGCGCGCCGTGCACGGCGAGCGATTACGAGCTGCCCATCGCGTGAAGTACGCGCCGCCCGAGCCGGTCTCCGCGGTCGTCTGCAACTTCAACGGCGAGACGTACCTGCCCGGCTGCATCGACTCGTTGTTCGCTCAGGAAGAGCCGCCCGACGAGGTGATCGTGGTCGACAACCATTCGACCGACGGCAGCGTCGCGTTGCTGGTCGAGCGGTTCCCGAAGGTCAAGCTCCTGCTGCTGCCGAGCAACGCTGGGCCCTGCGGCGCGCGCAATGCCGGGATGCGCGCGGCCCGCAACCGGCTCGTGCTGGCCGTCGACAACGACGCCGTGCTGCGCCCCGATGTGCTGGGCCGGCTGCGCCGCGCGCTCGCCGCGCGGCCGGAGGCGGTCGCCGCGCAGCCGCGCAGCGTCTTCGCGAGCGAGCCCGAGCGTGTGCACTACGACGGCGGTGCCTTCCACTACGTCGGCCTCTATTCGCTGCGCAACTTCTGCATGCCGCTCTGCGCGGCGCGGGGCGAAGGCGTGGTCGACGTGGACGGCCTGATCGCGATCAGCCCGCTGCTCGACCGCGACAAGGTGCTCGCGCTGGACGGCTACGACGAGGATTTCTTCATCCTGTTCGAGGACTACGACCTGTCGCTGCGCCTGCGCATCGCCGGTCTGCCGATCCTCTCGGTCGAGGACGCGATCGTGCTGCACCGCGGCGGGACTCCGGGCATCAGCTTTCGCGGCGATGTCTACCCGCGCATCCGCGCGTTCTACCATTCGCGCAACCGCTGGCTGCTGCTGGTGAAGAACCACCGCTGGCGCACGCTCGTGGTCTCGCTGCCCGGCCTGCTGGTGTACGAGGCGATCTGGATGCTCTTCACGCTGCGCTCCGGGCACCTGCGGGCGTACCTGGCCGGCAAGCACGGCTTCCTGAAGGACCTGCACCGCGCCCTCTCCAAGCGCCGCCGCGTGCAGGCCTCGCGGCGACTGCGCGATCGGGATCTGCTGGTCGGGGGTCCGCTGACGCTGTCGCCGCAGCTGGTGCGCAATCGCAGGGCGCGAGCCGCGTCCGGGACGCTCGATGCGCTCCTGCGCGCGTGGTGGGGGATTGTCGGGCGCCTCGCGGGGTAGGCTGTCCGTCCGTCGATGCGCATCCTGCTCGTCAGCCACGACTACCTGCCGAATCACCCGGCCGGCACCGAGATCTACACACACCAGCTCGGGCTCGAGCTGAAGGCGCGCGGTCACGAGGTGCACATCTTCACGACGGAGAAGGACATCTCGCGCCCGAACCTCGAGGTGCGCCTGCGTGAGTGGGAGGGGCTGCCGGTCCACGAACTGACCAACAACCTGTTCTACAACTCGTTCGCGGAGACCTGGGACTACCCGCCGGTCGCGCGGACCTTCGCGATCTTCCTGCGCGAATTGCGGCCGGACATCGTGCACTTCATGCATCTGATGTACCTGTCGGTCGGCTGCGCGGAGGAGGCGCAGCGGGCGGGTATCCCGGTCTTCCAGACGCTGCACGACTACTGGCTGCAGTGCGCGCGCTTCGGTCAGCGCGTGCACGCCGAGGGGGCGATCTGTCACACCATCGAGTTCGCGCGCTGCGGCGATTGCCTGGCGAGCTTCAAGTTCAGGCAGACGCGCGTCGAGCGCCGCACGGCCAAGATCATCGCGGCGGTTCGCAGCGGCAGCGGGATCGACCTCGGGCCGCTGGCGCGGCGCTTCGCGACCGGCTTCCAGCGTCGCATCGGGCGCGGGCCCGCCCGCCAGGACGCACCGAGCGGTTCCAACCCGAGCCCCTCCGCCGCGGCCGGCTACTACCCCGCCGCGGCCGCCGAGCGCGAGTCGATGGCGGCGCAGGCCGCCGAGCGCGATCGCGCGATCCGCGCGCGGCTGCTGCCGGTCGTGCGCCGCTTCATCGCGCCCAGCCTCTTCCTGATGCACCGCTTCCGCGAATGGGGCGTGCCCGAACAGCAGCTCTTGCACATGCGGACCGGCATCGACCCGCGGCCGTTCGCGGAATTCCGGCGCACGCCCTCGGACCGCCTGCGCATCGGCTTCATCGGGACGCTCGCGCCGCACAAGGGACCGCACGTGCTGCTGCAGGCCTGGAACAGGCTCGCACCGGCGTTGCGCGAGCGCGCGCGACTCTCGCTGTGGGGGCCCAAGGCGCACAATCCGGCCTATGTGCAGGAACTCGAGGCGCTGGCGGATGCGGGAGGCGCGCAGCTGCACGGGCGGCTGGAGCGGCACGAGGTCGCGCGCGCGCTCGCCGATATCGATCTCCTGGTGATGCCGAGCGTGTGGTACGAGAACTCGCCGCTGATCATCCTGGAGGCGCTCGCCACGCGCACGCCGATCGCGGTCTCGGATCTGGGCGGCATGGCCGAGCTGGTCCGGCCCGGCGTGACCGGCTTCCACTTCCGCGTCGGCGACCCGGCGGACCTCGCGGCGCTGCTCACGCGCGTGCTCTCGCGCCCCGAGGAGCTCGCGCGCTTGCATCCGTCCGCGGCGGACGTGCGCGACGTGCGAGCGGACGCGGCGGATCTCGAGGCGCTCTACGAGTTGGAGCGCAGCGGGAGCGTGGCGCGATGAGGGGGCCGTCGTGAAGGTCCTGCTGGCGGCCCACGGCTACCCGCCCGAGCTGGTCGGCGGGACGGAGACGGCGGTGCAGGCGCTAGCGCACGGCCTGGCGCGCCGGGGTCACGAGCCGCTGGTCGTCGCCGGCACGCTGCGCCACGAGCAGGGCTTTCGCGTGTCCGAGGAGCGCGAAACGCTGAGCGGCGGCGGCGCGCTGCGCGTGCTGCGCATCCACCGCGACGACCTGTACTTCGACCACTGGCACAAGGCCGCCAGCGGGCGCGTCGAGCGCGCGTTCCGCGAGATCCTGCTGCGCGAGCGCCCCGATCTCGTGCACGTGCACCACTGGATCCGGCTCTCGCGCGGGCTGGTCGCGACCGCGGCGCGCGCGCGCGTGCCCGCGCTGGTCACGCTGCACGATCTGTGGACCTCCTGCCTGGTCACGTTCCGCGTGCGCACCGACACGAAGCGCTACTGCAGCGCGCCGCTGGAGCCTTCGCCCTGCCTCGCCTGCGCGTCGCGACTGCCGCCGTTCACTCCGTGGGTCGACGCGGCGCGCGCGCGTGTGCTGCTGGCCGAGCACAAGGCCGACCTCGCGCGCGAGCTCGCGCTGGCGC
>VGZE01000220.1 GCA_016872755.1 Planctomycetota bacterium
GCCCGACGCGGCCGCGCTCTTGTCCGAGCTGCGACAGGCGGGCTCGCTCGGCGCGCTGCTGGAACGCGTGACGACCCCCGCCGGTCGCCAGCGCGTGCAGGCCTTCGCCGCGCGCCTGCACCGCGCCGGACTGCTCGTCGCCGAGCCGCTCGAGGCGCGCACGTCCGGGCGCCGCGCCGCCGCTTTCCTCGCCGGCCGCGGAACCTCCGCCGAACTTACCGCGTCGTAACCCGGGCGGGGCCCCTGCCCGGGTGCTGCGTCAGCCACGACGCCGCGTGCGTCGGCCCTGACGCACCCCAGTCCCCGACGCAGCAGCGCCGGGCGACCCCGCCGCCAGCGCCAGCGCAGGGCCCTTGCCTGCGCGATGTCCGCCCCCCCCAGGAGGATTCCAATGAAGCTGCACGCAAGCGCCGCCCCGGCGTTCGCATCGCTGTTGTTCTCGCTCGGCTCGCTTACGCTCGCTCAGGTGCCGGCGCCCGGTGGACCCGCCGGCCCCGCGGCCGCGTCCCCGCGCGGCGTCGGTACCCCCGCCGGAACTCCGGTGCCGACCACGGCGATCGACTTCACCGGTCCGGTCACGCTCTCGAACGGGCTGCTGGACTTCACGCTCGAGCCCGATCCGACCTCGCTCAAGGACGTCGTGATCGACGTGCTCGTCAAGCAGTCACCGAGCACCGTCCCGGGCATCGCCGGGAGTCCTCCGGTCTGGCCGCTGCGCATCGGCGGCCTGCGGCACTGGCGCGTCGAGCTGCTGCCGCTGCCGGTGTCCCACCCGACCCACCGGATCGACCCCGGCGACGAGCACCCCGAGAGCACGGTCTACGTCACGCCGAAGGACGCGCTCAACGTGCAGGTCGACATCGATCTCAACTCCGACCCCAAGCGCGTGACCTTCTACTGGCGCGAGTGCGCGGTGCCTTGCAGCGTCACCGGCGGCTATCCCGGTCTGCCGATCTTCACGCACTGCGGCGACCGCATCGACGTCACGACCGAGGTGACGCTCGGCAGCAACGACGACTTCGTGCGCTTCACGCTGCGCGCGGAACCCTCATCGACGCTCGGCACGCTGGCCCACCACGGGTTCTACTCGTGCCGCCAACTCTTCCCGATCTACGAGGACGAGGACCCGGATCTGGATCAGGTGCCCGACTTCGTGCACCGCGTACTGACACCGATCGGCTATCTGGTCGACGAGCCGGCCCAGAACCTGGAGTCCAACGACGATCCGGCGCATTCCAGCGGCGGGGCTCCGCCGAACGGCGATGCGCAGTACACGTTCGGCCTCAAGGCGCGCCCGTTCACGCAGCTCACCGCGTACTACCGCAGCTCCCGCTGGCCCAGCGCGCGGACGTCGGAATAAAGCTGCGCGACATGCAGGCGGCCTTCGTCGTGCAGAAATTCGACGGCGACTACGATCAACCCTGCGGCCCCGCCGGCGGCTGTCTGGATCCGACGCCGCTGCCGAAGAAGCTGGCGGCCTGGAGCGATCACTTCGGATTGGATCGCGTGGCCGTGCTGCAGTTCGCGCCGACCTGGGCGATCGGCGATATCTACGGAGTCGGTGACTACGCGTTCGATCCGGTGTGGCAGTCCAACATCGACGCGATGGTCGCCGAGGACCTGTTCTTCGGGCTGTACCTGCTCGACAACCACTACGACAAGGCCCTGCCGGCGTTCACGCTCGGCGATTGGTCGCAGCAGCAGATCCGCTGGCTGACCGGCAAGCTGGCGGTCGTGCCGCTGTACGACCTGGTCCCCGGCGGCGGACTCGAGCACGTCGCGACGCACGCCAAGATCGACGCGCGGACGCAGCCGTGGCTCGACCGCATCGAGGACATTGCCTTCGACCTGGCGACGCGCGGCGTGCGCTTCCTGTACATCGACAATTTCGGAGCCAGCCACGACGACGTGTGCTTCTCGCTCGATCCTGCGCACGGTCACCCGCCGGGCTTCGATCGCTCGCTGGAGGGCGGCTACGCAGAGACCTTCGAGGTCGTCGGAACGGTCGGCGCGGCCGCCACCGCCGGAACCGGGGCGCCCGATGCAGGTGTGTTCGGCAGCATTTCCGAGCTCAGCTTCGAGGCGAACATCGCCGCGCACGGCCACGTGGTCACGCCGACGCAACCGGCGGAAGACTGGATGACGGGCGGACCGATGGGCAGGGTCGTGCCGCTGCACGCCATCGCCTGGCACAAGTGGGCCCCGTTCGGACCGGTGCACGCGAGCTACTACTACCGACTGCTGGCCGCGCCGAGCGGGAGCTGCAGCGCGACCGACGTCGCGTGCTCGGTCTTCAGCGCCGATCCGGTGCAGCGGGAGGCGGGGCGCCGCGGCGGCTGCTACACGCTGGCCTTCGGCGCGTTGGCCAACGGCTCGCCGGTGTGGCCGGCCGAGGTTTGCCCGGAGCTCGACGTGGGCTTCCCAATGTCCTACACGCTGCCGGACACGCCGCCGGGCGGCGAGCCCAACTCGCTCGTGCCGTACAAGCGACTGGCCGCCTTCGCGGCGCGGCTCGGGGCGCTGCGCGGCGAGCCGGCGACGCGCGCCTACCTGTCGAGCGGCCAGCGCCTGCGCGACTTGCGCCCGGCCGCGACGAGCGTGATTCCGCAGATCCAGATCGGGCTCGCGCCGTTCGAGCCGACCAACTGTCCGCCGCAGGACACGGAGCTCGTTCCGATCCTGGTGCAGGGCATCTGGGGTGATCCGCTGCTGCCCGGCCGAATCGGGCTGTTCTTCGGGAATCACTCGGGCGGCGGCTACCTGGGTGGGAGCTTTGCGCTCCCGCCGCAGGAATACGGGCTCAACCCGGGCACCAATTACGTCGTGCGGCGCTGGAACACCGCGAATTGGACCTTCCAGATCGTGGGCGGATTCAACGGCGGCGTGAACGTGGCCTGGATCCAGGTGCCCCCGATCGCGGCGGAGTCCGTGGTCTTCCTCGAGATCGTGCCGCAGTAGGCGGCGCACAGACGCTCTCCGCCCGCCGGGAGCCCGCGGCCGCGCCGCGCGCTATGCTTCAGCGCGCGGCGCCCCGAGTACGTACCCATGACCGAGAAGAAGCAACGCGAGACCGAAACCGCCCCCGGCAAACCGCAGCCCGCCGCGCAGGTCGCGGGGCAGCAGACCAGCGCCGAGCGCAAGCTCGACGTCGAGGCGCTCGATCTCTCGATAGAGGAAGTCGAGGAGCGCATCGCGCCGTCGGAGACCAACGTCTTCGACAAGTAGCTCGATGCGGGCAACCTCGTTCCTCGCGCTGGCCTTCGCGGCGAGTTGCCTGTGGCTGGCCAGCGGCCAGGATCCCGCGACCGCGCCGAGCGCGCCCGTCGCGCCGTTCGCGCGCCACGCGCTCGCCGACGAGCTCGACTGCGCGACCTGCCATGCGACGATCGTCGACGAGTGGGCGACCTCCGCGCATGCGCATGCGTGGATCGACGCGCACTATCAGGCCGAGCTCGCGACCAAGCAGCGCCCCGAGAGCTGCCACGGCTGCCACATCCCGACGCCGCTCGCCGAAGTCGCGACGCATCAGAAGCCGCCGCCGCGCAAGGCCGAGCTCGAGGCTCACGAGTTCGGCGTGTCGTGCCTGACCTGTCACGCCGGCCCCGAGGGCGCGATGCTCGGCCCGTACGGGGCCGCGACCAAGGCGCACCCGACGCTGCGCGACCCGCGCTTCGCGCAGGAGCGCTCGAACGAGCTGTGCATCGGCTGCCACGCGACGACGATCGGGCCGGTGATCGGCATCGCGCGCGACTACGTGACGCAGCCGGAGCTCGCGCAGACCTACTCGTGCGTCAACTGCCACATGGACGAGGTCGAGCGCTCGATGGCGACGGACGCGAACGACGAGCCGCTCGCGCCGCGGAAGGGTCGCAGCCACACGCTCCACGGTCCGTTGAATGCCGAGTTCCTCGCCAAGGCCTTCGACATCGTCGCGCGCACGGAGGGCACGGGCCCCGACGCGCGCACGCTGGTCGTCGTGACGAACGCAGCGGGCCACCGCGTGCCGGGGCTGCTCGACCGGCGCTTCGAGCTGGTCGTCGATGCGCTCGATGCGCGGGGCGCGAAGCTGGCGAGTACGACGCTGGTCGTCGACCAGCGCGCGTTCCTCGCGCTCAACGAGCGCAAGGAGCTCGTGCTGCCCGTCGCCGCCGAGCAGGTCCGGGTGCGCGCGACGCACCACGCGCGCCGACTGCCTCGGCCTGTTGTCTTCCTCGAGCGCGTGCTGCCCACGCAGGCGGATTGAGGCCGCGCGAGGCGTTGCCTGGGACAGCGGCGCGGCTAGAAGCTCCCATGCTCCGTCGGCTCTGCTGGCTGGCCCTGCTCGCGTGGCTGTACGCGCACGCGCTGGCCCAGGACCCGAACGCGGGATTCCAGAGCGGAGCGCGGCTGGCGGAGTACCGCGAGCGGCTGGCCGCCGACCGTCTGCGCGCCGACGATCCGGCGGCGCTTGCCGCGCTCGTCAAGGACGTGCAGATCGAGCTGCACGGCGAGCCCGAGCACCTGCGCGAGGCCGTGCTCGAGCTGGTCGCGCTGAGCGCGCTGGCCATCGACATCGACGCGCGCATCGAATATGCGACGCGCCACGGGCGCGCGCCCGACCCATCCGAGAACCAGTGGTTCGCCGCGCTGCGCGCCGCCGGCGAGGCCGGTCGCACGGCGCTCGTGCAACTGCTCGGCGCGCCCGGGACGGCGACCGATGCGCGCGTGCTCGCGCTGCTCGCGCAGGCCTGCGCGAGCGGGGAAGAGGATCGGCGCCTGGTCGCGGTCGAGTTGCTCGCCCCGCAGACCGAGATGCCGGCCACGCTGGCGCTGTTCACGTGCCTGCGCGCTCCGCGGGCGCGGCTGCGCAGCGCGGCCGCGCACGCGCTGGCGGGCCGCGCGGACCCGG
>VGZE01000221.1 GCA_016872755.1 Planctomycetota bacterium
TCATGGGCGCCGTGGTCGGCGACCTGAACAGCCGCCGCGGCGAGATCACCGAGGTCGACAGCCTCGGCAATCTGCGCGTCGTGCGGGGCTTCGTGCCGATCGCCGAGATGTTCGCCTACTCGTCCGCGTTGCGTGGCGCGACCCAGGGGCGCGGCTCGTACGCGATGGAACTGCACGAGTACCGCGACGTGCCCCGCAGCATCGCCGAGAAGATCCTGGCCGGAGAGGCCTGATCCACGGCGCGCGTGGATCGCGCGCAGACCGACGGCGCGAGACCGCGTATACCGAGCCCGCCTCAAATCCGGCGAGTTCGCGTCCGCGAACTCGCCGGATTTGAGGCGGGCTCGGTATACGCGTAAGATCGCATGCTTATGTTGCGCACCGCCCGGAGGCGTTGGAGTCGCGAGCTCCCCAGCCTGATCGACGGCATCGCACTGAGCTCAGGCGGTCCCGTGATCGTGCACGGCTACGATCAGCCCGCCGGCGGCAAGTGGATCGACAGCGTGATCCCCGGCCGCCTGCTCGCGCTCGACCGCACGAGCGGCGAGATCCGCTGGAACTCGCCGTGCGAGGTCGGCTACGGCCGCGGCTTCGGCGCGGGCTTCGGTTCCGACAAGGAAGTCGTCGTGCTCGGCCCGGGCCAGCAGGGTCACCGTGTCGTGCGCATGAACTTGGAGAACGGCGAGCTCGTCGCCGCGCGCGAGATCGGCGCCTTCGACGAGGCGCGCGTGGACCCGGACCTGTGCATATGCATCTCGCCGCGCCGCCTGACCGCGCTGCACACCTCGAAGCTCGGCGAGGCCTGGAACTTCGGCGCGAGCGGTGAGCGCTACCACGGCATCTCGCGCGACGGCGAGCGCTTGTGGGTCGTCTACAAGAACGAACGGCTCGGACGGCAGGGCGTGCTGTGCCTTGAGGCTTCCAGCGGCGAGCCGATCGGGCGCCTGCTCGAGCCGCGCCAGCGCAGCGTGCTCGCGTTGACCGCCGAAGCGGGCATCGTTGCCATGGTCGTCTCGAACATCGAGGCGGCGATTCCGCCCGACGCGCTGCAGAAGAACGGCCTGCCGAATGCGGCCGGAGTCAGGGTCAAGCAGGGCCCTGCGCTGCTCGTGCTCGCCTCCCGAGGTGCCGGTGTCGAGCGTCCGTTGTGGTTCAGCGCGCTGGACGGCGAGCTGGAAGACGACTACCCCGATGTCGGGTTGCGCGTCGACAGCGGCAAGCTCTACGTCGCGCGCGGCGCCACGCTGCAGGTACGCGACCTCGTCAGCGGCCGCCCGCTCGGCCAGCAGACGATCCCCGGGCTCGACGAACACGTCGCCTGGACCGTCTCGCAGGGCGCCTTCCTGCTCGCCGAAGAGACGCGCATCTCGATCTTCGAGGTTCCCGACTGATTCCGATTCACCGTTCTCGAACCCCATGGCAAAGCAAGACAGCGGCGCGAAGCAGGAACTCGACGAGCACGGGCTCGTGATCCAGCGCTACAAGAGCACGGTGCTCGTGGTCGTGCCGACCAGCGACTTCGCGGAGGAGACGTTGCGCTACGCGCGCTCCTCGCTCTACAACGTGCACGTCGGTACTTGGTCGGTCGCCCAGCAAACGGAGCAGATGCTGAAAGGCCGCCTGCAGGACGAATTCCTGCCCGACAGCGCGCTCGCAGGCACGAGCCTTGCGGCCTACTCGGGCGTGCTCTTCGTCGGCGGCGCGGGCGCGCGCTCGCTGACGAGCGACCCCGACGCGCTGCGCCTCGCGCGTGAAGCGTCGGCCGCGGGCAAGCTGATCGGGGCCTGGGGCGAAGCTGTCGAGATCCTGGCTGCGGCCGGCGTGCTGCGCGGCCGCAAGGTCACAGGCGCTCCCGGCTCGAAGGCCAAGGTCCAGGCCGCCGGCGGCAAGTACACCGGCGTCCAGGTCGAGCGCGACGGCGTGCTCGTGACCGCCCTCGACGACGCGGCGGGGATGCGCTTTGGCAAGGCGCTCGCGCAGATCGTCGGCATCGAAGCCTAGCGCGCATCGCGGCCGACCCGCTCTGCGGTATCCTATTCGGCCCAACCTTCCGTAGCGGCACCCGTGCCGCTCATCTACCCAAGGAGCCGGACCCTCGTGGTCCGTCTCAGCGCCCCGCGCCTTTCGAGAGCACCCGTGACCTCACCGTTGATCCTGGCCACCCTCGCCAAGGAGTTTTCCGCCCCCGCCGACCGTATCGAGAGCGTGCTGACCCTGGTCGACCAGGGCCTCGCCGCTCCCTACATCGGCCGCTTCCGTCGCGCTCAGTGCGGTGAGTTCTCGGAGGGCCTCGTGCGGCGCCTGGACCAGCGACGCAAGGAGTTGGAGGAACTCGATCGACGCCGCGCGACCGTGCTGCGGCTCGTCGAAGCCTCGCCGACGCACACCGAGCGCGACCTCGAGGACGTGCGCACGACCGTCGATCGCCTCGAGCTCGAGGACCTGCTGCTGCCGCATCGCAAGCCCGAGCTGGAGGTGCAGTTCGCGCTCGATCGCGGTCTGGGCGCGCTGGCCGACGCACTGATCCGGCCGCCGCCGCGCCGCCACGCGGCCGAGGGTGAGAACGAAGGGGAGAACGCGGGCGGCGATGAGACGGCCGCCGGATCCGCCGAACCCGACGCGGAGGTCCCGGCTGCCGAACTCGACGACCTGGTCGAGTCCGATCTTCCCAGCCTCGATGCCGAGGCGGCCGAGACCGCTGCGTCGGACCTGGACGCCGCCGAGGCGGAAGCGGCCCAGGGTGCCGGGGCCGCGGCCGAGGCGGTCGACGCACCCGCCGCGGCGCAGCCCGAGCCAGCACCCGCGCCGATCGACGAAAAGGCACGCGAGACGCAGCACAAGCTCGAACTGACGGTCAAGCTCGCGCGGCTGTGTGCGCCCTTCGTGCAGACGGACCGCGCCGTGCACTCCGACGTGGAGGCCCTCAACGGGGCCATGCGCATCCTCGGCGATCGGCTGGGCCGGGATCCGCGCCTGCGTTCGGTGCTGCGGCGCATGTTGCGCCGCGAGGGGCACCTCCACGTGCGCCCGGCGGTCGAGGAGAAGCGCATGGGGCGGCACAAGCCCGTCCTGCGCCTGCGCGGGCCGCTGCGCCAGTTGCAGGGAGCCAAGCTGCTCGCGCTGCGCCAAGCCCAGCGCGACCACGTCGTGCACGTGTCGATCCAGATCGACCGGCAGCGCGCGCTGGCCAAGGTTCGCCAGGCGCTCGGCCAGCGCCTCGATCCGGATTACCGCGAAGTGCTCGACCTCGTCGCGGCCCAGGCCCTCGATCGCCGGCTCTTGCCGATGCTCGAGGAGGACATCCGCAACGAGCTGAAGGAATTCGCCGACGACGACGTGCTGCGCGGCATCTCGCTGCACCTGCGCTCGGTGCTGCTGGCGCCGGTCCTCGGCCGCAAGCCGGTCGCGGGCGTCGACGTCAACGCGCGCGGCGACTGGACCGTCGTCGTCGTCGCCGCCGACGGCAGCCCCTGCTCGAGCGAGACCCGCATCGAGCGTCGGCGTCCCGTCGTCGAGACGGTGATCGAGGCCGCGCCCGCGCCGGCAGAAGCCCCCGCGCCGGTTGAAGCTCCCGCCCCGATCCCGGAGACCGCAGCGGCAACAGCGGATGGGTCGGCCCCAGCGCCGGAAGCCACGCCCGCAACCGCCGAGTCGGCGGTCGCCGCGGCTCCGACCACGCGCACGAAGACGACCTACGTCGAGAAGGAGATCGCCGAACTCGGGGCGGAGCTCGTGCAGCACCTCGGCGCCGCGGATGTCGCGGCCTTGGCGGTCGCGAGCTCGAAGCAGGCACGTCCCGCGCTCGGGCGGCTGCGCGCCGCGCTTGCGGCGGCCGGCCATCCCGCCGCCGTAATGATCGCCAACGAGGCGGGCCTGGCGACCTATGCGAACTCGGAACTCGCGCGCAAGGAGCTGGGCGCGCTCTCGGTGCCTGCGCGCATGGCCGTTTCGCTCGCGCGGCGCTTGCAGGATCCGCTGCCCGAGCTGCTCAAGGTCGACCCGCGCCACCTCGGCCTGGGACCCGAAACCGGCCTGGTGACCAAGGCCGCCCTGAAGCGCGCGCTCGCCGAAACCGTCGAATCGGCTGTCGCCTTCGTCGGTGCCGAGCTCAACAACGCGTCGGAATCACTGCTGCGCCACGCGCCCGGTCTCGACGCCGCAGCCGCGGCGAAGCTCGTCGCGCGGCGCGGGGAGAAGCCGTTCGAGAGCCGCGAGGAGCTGCGCACCAGCGGACTGCTGACGGAAGCGCAGTGGACGTCGGCGATCGCGTGCCTGCGCGTGCCCAACTCGAGCGAGCCGCTCGACGCGACCGGCCTGCACCCCGAGCAGTACGATCTCGGCCGGCGCATGCTCGCCGCGGTCGGCGGCGCCGTGCCCGGCGCGCAGGGCCTGTTCCACGCCTTGCGCGGCCTGCGTCGCGACGAGCTCGCGGGGCCCGGCGGCGAGCTCGACGAGCCGACCTTCCGTGACCTCGTGCGCGAACTCGCCAATGCCGGCCGAGATTCGCGCCTGCGGTTGTTCCTGCCGCGGCTCTTGCCCGCGGACACCGACCCGAAGACGCTGGCGTCCGATCAGGTCGTCGAGGGGTTGATCAACAATGTCGCGGGCTTCGCGGCCTTCGTCGACATCGGCCTCGAGCGCGACGCGCTGATCCACATCAGCGAGATCTCCGAGCGCTACGTGCGCGATGCGCGCGAGATGCTCGCGATCGGCCAGTGGGTCCGCGCGCGCGTCGTCGAGGCAACCGGACAGCGCGTGACGCTGTCGCTGCGCAACGTTCCGGATCGCCAGCGCGCGCGCGCCCCGGGCGCCTCGGACGGCGAGGGCGGCCCGGGTCGTCGCTCGTTCCAGCGCCAAGGCGGACCCGGAGGCGGGATGCGCGGC
>VGZE01000222.1 GCA_016872755.1 Planctomycetota bacterium
GGCGCCTGCCCGACGCGCTGCGCGTCCTCCGGCGCGAGGCCGGCCTCGCGCGCGACCGCGGCGATCGCGGGCGCATCGGCGAGCAACCCCGGCCGCCGCAGGTCGGTCCGGTACTGCGTATCGCCCCAGACCTGCCAGGCGCTCTTGGCCTCGAACAGGTAACCCGCGGCGAACACGCTCAGCCCGCCCACGGCCGAGAGCAGCGTCCATCCCAGCGGGCGCAGCGAACGAGCGCGCGCGGCCGCCACGAGCGCGAGCACTCCGTACACGGGGATCAGGAGCAGCGCGGTCGACTTGGCGAGATTCGCCAGCCCGAACCACAGCGCAGCCCAGAACGCACCCTCCCAGGACGGCTTGGAGAGCAGCGCGACCTGCCACTTGAGCGACGCGAACACGAGCACCGCGATGCCCATGTCGAGCGCGGCCAGCGGTCCGTGCGCGAGCACGTTCGGGTTGAACGCGAACAGCACCAGCGCGACCAGGCCGGCGCGCGGCGACCAGAGCCGACGCGCGGTCGTGTAGACCGCCAGCGCCCCGCCCAGGGTCAACACCACCAACGGCAGCCGCGCCAGGAACAGATTGCGGTCCAGGTCCGCCCCGTTGAGCTGATACACGAAGGTCGACGGGTACGACATCAGGTCGCGCCAGTGCGCGGGGAACTCGACGCCCGGCGCGAAGAGCAGCGGAAGGCCCGCCAACAGCTTGAGCAGCGGCGGATGCTCGCGGTTCAGGCCGAAATCGAAGCTGCTCCAGTACGCGCGACCCGAGGCGATGTAGAAGTGCTCGTCGTAGGTCGGGCCGGTCGCCCACGCCAGGTGGACCAGCAACGCCGCGCACACGGCGAGCAGCGCGCAGGCCCAGCGATCGCAGGCGCGGCGCTCGCGGGCGCCGGCATCGGGATCGAGCGCGGCGGGGGCGGAATCGAGCGTTGCGGAGCTCACCGGCACGAGTCTCGTCGAGCCGCGCCTCACAAGCAACGGTTGCCGCGCGGCGGATCGGCCCTCACGCAACGGTTGCCCCGCAGAGGATCGGCCCGCTACGCTCAGGGCAGCAGCCCGTGCCGACCTCCCCGCCCCCCACGCCACCTGCCGCCGACAAGCGCAGCGCCGGGACGGCGCGCGTGCTGGTGACGGTGCCGACGTTCAACGAGTCGGAGAACATCCGCGACCTCGTCGCCGAGATCCGCGCGCGCCTGCCCGAAGCCGATGTGCTCGTCGTCGACGACCACTCGCCCGACGGCACCTGGCGCATCGTCGAGGGCCTGGCCGCCGCCGATCGCCACGTGCACCTGTTGCACCGCGAGCGCGACAAGGGCCGCGGCCTGGCCGGCCGCGCCGGCTTCCTGTGGGGCCTGGAGCGCGGCTACGACGTGCTGTTCGAGATGGACGCGGACTTCTCGCACCATCCGCGCTACCTCGCGCCGATGCTCGCGCGGCTGCATGACGCTAGCGCGCCGGCAGACCTCGTGCTCGGTTCGCGCGGCGTCTCGGGCGGCAGCGACGAGGACCGCGGCGCGCTGCGCCAGCTGATCACGGTCGCGGCCAACCTCTACATCCGCGTGGTGCTCGGAATCTCCGTGCGCGACTGCAACTCGGGCTTTCGCGCCTGGCGCGCCGGCGCGCTGCGCGCCGTCGCGGTCGAGCGCGCGTTCTCGACGGGGCCCTCGATCGTCCAGGAACTGCTCTACAAGGCCGTGCGCGCGAAGCAACGCGTGGCCGAGGTCGGCATCGAGTTCGTCGATCGCAAGCGCGGCTCGTCGACCTTGAACATGCGGATCCTGCTGCGCGGTTACTTCACCGTGCTCAAACTGCGCTGGATGGCGCTGCGCGGCCGGCTGTGAGCGCTCCCGCCGACACGCCCGTGCGCGAGCGCCGCTTCCGCTTCGCGCTGCTCGCGCTGATCGCGCTGCTTCCGCTGGTCTACGTGCCGCGCCTGGCCTGCGGCGCGCGGCAGGACGGGCCGAGCCCGCGCGAGCCGCAGTGGGTGCACACGGTGCTGGTGACGGCCGCGCGCATCGAGCCGGGCACCTTCGAGCAGCCCGGCAGCGAGCTCGCCGCGCTGATCCGCAAGGGCTCGCTGGTGCGCTCGCTGTGGGCCACCTCCGCGGATCCGCGCGCCGCGGCCGCGAGCCTGTGGTGCGGGCGCTGGCCGCGCCAGCTCGGCGAATTGCCGCTGCCCGCAAGCCTTCCGGACAAGCACTGGACGCTGGCCTCGGCCGTGCGGGAGGCGGGCGGCGCCACCTGCGCGATCGGCGCGCCGATCGAACTGCCCGGCTTCGATGCGCGCGTGGCCGCTTCCGACCCGGAACAGGCCGGCCTCGCCGCCGCGGAGTTCGTGCGCGCGCAACGCGACCGCCGACTGCTCGTGTGGGTGCATCTGGACTGGGCCGACGCGAGCAGCCTGGAATCCGTGCTGGCGCCGATCGGAGCGGCACTGCGCGAAGCTCGGCGCGACTACGACACGCTCGCCATGGTGACCGGATTCGCGCTCGGGCCGCGCGAGGCACCTGCGCAGTCGGGGTCGTGCCCGCTCGCCACCGCGCTGCCAGCGGCGTTGTTTCCGGGACGCACGGCCGAGGTGCTGTTGTCGCAGGTCGACGTGACAGGCCTGCTCGCCGCCGTACTGCAGGTGCGCCAGCCCGTCGCTCGACGCGGCGAGCAGCCGCTCGTGTCGCGCGAGCAGGCACTGTGGGGCGCGCTGCGCGGAGCGGACGGGCAGCTCCCGGTGTTGGTGCAGGACCCGACGAGCGAGCAACTGCTGCTGCCGACCGCCGATCGTCCGGCGTCGCAACCGACGCGCGTACGCGCGGCGCTGCCGCTGCGAGGAATCGAGTCGATCGAAGCCTGGCTGCCGGGCCCCAACGGCCCGCAGCGCGCCGAAGGCGAGCAGCTCAAGTCGCTGGCGAAGCGCTACTTCGACTTCGCGCAGCAGGCGCGTTGAATCGGACACGCGCAACGAACGATTCTGGTCAGCACCCAGGCGATGGGTCGCCGCGCGGACACTTGTGTGCGTTACGGCGACGACCGCTTGCAGTTCCTGCCGCCAAGAATGCAGGCCGCATTATCCCAACGACGAAGCTCTGCGACGGCATCCGAAGTTCGAACACGCGGAGGAGTAACTTTTCGCCGCAGCACCCTGGTCAGGCCACGTCCTTTTCGTCTGCCAATCTCTGAACCCTTTCCCAGTCTGTCACCTTCAAGCTGAACGGCCAAGTCTTGCGAACGGCTCGAAACCAACCAACGTCGCGGAGCAAGCAACCGGCGAACAAGCCGAGCATGAAGAAAAAAAACAACCAGAGCTCGAGGAAAGCGAGCGCAACCAAGGCGAAGGCAAAGTAGGCAACAAGTAGGAGATAGAGCTTGGCGCTCCAGCGGAAGTAAAGGCCGAACGAGTATCCACGCGCGCGAGTCTCGAGCATCCGGCTCGCAAGAAACTGGTCGCTGAATCGGTTCATGGCGTGAAGTGGGCTAACGGATGGCCGATCAGCGGACGGCCGCAGGCCGTCCGCTGCACCTGCTTGTTAGGCGACCTGCCTCTCGAAGCCGCTGTCGATTCAGTCTCCAAGCTGACCCCCGCGCAGGTAGAAGGCGAAGAATGGATCAGTGATGTGGAGCTCGCCATCCTCGAGGATCATCGCGATAACTTCACGCAGGTTCTTCTCGAGCTCGTCGAAGGTTGCTCCCTGGCTGTGGGCCCCCGGCCAGCATGGGACAGACCCGACGAAGAAACCCGCGTCAGGGTCGCGTTCGACGATCACGTTAAAGGTGCGCATGTTCTAGCCTCGTGGTTCCAGGCGACTTCAGTGTGCGACAAGCGTTCGCCCCCGCACACACCAACATCGTCGGCCTTACGCTCAGCATCAGCGGCGGCGCGCAGCGCCGTCCGCTGCATGCTGTTGTTAGCCCGCGTGTATGATGCGATTGCACTCACGGTCGAAACTCTGTCGCCTCATCGAAGTGCTGACGGGCCTCGTCGAGATGACCCAGCAACTCCAAGACCGTGCCACGATTCCCAAGCAGGTTCGAATACGCGATGTCGCGTCTCAACGACTCCCGAAACGTATTGAAATAGTTCGGCAGAAACAGCCGCACGGTTTCTCGCTTGTCATTCGGCACATCTGTCCAGTAGAGGCCGGCGTGCTTCTCCGTACGCTCCTCCTCCAAAGCCTGCGCTCCAGTAGGCCAGGCAATGTCACTGATTCCATCTGCAGTGCTGACCAGATATAGCGCAGCGTAGGTAGCGTATTCCGCCCACAGGGTCCCTACCGTTTCACGATGCTTGAGAATCGGGCTATTCCGATTGTTGCGCATGGCCTTCACGATCTGACGTGCAAGAGCCTTCGCGCCGGCGTCGTAGTTGTGAAACGCCTCGTCCAGGTCGCCTTGCTTCTTCTGGGTGAGCGCGAGGCTGTTGTAGGCAAGTTCGTAGTCTGGATCGATTTCGATGGCGCGGCGGAATGACTCGATGGCCTGGCCCCACTGTGCCCTGAGCTGAAAAGCGATTCCAAGGGCGAGAAAGATCGGGGCCTCATCCTTTTTTAACTCAGCGGCACGCGAGAGGTGTTCTATGGCACCGTCAAGATCCTCGAGAAAGCGGCAGCACTGCCCAGCCATGTACCACGCATTCCACAGGGACGGGTCTTGATCGATGGCTCGACGCAACAGCGGCAAGGCTTCGCCAAAACGCTGGCGCTTCATGTACTCGATCGCTTGGTCAATTAAGGCCTGGTTCATAGGTACTGACTAGCCATCTTCGCGGGCTAACGTTCAACATCAGCGGCGGCGCGTAGCGCGGTCCGCTGCATGCTGTTGTTCGGCGTGCCTCTTATCGCGGAAACTTTCACCCGGCAACCCTCCGCATCAACCACTCCAGA
>VGZE01000223.1 GCA_016872755.1 Planctomycetota bacterium
CGCGCGGTCTGCCGATGCGTGACCTTGGACGCGAGCATCCAGAAAACGGGCTCGGTGAGCTTGGGTTTGCGCAGTCGATAATCGAGTCGAAAGCTCTGGTCGGAGAAGAACTTGCCGCAGACGCCGCAGCTGTAGCGTTGGACCAGCCGGTCATCGAGGGCGCGGTGGAAGGACCCGCGACACTGGTAGGTGAAGGGCTGGCCTTGGTGGGACGAGCAGAGGGGATTAGGACAGCAGGGGGGAGTGAACATCAAGGGCCTCCGGGCATGCGCTGGATTGGGGCGTGTGTTGCCCCAGCCCTGGATGCACGCAACCCGGGGTGGTGGCGCGGATTCCCAAAATCCCCGCGCAGCCAGCCAGG
This sequence comes from Planctomycetota bacterium, assembly GCA_016872755.1. GTDB lineage: Bacteria > Planctomycetota > UBA1135 > UBA1135 > GW928-bin9. The sequence continues at coordinate 362 of VGZE01000223.1, forward strand.
CCAAGGTCCGGCTTGGGCGTTGCGGTCGAAGCGCCGGCGCCCGATGATCGCTAGAAGTTGAGTCGCCTTCCCTCCCCTCCCGGCCTGACGGCAGCCCAGCTGCGCCGCGCGCCCAAGGTCGAACTGCACCGACATCTGGACGGTTCGCTGCGCGCGCAGACGGTGATCGATCTCGCGCGGGACGCGCGTTACGCGAAGCTCCCCGAATCCGAAGCGGCCGCGCTCGCGCGCTGGTTCGCGCGCGCGTCCGACCGCCAGAGCCTGCCGCTCTACCTCGAGGGGTTTCAACACACCATCGCGGTGCTGCAGACGGAAGACGCGCTCGAACGCGCCGGATTCGAGGCCCTGGAGGACTTCGCGCGCGACGGAGGCGTGTACGCCGAACTGCGCTTCGCCCCTCACTTCCACACCTCGGGCGGCCTCGACCAGCGCGCGGTGATGCGCGCAGTGATCCGCGGCTGCGAAGACGCGGCGCGCGAGTACGGTGTCGGCTGGGGACTGATCGTGTGCGCGCTGCGCAACGAACCGCCGGATCGCTCCTTCGAGCAGGCGGAGCTCGCGCTGGAGTTCCGCGAGCAGGGCTGTGTCGGATTCGACCTGGCGGGCGAGGAGGACGGGTTTCCCGCCGCCGACCATGCGCGCGCCTTCGAGCTCGCGCGCAAGTCGAACTTCTCGGTCACGATCCACGCGGGCGAGAGTTTCGGGCCGCAGAGCATCTGGCAGGCCCTGCATCACTGCGGCGCGCACCGCATCGGCCACGGCGTGCGCCTGGTCGAGGACATGACGCCCGCCGGCGACTGCGGACCGCTCGCGCGCTACGTGCTCGACAAGCGCGTGCCGCTGGAGCTGTGCTTGTCGTCGAACGTGCAGACCGGCGCGGTGGCGAATCTGGGCGCGCACCCGTTCCCGCTGCTCTTGCGACGCGGTTTCCGCGTCACGCTCTCCAGCGACAACACGCTGATGAGCGCCACGGATGCGAGCGCCGAGTACGCGCTCGCGCAACGCGAGTTCGGCTGCACGCTGGACGACCTCGAGCGGCTCGCGATCAACGCGATGAAGAGCGCCTTTGCGCCGTGGGAGCAACGCGTGCGGCACATCTACGAGCGCATCAAGCCAGGGTACGCCGCGCTGCGCGACGAACTCGGCCTGCCGCCGCGCGCGCCCTACGGCTCGCGCACGTAGACCCACACCGACAGATCGCGCGATTCGACGTAGAGCGGCCAGCACGCGACCAGGCGGCAGTCGGTCCGCAACATCTCCTCGAACGACGCGCGCAGGTGCGGATCGCGCCAGTCCTCGAGTTGCTCGGGGTTCAGCACGAACCACGTGCGGCGCGGATAGCGGCTCCACTGTCCGGGCACGTCGGCGCGCCACGAATCGAGCCAGCCGACGCTGCGCGGCAGGCGCAGATCGGCGCCCGCCTCGCCCAGGTAGTGCTCGGCGACCGGAGCTTCCATGCCCAGCACCAGGTCGGAGCTCTCGCGGTGCTCGAAGACGTAGCGGTAGGCTTCGCGCCAGGCTGGGCGCTCGCCGCGCCGCACCGTGTGGTAGAGGAACAGCTGCGCCAGCGCGGGCAGCAAGAGCAGCGCGTAGCCGGCCAGCGCCGGGGCGCGCCCACCCGCCAGCGAGGGGACGAGCAGCGCGGCGGCGCTCGCGCACAGCCACGGCAGGACCAGGAACGCGTACTGGGCGGTGACGCGCACGAACGGCGACAAGCACAGGGCCAGTCCGAGGAACAGCGTCGCGACCAGCGCGATCAGCAGCACGCGTCGCTCGCGCGCGGCGAGCGCCAGCACGAGCGCGCACAGCACGCCTGCGAGCAGGACGGGCGTGGCCTGGAAGCCGGTGGCCAGCACGAAGTGCGCGGGATCCCCGCCGCCCTTGAGCAGGCTCCAGCGCCGGAACAATTCCCACGCGTACCAGGCGCCCGGCAGGGCCAGCAGGCCGGCCAGCAGGGCTCCCGTGCGCAGCACCGGCCGCGCCACCTGCGCGAACGAGAGCCCGGCGCAGCGCCGTCCGCACAGCTCGAGCACCCACGGCGCCGCGATCAGCGCCGGCAGCAAGCCGCCCGCGGACGGGTGCGCGAGCGCGGCCAGCGCCGCGCAGGCCAATCCGAGCAGCGCGCGCGCGACACCGCCGCCCTCGAGGGAACGCAGGTACAGTCCGGCTCCCAGCAGCGACATCGACTGGGCCAGCGTGTAGAAGCGCGCCGTCTGCGACCAGTACGCGTGCCAGGACGATGCGGCCAACAGGAGCGCCGCGCCGGCCGCCGCGCGCGAGCCCAGCAGGGGCCGGAAGGCCCAGGCCGTGAGCAGGATCGACAACGCGCCGAACAAGCAGGCCGGAGCGCGCAGCCAGGCCTCGCTGATCGGGCCGTGGGAGAGTTCGATCCAGCGCGACCAGATCCAGTAGCCGAGCGGATTTCGAAACTGCCCGGCGCGCCCCGCATCGGTCAACGTGTAGGCCTCGTCGAGCCAGAGGCTCCATTCCCCCAGCCGCCATGCGCGCGTCGCGGCCAGCAGCAGCGCCAGACCGAGCAGCAGCAGCGCGAGGCGGTCGCGCCGGCCTGCGGGGGCGGCCGCGGCCGCAGCGCTGACGGAATCCGGTCTCATTCGGGTGCGAGGTTTCCATATCCGGGAGCCCCAGGCAACAGCGCACAGGCGCCCGTGACCGGAGCGGTACTTGCCTCGCTCGCCCTTTCCCGCCGACAATCGCGGCATGCCCACGCTGTCGCGCGCCGCCTCACTCGCAGCACTCCTGCTGACCGCCGCCTGTGCGACGGCCAAGCGTACGCCGACCGACTTCGAGGCCAGCGCCTCGCAACCCGGTGTGGCCCTCTCGAGCCAGCCGCCCGGGGCGGAGGTGTGGGTCGACGGAGCGTTCAGCGGCTTCTGCACGCCATGCGTGCTCGGGCTCGAGAAGGACGAGGCGCATCTCGTCGAGTTGCGCCTGCCCGGCTACGAAACCGTCGAGCGCCGCCTCGAGCCGAACTCGCAGTGGCGCGCGATCCCCTGGAGCGAGGGAGATGTCAACGCGACTCACTGGCGCTTCCCGCTCTCGTTGACGCTGGGCGGCTTCTTCTGGCCGGCGCGCCTCGACCGCGATTCGTGGCCGTCGCGCGTGCACGTGCGGATGCGGCTGAGCGGCGCCGGCTGAACTCCGCGCATGAACGCACCCGCGGTGCTCCGGCCGGCGGCCTTCCTCGATCGCGACGGCACGCTGATCGAGGAGGTCGACTACCTGACACGCGTCGAGCAATTGCGCGTGCTGCCGGGCGTGCCGGAAGCGCTGATCGCGCTGCAGCGGGCCGGCTACGTGCGCGTGCTCGTCAGCAATCAGAGCGGCGTCGCGCGCGGACTGCTCGACGAGCCGCAGTTGGAGCGCATCCACGCCGAGTTGCTGGCGCGCCTGCGCGCGGCCGGCGCCGACCTCGAGCTGGTGCTGTACTGCCCGCACCTGCCCGGGGCCCCGGTCGCCGCCTACGACCGGATCTGCGCCTGTCGCAAGCCCGAACCAGGGCTGCTGCTCGAGGCCGCGCGGCGGCTGCCGATCGACCTCGCGCGCTCGATCGCCTTCGGCGACAGCCTGCGGGACCTCGATGCAGCCGCGCGCGTCGGTGCCCGCGGCGTGCTGGTGCGCACCGGCAAGGGCGAGGCCGAACTCGCGCGCGCGGGCCGACGCACACTCGAGCACCACGCCGACCTCGCTGCCGCGGTGCGCGCCGTCCTCGCGCCCGCCGCGGGCCGACCGATTCAGTAGCTGCGCGTGGCGAGCGCGTTGGAGGCGGCGAAGCCCTGCGCGGCAGCGGCGTCGAGCACCCAGGCCTGCGCCCACGCGGATAGACCGGCCGGCAGGGTCGCGGGCCAGGGCTGTGGAACCACGGCCGTTCCGCCGGCCGTCGTGAAGAACGCCTTCAACACATCGGGGCCCGGAACCAGCACGCCGCCGAACAACGGCAGGTCCAGGCGCGTCACGCCCAGGACGAGCGCGCCGACCGAATTCGGGGCGGCCGCCGTCAGATCGTAGCGCGTCGCCAACCCCGGCCCGAAGCCGCCCAGATCCACGAGCCGCGGTTCGCCCGCCGCACCCGTGAGGCCGAAGCCGACCGCGAGCCAATCCGCGCCGGCGGCGCGCTCGCGCGCGAAGATGTCGCGCGACTGATTGAAATCCAGCGGCACCAGATTCGAGTGCTGGCTCTCGAAGACCGCGACGCGCGCGCCCCACGACAGGCCGGCGAAGGTGGCCCCGCCGCCGGCCGTGGAGCTGCCCTGGGCACCGCCGCTGCTCACGCTCTCGCGCTGCAAGCTGCCGGTCGTCAGGTCGGCGACGAAGAAGTCGGTCTGGCCATTGGTGTCGCCCACGACCAGGTTCGAGGCATTGCTGTAGAAGCCGACCCAGCGACCATCGGGCGAGATGCAGGCCAGGAAGGAACCACCGTTGGGCTGCGCGCCGCCCACGCCGTTGGACACGCGCACGCACAGGCCGGTCGCGCGTTCCCAGACGAA
>VGZE01000224.1 GCA_016872755.1 Planctomycetota bacterium
GCACCCGCGCCGCAGCAGCGCCTGCGCGCGACGCTCGCGGCGCCCGCCGCGAAGGCGCTGGCGGCCGCGCTGAGGAGTGATGCGTCCGCGCGCGTCGAGTGGGCGCTGGCGCCGCTGTCGGCGCCCGCCGCGCGCGAGCTGCACGTCGTGTGCGACCTTCCCGGCGGTCGCGCCAGCGCGCGCGTGGCGCTGCCTCCGCTGCAAGCTGGAGCGCTGCTGGAACTGACGACGCCGCTGCGTCTGGAACTCGAGCCGCTGCTCGCCAGCGGCTGGGTGCGCGACGAGACCGGCGCCGCGCTGCGCTCGGCACGCGTGCGCGTGCAGGTCGACAGCGAGGGCGGCGAGCCGGCCGGTCGCTTCGAGACGCGCAGCGATGCCGACGGTCGCTTCGAGCTGCGCGGGCGGACGCAGGCCGGAACCGGGAGCCTGCTCGCGCGCGCGGACGGGCACGTCGAGCGGAAGGACGCGCAGCTCGCGCTGCCGGCGCTGGACCAGTCGCTCGAGCTGCGCCGCGCCGGCGCCTTGCGCGGGAAGCTCGCGCTGCCCGACGAGTTTCCGCCCGAGGCGCTGACGCTGGAATTGACCTGTGCGGGAGAAGCGCCGCGGCGCTTCCAGCCCGCGCAGGACGGCACCTTCGTGCAGCGCGGCCTGCCGCCCGGGCGCTGGTCGCTGCAGGCGAGCGTGGGACGCGAGTGGCCGTGCGCGGAACTTGCGGGGCTGGAGATCTCTGCCGGCGGACTGTGCGAGGACCCGCGCCTGCTGCCTTGGGATCTCAGGCGCCGCATCGGGCAGATCGAGGTCGAGTTGGTCGATGCAGAGGGCGCGCCCGTGCCGCTGGCGCGCGTGAGCGTGCTCGACCGGCCGGCCGAGGGCGACCGCGCGGCCCGGCGGCGCGACCTGCTCGCGCGCGATGGATGGCTGCGCATCCCGACCTCCTACACGAGCATCGATGTGGAATTCCACGCGGACGCGAAACGCGCGCGCCGCGAGCGTTTCCTGTTCGATGGCGCGCGCATCGAGCTGCCCGCGGCCCTGCGCGCGCGCGTGGAGCTGGGCAGCGCCGTGCCGGCCCTGGCCAAGGGTCAGGCCCTGTGGATCGCGCTCGCGCCGGCGCGCCCGGCGCAGGGAGAGCTCGCGCAGTTCACGCGCGCCGAGCTCGAGCGCACCCTGCTCGCCGCGCGCGCGCGCATCGGACGCAATGGACGCAGCGCGTCGTTTCCGATGCCCGCGGCGGGTCGTTATGCGCTGCGCGTGTACGTGGGCGAGTTCAAGAACACCAAGCGCTCGCGGCTGGTGCTGCAGCGCGAAGTCGAACTCGCCGGGCAGTCCGACACGCAGGTCTGGCGGATGCGCGTCGACGCGCAGCGGGTCGCCGCGTGGCTGGGGAGGCCCGCGGCTCCGCGCTGATTCTCGCGCGCGGCCTGCGTTTTCTTCACACTGTCAGGCCCGGCGCAAGCCCCGCACGCCCCGAGCCGCGCCCGCCGACGCCTCACAGCCGCCGCCACCGCCCGTAGCCCGCTCCAGCGCCCCAACCGCCCATGCCATTCCCTCCCACACAGCCGCGCCCCCGTTCGTCCCGCGCGCGCGCCGCCGCAGAGCTCGCGTTCTTGCTCGTGCTCACCGGCTGCAGCGAATCGCCCGATTCCAAGAGCTCCACTTCCGCGCCGCTCGCCGGATCGGGCGCGAGCTCGACCGCGATCAGCCCGGTCCAGGCCGCGCTCATCGACGGGGTGCGCCTGGCGAACGAAGGTCGGTTCGAGGAGGCGGTTGCGACCTTCGATCGCGGCTTGCGCCTGGAGCCCGACAACGCGAAGTTGCGCCACGAAAAGGGCATCGCCTTGCTGCAGATGGGGAGCGCCGCGCAGGCGGAAGCGGAGTTCACGCTGGGCATCGAGGCCGAGCCGGGGCGCTGGGACAATTGGAGTCAGCGCGGCGCCACGCGCTTCCAGATGGGCCGCCTGAGCGAGGCCGAGGCGGACCTCGTGCACGCGCTGGAGCTCAACCCGAACAACGAGTTGGCGCACTACAACCTCGGCTACCTGCGCGAGTCGCGGGCGATGGTCGTGCTCGGCGCGGTTTCGCTGGACGTCGAACAGATGGAGCTGGCCGCGCAGAGCTACCAGCGCGCGCTGGAGCTGTTGCCCGCGCACGACGCGGCGCGCGCGCGGCTGGCCGGAGTGCTGAATCGGTTGGGACGCAAGGAGGAGGCACGCAAGGCCTACGCCGAGGTGTTGGAGCGCAATCCGAAGCAGGAGCTGGCCTTGCTGGAATGCGCGCGGCTGGAGGTCGAGGCGGGTGCTCCCGAAGCGGCCGCGCCGTTGCTGGCGCGCCTGTTGGAGCAGCGGCCGGACTCCGCCGAAGGGCACTACCTCAGCGGGCAGGTCGCCGAGGAAAAGGGCGAGTTGCAGACCGCGCGCGACAGCTACCAGAAGGCGGTCGAGTACGACGGGTCGCTTGCGCACGCGCTCTACCGTTTGGCGGCCGTGCAGGAGGCGCTCGGCGAGTCCGCGGCCGCCGAGCAGACGCGCGCCCGCCATGCCGAGGTCGAGGCGCTGGGTCGCGAAGTCTCCGAGAAGCTCGCTGCCGTCAATTCACAGCCCGAGAACCCGATGCTGCGCTATCAGTACGCGCGCTCACTGGCACGCGCGCAGCGCATCGATCTGGCCTTGGCCGCCTACAACCAGCTCTTGTCGCTGCCGCAGCAGCAGTTCGCGGCCGCCGATCCGAAGCTCTTGCCGCAGGCCTGGCTCGAACTCGGAGTGCTGCACCTGGAGAAGAAGCACAACGCGAAGGCAGCGCGGGCCTGCTTCGAGAACACGCTCAACCGCCAGCCGAACTTCCCGCTGGCGCACGCGCTGGCGGGCAAGGCCTGTCTGGGACTCGACGACAACGAGGCCGCGGTCGAGCACCTGAAGGCAGCCCTGCAGGGCGCGCCGAACCTGATCGAAGCGCATTCGAACCTGGGCGTCGCATTCCTCAAGCAGAGCCGGTGGGTCGATGCGATCGGAGCGCTCGAGGCCGGACTGGCCAAGGCGCCCAAGCATGTCACGATGCAGTACAACTTGGCCGGTGCCTACTTGGCGCGCGGCAGCGTCGAGCAGGCCAAGGCCATGTACGAGCGCTTGCTGGAACAGGAGCCGGAGCACGCCGAAGCGCGCGCGCGGCTCGCGCAGATCGCCGCTCAAGCTCAGGCACCGCAGTCGGCGGCGTCCCAGCCCGCGCAGCAGGACTGAAGCGTCGCGGCGATCCTGATGGAACGCGCATGCAAGGGAGCCCGGAAAGCATGAAGGCGAAGGGTGCGCTGTGCGCGTTGATTGGATGCGGCCTGCTCGCCGCAGCCTTGCCGGCCTCCGCTCAATCCAGCGCGCCCGCGGTCGTCCCGAATCCGCCTGGCGGCGCGCTCGCGTTTCGCGACATCACCGCCGCGGCCGGGCTCGCGGGTTTCCAGCAGGTCAACGGCGATGCCGAGAAGCTGCTGATCCTGGAATCGATCGGCAGCGGCGTCGCGTTCCTCGACCACGACCGCGACGGCGATCAGGACGTGTGGCTGACCAATGGCGGCTGGATCGAGCTGCCCGAGGGCGCGGCGATCCCGCGCGACGAGCTCTTCGCCAACGACGGCCGCGCGCGTTACACGCCGGTCGGCGCCGCCATGGGCGCCGATGATGCCGGCTGGACGATGGGCATCGCCGTCGCCGACGTGAACGGCGACGGATTCGACGACGTCTACTTGACGCAGTGGGGGCCCAACACGCTGCTGTTCAATCGAGAGGGACGGCGCTTCGAAGCGGCAGCGGCCGAGCGGGGTGCGCCCGATCCCGGTTGGAGCACGGGGGCCTGTTTCTTCGATCCCGACCGCGACGGCGATCTGGACCTGTACGTGACGAACTACGTCGATTTCGACCTCGCCTTCACGCGCGCCAAGCCGCGCACCAAGTACAAGGACGTCGAGGTCTATGCGGGGCCGCGCGGCTTGCAGCCCGCGCAGGACACCTACTGGCTCAACGACGGCGCCGGGGGCTTCGCCGAGGCGACCGCGGAAAGCGGCATCCTCGGCCACAAGGGTTTTGGATTCCAAGTCGTGCCGATCGACGTCGATCAGGATGGATGGCTCGACCTGTTCGTCGCCAACGACTCGGTCGCGAATCGGCTGTGGATCAACGCGCGCGACGGGAAGTTCCGCGAGTCGGCGCTGCGCAACGGCATCGCGCTGTCGAAGTCCGGCATGGCTCAGGCCGGGATGGGAGTCGCGCTCGGCGACGCCACCGGCGACGCGCGGCTCGACCTGTTCCTGACCACCTTCAGCGACGATGCCTCGACGCTGTTCCGCAGCGAGGGGCGCGGGATGTTCCGCGACGTCTCGCAGATGGCGGGCCTGGCCGTGCCGACGATGTCCAAGCTGGGCTGGGGCACGCTGATCGAGGACCTCGACGGCGATGGCGATGCGGAGATCGTGCAGGTCAACGGGCACGTCTATCCGCAGGTCGATCGCGTCTCGTTCGGATTCCGCTACCGGCAGGTGCCGCAGTTGTTCGACAACGTCGGCAACGGCCGTTTCAAGGATGCCGGCGCGGGCGCGGGAGCGGCCTGGAGCCAACCCCTGGCGGCGCGCGGGCTGGCGCGCGGAGACTGCGATGGGGACGGTGACCCGGATCTCTTGATCGGACAGCTCGACGGACCGCCGGTGCTGCTCGCGAACGAATCGCGTCGCGCGCGCGCGTCGCTGGTCGTGCGCTTGCAAGGCGCGAGCGGCGGCCGCGACCCGATCGGCGCGCGCGTG
>VGZE01000225.1 GCA_016872755.1 Planctomycetota bacterium
ACAAGAGCGTGCTCGTCTCGTGCTCCCCCACCGCGTGGCTGTACCACGACGACGACGGCGATCGCGTCGCCGATCGGCGCGAGGAATTCCTGACCGGCTTCGGCGGGCGCGACCACGACCATGGGCTGCACTCGTTCGTGCTCGGTCCGGACGGGATGCTGTACGTGGCGGTCGGCAACGCGGGACCGCACATCGTCAAGGATCGCGCGGGCTGGACGCTGCGCTCGGGTTCGATCTACCGCGGCGGCGGCGAGCACGAGACCGACAACGCGCCCGGGCTCGTCAGCGACGACGGCAGGGTGTGGACCGGCGGCTTGATCCTGCGCTGCAAGCGCGACGGCACCGGGCTCGAGGTCGTCGCGCACAACTTCCGCAACCAGTACGAGGTCGCGCTCGACTGCTTCGGGCGGATGTACACGGCGGACAACGACGACGACGGCAACGCGGGTTGTCGGACGACGTGGGTCGCCGAACTCGGCAACTACGGCTTCTTCTCAGCCGACGGCGCGCGCGCGTGGGAGGCGGATCGGCGGCCGTGGCAGACGACCTGGAACGCGCACTGGCACCTGGACGATCCGGGCGTGATGCCGGCCGGCACGAACAACGGGCCGGGCGGGCCGACCGGTGTGTGCGTGCTCGAGCAGTCGGTCGGCAGCGTGCTGTGGGGCACGCTGCTCGACTGCGATGCGGGCGCGCGCGTCGTGTACACGCACACGCCAGGGCCGCAGCTGACGCCGTTCGACCTCGCGCTCGGCTGGCTCGTGCGCGCGCCGCGCGAAACGAGCGACGCGACGCCGCAGAGCGCGCGCTGGTTCCGGCCGAGCGACGTGTGCATCGGCATCGACGGCGCGATCTTCGTTGCCGACTGGCAGGATCCTGGCGTCGGCGGACATCTTGCGGGCGATGGTGCGGCGCGCGGGCGCATCCTGCGCATCGCGCCACCCTCGGGCGGGCTCACGCGTCCGTTGGCGCGACCGAAGAACACCGACAAAGCCGTGCAAGCGCTCGCGAGCCCGTGCCAGGCGACGCGACTCGTCGCGCGCGACGTGCTCGAGCAGGATCCGGCGGGGGCGCGAGCGGCGCTGCGCGGCGCACACGGGCTGGGCGTGAAGCCGTATCCGATTCCCGCGCGCGCGCTGTGGGCACTCGCGACACTGCCGCGAGTCGACATCGACGAACTCGTCGCCGACACGCGCACGTACCAGCAGGATCAACGCGCGACCGACGCGTTTGCGGCGCGCGTGCTGCGGCGCGCCGGCGCGTTCGCGCCGCAACTGCGCGTGAACTGGAAGAACCCCGGTCGCGAGGCGTTGATCGAGGGCTTGCTCGCGCTGCCGCTGCTGCCGCGCGAGGAGGCGCTCGCACTCTGGAGATCCGCCGCGTTCGGAGCTGCAGCCGCGCAACACGATCGCTTCGTGCTCGAAGCGCTCGGCACTGCGTGGGAGCGACTGGGTGCACCGGATCTTGCGGCAGAGATCGAGCCGGCGCTCGCGAGCGACAACGCATGGGCGTGGCGGCTCGCGTGGCGACTCCATCCGAACGCGCTCGTGCCGCGCTTCGCCGCACGCGCAGCCGACACAACGCTCGCGCTCGAGGCGCGCCGCGAAGCGCTCGAGGCGATCGCGTTCGTGCCGGATCGCGCGGCCGCGGAAGCGCTGGTGAACCTCGCGCTCGCGGGGCCCGACGACCTGCGCGAGCTCGCGCGCTGGTGGATCGAGCACAATGCCGATTCGATCTGGAGCGGGTACGGCCTCGAGCGCGAGCTCGGCCCGCGCGGCCTCGACGGCACCGAGCTCGTGTACGAGAGCGGCCTGTTGCGCGCGCACTCCGTGGAGGTCGACCTCGACGTGACCGGCGCGACCGAGCTCTGGCTGGTCGCCGATCCCGGCACGAACGGCAACTCCTGCGACTGGTCGGTGTGGGTCGATCCGGTCATCGACACCAGCGCCGGCCTGGTCGAGCTATCGGCACTCGAGCGCATCGCGAGCGAGGTCGGCTGGGGCCAGCTCGGGATCGGCAGCGACTGCATCGGAGGTCCGCTCTCGATCGACGGCCAGTCCTACACGCGCGGCTTTGGCGCGCATGCGCCGAGCCGCCTCGGGTTCCGGCTGCCCGCCGGAGCCAAGCGCTTCCATGCGCGCGCCGGAATCGACGACAGCGGCACCGGCCAGCCGAGCTGCCAACCCGAGGTCCAGTTCTTCGTCCACACGCGCACGCCGGAGGATCCCGCGGCGCTGCGCGCGGTCGAGGCGCCGCTCGTCAGCGCGGGAGCAGCCGCGGACGCGATCGAAGGCGCCGCGGCCTCGCTCTCGGCGGACCCGAAGGGCGGCATGCGCTTGATCGCTCTGGCGCTCGATGGTCGGCTGACGCCGGAGGCGCGCGCGGCGATCGCGCGGCACATCTACGCGCATCCCGACCTGTCGGTGCGCACGCTGGCGGCCGAGCATTTCCCGCGGCCGGGTGCGGCGACTGCGCTCGTGCCGAGCGAGATCCTGGCCCTCGCCGGCTCGCCGAAGCGCGGCGAAGCACTGTTCTTCTCGCAGCGCGCGACCTGCTCGTCCTGCCACGCCTTCTCCGGTCGCGGCGCGTCGATCGGCCCGGACCTCGCGAGCGTACGCACGAAGTACTCGCGCGAACAGATCCTCGACGCGCTGCTCAATCCCAGCGCGGCGATCGCGTTCGGCTACGACACCTACCTGGTGCAGACCCGGAGCGGTGCCGTGCACGTCGGATTCCTGCTCTCGCGCGGCGCGAAGCTCGTGCTGAAGGAAACCAGCGGCCAGCGTGTCGCGATCGACGCCGAGGAGATCGCGCTCGAGCGCAAGCTGACGACCTCGACGATGCCCGGCAACGTCGCGCTCGGGCTGTCGGCCCGAGAACTCGCCGACCTCGTCGCATTCATCGGCAGCGATCCCGCGACGCCCGGCCGCCGCGGCGCCCCGCTCGAACTCTTCAACGGCCGCAACCTGGACGGCTGGACCCACTACCTGGCCGACTCCACGGTCGCGCGCGACGAGGTCTGGAGCGTGAAGGACGGCGTGCTGCGCTGCAGCGGCAGTCCGGCGGGCTACCTGAAGACCCGCGCGAAGTACGAGAGCTTCGAACTCGTGGTCGAGTGGCGCTTCGATCCTGCGCGCGGCGCCGGCAATTCCGGCGTGCTGCTGCGGCGCGTCGGAGACGACAAGATCTGGCCGAAATCGATCGAAGCCCAGCTGATGTCGCGCAACGCAGGTGACATCTGGAACATCGACGAGTTCCCGCTGCAGGTCGACGAGCGCCGCACGAACGGCCGGCGCACGGAGAAGCTCAAACCGTCCAACGAACGCCCGCTCGGGGAATGGAACCGCTACGAGATCACGCTCGACGGCGGCCAACTGTCGCTCGTGGTCAACGGCGAGTTCCAGAACAGCGCGCGCTGGTGCGAACAGGTGCCCGGCGAGATCTGCCTGCAGTCCGAAGGCGCGGTGATCGAGTTCCGCAAGGTCACGCTGACGCCCATCGAGCGCCAGTGAGCCGCGCTCGGGTGAGGTTGGCGAGGTGCTCGCCGGGGCTCAGTTGGGGATCGGTGCGCCGGGATCCGTGGCCAGGACGCGCGGCGGCTGGCCGCGCAGCACCGAGTTGTCCGCCCACAGCAGGCGCTGGTCGATCTCGGCGCTCTGCTCCAGGGCGGTGACGTCGATCTGTCCGGACTGCGCGTAGGCGTTCAGCGCGTTGCGGTAGCAGACCTGCTCGACCCAGTCCTGCGGGATGCCGCGCTGCAACATCAGAGCGGCGGTCTTCGGAACGGAAAGCGGATCCGAAACGCCCCAGTCGGCCGAGCTGTCGACGATCACGCGCTCGGGCCCGTACTTGCGCACGATCTCGACCATGCGCTCGGAGCCCATCTTGGTGTGCGGGTAGATCGTGAACGCGGCCCAGGCGCCCGCTTGCAGCACGTCGTCGACCGTCTCCTCGTTGTTGTGGTCGATCACGAGCTTGTGCATCGGCAGGCGACAGGCCGCGGCGACCTCGAGCGAGCGCCGGATGCCGCGCTTCTTGTCGCGGTGCGGCGAATGGACCATCACGACCATGTCGTTCGCGCGCGCCAAGTCGACCTGCGCCTCGTAGGCGCGATCCTCGGCCGGAGTGATCTCGTCGTAGCCGATCTCTCCGACGGCGACGACGCCCTCCTTGCACACGAAGCGCGGCAGGATCGCGAGCACCTCCTTCGCCAGCGGCTCGTTGTTCGCCTCCTTGCTGTTCAACCCGATCGCGCAGTAATGCGCGATGCCGAACTGACTGGCGCGGAAGCGCTCCCAGCCGAGGATCTGGTTGAAGTAATCGACGAAGGTGCCGAGCGAAGTGCGCGGCTGGCCGATCCAGAACGCGGGCTCGATCAGCGCGCGCACGCCGGATGCCGCGAGCGACTGGTAGTCGTCGGTCGTGCGGCTGATCATATGGATGTGCGGGTCGAAAAAGCGCATGGGCCTCCCTGAATGCTAGCGCGGATGCTAACGCGGCAGGCGCAGCAGCTCGCGCGCCGCATGCGGACGCTCGGCAGCCTCCTGCAACTCGTGCCTCACGGCGGAATCGGACTCGCGCGCCAGCCACGGCGCGAGCCGCGCGCCCTCCCCCGCCCGGGCCAGTCCGTGCCCGGCCGCCATGCGCGCATTCGCGGCCCCGTGCGCGAGCTCGTTCTCGAGCGCCGACCGGCCGCGCTCACCCCCGTGCGCGCCCAGGCACAGCCACAGGTCGATCGGCACCGGCCGTCCC
>VGZE01000226.1 GCA_016872755.1 Planctomycetota bacterium
CTGCCCGGGCGCGGCCGCGCGGGCGCAGGCTCGGCGCGGTGGGCGAAGCCGAGGTCGAGCAGCACGGCGCGGCCATCGGGACCCAGGCGGATGTTCTCGGGCTTGACGTCGCCGTGCGCGATGCCGGCCGCGTGCAGCGCGGCGAGCGCTTCGTAGAGTTGCGCGCCCAGTGTGCGCAGCAGCGGCTCGGGCTGCGGCCCCTGCTGCAGCTGCAGGTCGCGCAGGGTCAGGCCCGGCACGTAGTTCAGCAGCAGGTAGGGCCCCTGCTCGTCGCGCCCCTCGGCCAGCACGTCGATCAGGGAGGGGTGACGCGCGGCGCGCGCGGCGCGAGCTTCGGCGTGCAGGTCCGGCGCCGTCGCGCCGGTCGATAGCGCGCGCTTGCGCGCCAGCTCCGTTCCGGCGCGCACGGTCAGGCCGGCGTCGGACGTGAACGGCTGTTCGGCCACGACCAGGTCCACGCGCGCAGTCGCGCCGCGGCCAAGCTCGCGAACCCAGCGCAGCACGTGGCGCGTGTTGGTTTCCCCGGAGGCGGTCACGGTTCTATGATCGCGATCCCAAGCATGAGCTTCCAGATCCACAACACGCTCTCCCGGCGGAAAGAGGAGTTCCGTTCACTGCAGCCGGGAATCGTGCGCATGTACAACTGCGGCCCGACCGTCTACAGCCGCGCGCACATCGGGAACATGCGGACCTTCCTGCTGGCGGATCTGCTGCGGCGCTGGCTGGAACTGTCGGGGTACGAAGTGCGGCAAGTGATGAACATCACCGACGTCGGCCACCTGACCGACGACGATGCCGGCGAGGGCGAGGACAAGATCGAGGCGCAGGCCCGTCGCGAGAAGCGCGACCCGTGGGAGATCAGCCGCGGCTACACCGAGCTGTTCCTGAGCGATCTGGCGAAGCTCTCTTTCGTGCCGCCATTGGTGCACCCGCGCGCCTCCGAGCACGTTCCGGAAATGCTCGAGATGATCGAGGGGCTGATCGCAAAGGGCCACGCCTACCGCGTCGGCGACGACGTGTACTTCGACGTGAAGAGCTTTCCGCGCTACGGGGCGCTGTCGGGCAACCGCGTCGCCGAGCTCGAGGCCGGCGCGCGCATCGCGGTGCGCGAGGAGAAGCGCAACCCCGAGGACTTCGCGCTGTGGAAGAGCGATCCGGCGCACCTCATGAAGTGGAAGAGCGTCTTCGGCGAGCACGGTTTCCCCGGCTGGCACATCGAATGCTCGGCCATGAGCCGCAAGCACCTGGGCGAGCAGCTCGACATCCACACCGGCGGTGAGGACAACATCTTCCCGCACCACGAGTGCGAGATCGCGCAGTCGGAGGCCTTCACGGGCAAGACCTTCGCGCGCTACTGGATGCACGCGCGCTTCCTGCAGGTCGACGGCGGCAAGATGTCCAAGCGCCTGGGCAACTGCTACTCGCTCGACGACGTCGTCGCCAAGGGCTACGAGCCGCGGCACCTGCGCTACTGCCTGATCCGCGGCCACTACCGGCAGCCGCTGAACTTCACGTGGGGCATTCTCGAGGAGTGCCGCAGCGCGCTCGAGAGCCTGGACGATTTCGTGCGGCGCTTGCGCGTGGCCGCCGCGGCCGGCGGACCAGCGCGCGGGGAGGAACTCGTCGCGGCCGCGCGCGCGAGCTTCGATGCGGCGATGGACGACGATCTGAACACGCCCAGCGCGCTCGCAGCGGTGTTCGCGCTGCGCGGCGCGACGCTGGAGGACCGCCTCGGTCCGCAGGCGGCGCATGCCGCGCTCGGATTCCTCGAACGAGTCCATGCGGCGCTCGGCGTGCTGCGCCTCGAACAGCAGAACCTCGATCAACAGGTCGAAGGACTGATCCGAGCGCGCCTCGCCGCGCGCAAGGCGAAGGATTTCGCCGCGGCCGATCGGCTGCGCGGGGAACTCGTCGCGCTCGGAATCGCGCTGGAGGACACGCCGCGGGGGGTGTTGTGGAAACGGGCGGACGGCACGGGCGGCGGCCCGATCCAGTGAAGGGCGCGCTCGCGCTCCTCGCCGCCGGCCTGTGCTGGCTCGCCGGGTTCGCGCGCGCGCAGGAACCCCAGGCGTTGCGCTGGGGCGCCGACCTCAACGGCGGCGGCCCGTACGTCTTCGAGAACGAGCGCGGAGAGCTGACCGGCTTCGAGTGGGACCTCGCGCAGTGGCTCGCCGCCGGCCTCGGACGGCGCGCCGAGCATGTCTACGGGCAGTGGGACAAGCTGCCGCAGTTGCTCGAGCGCGGCGACATCGACATCGTGCTCAATGGCTACGAGTGGAGCGCCGAGCGCGAGGCACAGTGGCCGTCCAGCGTGCCGTACTACGTGTACCGGCAGCAGCTGATCGCGCGCGCCGACGACGAGACGATTCGCGATTGGGCCGATCTCGACGCGCGCCTCGGAGCGCAGCGCCGCCGGATCGGCGTGCTCGGTGGCTCGGCAGCCGAGCGCTACGCGATCGAACGTTGGGGCGAGTCGGTCGAGCTGCTGGCCTACGACGGCGTCACGAACACGCTCGAACTCGTGCGCAAGCGGCAGCTCGACGCGACCGTCCAGGACACTCCGATCGCGCAGCACTACCTGCCGCAGTTCGCCGAGCTGCGGGCCGTCGGCGCGCCGCAGGCGCCGGGCTGGTACGTGATCTACACGCGGGCGGACGACGGCGCGCTGCGCGAACGCATCGACGCCTGCCTCGTGCAGGGTCTGACGGATGGATCGCTGCGCTCGATCTATGCGCGCTACGGACTATGGAACGACGAACAGGTCGGGCTCGTGGAGCGCGCGCACGAGTGGCCGCCGCCGCGGGTTGCTCTCGCCGGTTCGAGCGACGAGGGACCGCGCTTCTGGACCCTGCTCGGTCGCGCGGCGCTGACCACGATCGCGCTGGCCTGCCTGTCGATGCCGATCGCGATCGCGCTGGGGCTGGCCGTCGCGGTCGGACGCGCGTACGGGCCGCGCTGGATCGCGTGGCCGCTATCGGGCTACGTCGAACTGCTGCGCGGCACGCCGCTGCTCCTGCAGCTCTACGTCATCTACTACCTGTTGCCGACGTGGGGCCTGCGCATGCCGGAGTTCTGGGCCGGCGTCCTCGGCCTGTCGATCAACTACTCGGCCTACGAGGCGGAAAACTACCGCGCCGGGCTCGGCGCGGTTCCGCGCGGGCAGATGGAAGCAGCGCTCGCGCTCGGCCTGGGCAAGTTCCGCGCGCTGCGGCGCGTCGTGCTGCCGCAGGCGCTGCGAATCGTGATACCGCCGGTAACCAACGACTTCGTCGCGCTGTTCAAGGACACCTCGGTGTGTTCGGTGATCGCCGTGGTCGAACTGACCGGCATGTACAACCGGCTGTACAACAACCACCCCGGCCGCGTGCTCGAGCTCGGGCTCGCGACCGCGGTGCTGTACTTCGGCATGAGCTACCCGGTGTCGCTGCTCGCGCGGCGCTACGAGCGGCGGCTGGATGGTGAGGCGCGATGAGTGGTGCCGAACTCGCGATCGACGTGCGCGGCCTCGTCAAGCGCCGCGGCGAGCGGCGCGTGCTCGATCGCGCGTCGCTCCAGGTGCGTCGCGGCGAGGTAGCGGTGCTGATCGGGGCCTCGGGCAGCGGCAAGAGCACGCTGCTGCGCTGCCTCAACGGCCTGGAGTGCGCGGACGAGGGCGAGTTGCGCGTGCTCGGCGAGCGCGTGCCGTGCGGCGTCCCTGCCGATGCGCACGCGCTCGTTCCACTGCGCCGCCGCGTCGGCATGGTGTTCCAGCAGTTCCACTTGTTCGCGCACTTGTCGGCCCTCGACAACGTGATGAGCGGACCGCTGTGGGTGCGCGGCGAGTCGCGCGAGGCCGCGCGCGAGCAGGCGCTCCTCCTGCTCGAGCGCGTCGGGCTCGCCGCGCGCGCGCAGGCGCGGCCGCGCGAGTTGTCGGGCGGCGAACAACAGCGCGTGGCGATCGCGCGCGCCCTCGCGATGCGTCCGGAACTCCTGTTGTTCGACGAGCCGACCAGCGCACTCGATCCCAAGAGCTCGGCCGACGTGCTGGCGGTGATGGAGGAACTCGCGCGTGACGGACAGACGATGTTCGTCGTCACGCACGCGATGGAGTTCGCGCGCAGGGCGGCAACGACGCTGCACGTGCTGGAGCAGGGACGCGTGGTGGCGTCCGGAGCGCCCGCGACGCTGCTCTAGCCCGACCGGGCTAGCGCTTGCGCTTGCCGCCGTGACGCGGCGGGGGCGGCGGTTCCTCGCCGTCAGCGTGTGCCTGCTCGTCCAGGAACGTGTTGATCTCCGACTCCAGCACCAGATCGTCGGCGACGATCGGTTCCGCCGCGGGCGTTTCCGCGTGGGCACGCGGGTTGATCGCGCGGTCGCGCTCGAGCGCCTCGCGGATCGCCGCGTCGACCTTGGCCTGGTGCTCGATCGAGTCGTCGTAGCGCCAGGACAGACGCGGCGCGCGGCGCATCGCGAGCACGCTGACGACCTGGCGCTGGATGAAACCCGACGCCGATTTCAGCATGTGCTCGACCTTCGAGCGCTCGCCCTCCGTTCCGAGCACCGAGTAGAACAGCCGCGCGTGCGACAGGTCCTCGGAGACTTCGACGCGCGTGATCGTCACGAAACCCGCGCGCGGATCCTTGATCTCGTGCGCCAGGCAGTGCGCGGCGCGCTCCTGGATGCGCGCCGCCAGCCGCGCGAGGGTCTTGGGATTGGCCATGCAAGCGCGCCCTGCGGGCGAGCGCTCAGATCTTCAGCAGACG
>VGZE01000227.1 GCA_016872755.1 Planctomycetota bacterium
CGGCCGTGTTCTTCTTCGCGACCGTCGTCGAGTACCACGGCCCGTTCTTCGGCACGGCCGGCCTCGCGTTCTGGTGCATGGCGCGCGCCGCCCAGCGACCGAGCCCGGCGCGCGCGCTCGCGCTCGCGCTCGCGACCTACTTCGCGGCGAGCCTGCACGCGACCGGGCACCTGCTGCCCAGCCTGACCTGTGCCTGGCTGCTCGCGCTCGGATTCCCGAGCCTGCGCTGGCGCGCGCTCGTCGCGCCGTGCATCGCCGGCGCCGCGCACGTCGCGCTGCTCTTCGGCGTGCCGGCCCTCACGCGAGCGCTGGGCAACGCGGCGTCACCGGACGCGCAGGCCGCCTTCTTCACGATGCAGGAGTTCGCGCCGCTCGATCTGCCGCTCGGATTCGCGCGCGAGTGGTTGCTCGCGTTCGCGCCGCTGTCGCTGGTCCTGTTCTGGCGCCCGCGCGAGCCGGCGCTGCGCCTTGAGTGGTACGCGCTGCTCGCGGCCTGCGTGCCGTACGCACTGCTCTCCTGGTCGCTGAACACCGGTCACAACCCTTCGGAGTGCGGCGCCTACTGGCTGCCGCTCGCGCTGCCGGCGGCGCGCCTGGCGGTCGCGCAGCTCCCGCGCGCGGCGGCCGTCGCACTCGTGCTCGTCTGCGCGGGCACCGGTCTGTGGCAGATCGCGCGCCACGACGAGCCCGCAGCGCAACGCGCTTGGATCGCCGGCTTCGACGCGGCGCGCGCGGGCCGGCCGGCGCTGCCTTGGATCGGGCACTCGAGCGAGGCGGCCGCGCTGCTGATCGAACGACCCGACCAGGAGTACCTGGCGCTCGACTTCCTGCGGACACTCGGACCCGCCGGGGTGCAGGCCGGAGTGCCGCAACTGGAGGCGCAAGTCGACGCCTGGCGGCGCAACGGGATGGACCTGTACCTGACCGCCTCGGCGCGCGAGCTGATCGGCCTGCTCGAACCGCGCACCGGGCCCGGATTCCGCCTCTGGCTGGAGCGCGAGTTCGAGTTCGAGCCGGTCGAGTCGGGTCCGTTCCGCGCCGAGCGGCTCATGCCGCGCCGCTGATCCGACGCGCGGGCTAGGTGCGCGCCGCCTCGAAACCGAGCACGCGGCGCAGGTTCGCGTCCGACTGCACGTGCCACAGCTTGCCGTCGAGGTAGTAGTGCAGGAACGACCAGCCCCAGATCGCGCTGGCGACGACGTGGTGCGGCCACTGCTCGCGCGCGAGCGCCGCGAAGTCGTACAAGCCGAAATACTCGACGCCGATCGTCGCGCACGTGTACGCGAGTCCGGCGAGCACGTACAGCGGCAGCTGGCGCGCGAGCAGCGCGGACACGGGGCTCGTCTGCGCGGCCTGAGGCGCCAGGTACTTCGCGCGGTTGTAGCTCCACACCAGCGCGTGGTACTGCAGGTTGTGGAAGGTCGTGACGAGCGGCACGACCGCGTACGCGTCGAAACCGGACATCTGCGAGACCGAGCGCGCGACGACGTAGTGCAGCGGCACGCACGCCAGCACGATCAGGTTCTCCTGCAGGTTCAACGATCGACCCGCGAGCCGTCGCCGGACCAGCGCGAGCACGTAGAGACCCTGCACGATCCAGAACGACCACAAAGCGACTTGCGAGGCCTGCAGCGTCCAACCGAACAGCCGCTCGGGCCCGATCGCCGGTGCAACCCGCTTGGCGAGCCCGGGCACCTGCTCGAGCCAGTACGGCGACTCGAGGATCGTCGCGACCATCGGCAGCCACAGCGAGGCGACGATGTAGCGGCGGTGCCAGGCGAGCTCGCGGCGCTCGAACTCGCGCTGGCGTGCGCGGTACAGCGCCATGAAGCCGAAATGCTGCTTGACGACATGGTGGTAGGCCCACCAAGCGGCGAAGGCGAAGAACGCCATGACGACGTCGTTCGAGCGCGGGTCCTCGCCGAGCCAGCGCCGCGCCGCCAGCGCAACGAGGAGGCAGGCCGGGCCGAACAGGAACCACAGCAGCGAGCGCCGCAGCACGGCGCCCCGCTCGCGCCATTCCTCGGGGTCGAGGAACGTGCGGCTCATCGTCGCGAAGAAGTGCGGGCCGTGGAACACGAAGATCCACAGCAGCATCAGGTGGTAGCCGCTGAGCAGGCCTGACTTCCACAGCGCGAGCAGCGCGTAGGACAGCGCCGCGCTGCCGACGAGGAACGCGAGGTCCATGCGCCGCGAGATCAGCCAGCGCGAAGGCAGGAACAGCGGCGTGTCGGCCGTGGACGGGGGGGATTCGCTCAAGCAGGGCGCGCGCGGCGCGACCTTCTATCGTACCCGCGCGACGCACCGCGTTCGCGCGCGGCGCGCAACGAAACGGGCCCGGACCTTCCCACGCGCTGCGTCGGAACGGCCCGGGCCCCGGGAAACCCATCCGAGTCCGCGCCGACGTCGCCCCCCGGCTCGCCGGCGCGTTCTCCTCCCTTTCGTCGCGCGCCAGCGCGACTACTTCTCGTCGATGCGCTCCTCGATCGCGGCAGCGGCCTTGCGCGGCTGTGTCGAACGCGGGGCCCCGAACGCATTCTCGTAGCGGTAGTAGACCTCCAGCGTCAGCACGTTGGTCGCCGTCGCGTAGATCGGCCCGCCCGCGTGGCACCACCGATCGGGCACCAGCCAGCCGCCCTTCGAGCAGCTCCGCTCGGTCGGATCCTGCAGCGACAGCAGCGCGCGCGTCATCGCCTCGTTCCACGGCTTCCAGTAGCGCTGGCCCTTGCGCGGGCTGTGCGGGCCGTCGAAGTGATTGAGCGCGAGGCTGGCGTAGTACCAGTAGTAGTAGTCGACCGACAGCTTGTCGGCGCTGACCTCGGGCAGATCCTTCACGATCAGCTTGGCCGCCGCCTCGAGGAACGGGTCGCTCGCGTCGTGCTCGCCGAACGCGCGCGCGCACATGCCGAGCGCGGACATCACGGCCGGGTGGTAGCGGTAGTGATCGCTGGGGCCGTTGACCTTCTGACCGGCCGTGCTCGGATCGAGGTAGCCGACCGTGCCCGGGTAGCGCGCGTTGTCGGCGCGGCCGGTCGAGTTGCCGCCGGCGCTCGCGGAGGACTCGCGCGGCGTGACCCAGCGCACGAAGGCGAGCGCGCCGTCGAAGCTCGCGCGCGGCACCTTCAGCTCGGCCAGCTCGGCCGACTTGAGCGCCATCACGCACCAGGTCGTGACCGAGGTGTCGGCGTCGTGCAGCTCGGCCGCGTACTCCGCGTCATCGAGCTCGCCGGCGGCGCGGCGCTGCTCGATCTCCTGGCGCGCCGCGTAGCGCCAGCCCCAGCCGCCGCTGCCCGACGGATTCGACCGCTGCGCGGCGACCAGATAGTCGACGGCCCGCTGCGCGGGCTCGCGCCAGTAGCGGTGGCGTGAAAGTCCGTAGGCCTCGCACAGCGCCATCGTCGCCAGCGCGTGGTTGTACATGTACGTGCGGCCCGGGCCGAAGGAGCCGTCGTCGCGCTGCTGGTCGACCAGCCATTGCAGACCGCGCTTGACGATCTCGCCGGTCGTGTGCTTGCGCGGCAGCACGGTGTCGGCGAAGAAGGACTTCGAGTCGTGGCCGTATCCCGCGCCGAGGTACGCGAGCAGCGCGAGGCCGGTCAGCCCGGTGTCGTAGCTCGTGCCGGCGGCGTGCTCCTCCGGCACGCAGCCCGAGCCGGGAACGCACAGCTCGCGCGCCGCGGACGTGCCCCAGCTTCCATCGGGTGCCTGGTGTCGCGCGAGCCAGCGCAGGCCCTCGAGCACCGCGCGCTCGGTCACCGCGGTCTGGGTGTTCGGCACGTCCCCAGGGCGCCCGCCGCGCCTGGATCCAGGCTTGGGCAAGCCGAAGGGGCTGGGGCCGTGAGGCGATTGGTAGCCGCCCTTGCCAACCCCCGCGCTCGTGCTGATCTCCGGCGGCAGGTCGGCCGAGTCGCCGCCTTCCGCGAACCCCAGATCCTTCGAATAGTCGCGCTCGCGCGTGGGATCGATCAGGTCGGCGGGAATTTCGAGGTCGACGATCTCGACCGGATCGGTGCTCGCCTTGTTCGTTCGCTCGATGATCTCCTCGTCCGGCGGCGGCTCGAAGGCCGGCGCGGGATCACGCGGCGGCCTGACGATCGCGATCGGCGCCTGTTCGACCGGCTGCGCGCCGCTCCCGACCACCTTGAGCGCGAGGATGCCGCCGGCGATCACGTGGACGCCGACCGAGATCACGATCCAGGGGGAACGCTGCCAAAGACGCCGCACGAACAGGACGGGCTGGATACCAGGCATCGAAGAACCTCTCGCGGACAGGCGACTCCCGGGGGGACCTCGCGCGAGCCCGGGGGAGCGGCCGGGCGGCGTCGAGCACGGGTAGCGCGGGTCGCGCGCCGGCTTCGCGGCGTGCACGATTCGCCGATGGCCGCGGCGGAACCGCGCGAATTCGCATGGAGCGAAAAAATGGTGCTGAGCCGAAGATGCCCCCGCGAGCGAACGAATCGCGGCACCAAGAATGCACGCGAGCGGAAGCGCTCCGCGTCCGCGGCGCGCAAGTGGGCGCTCACGCACGCTCCGGCGCTAACCTGACTTCCGCAGTTCAGAAAGGCGAGACGAGTTCTGCCAAGGACTTACGTCCGTTTTGGTGCCGATGTTGTCACTACACGGACGCGGCGACTGGTGAGCGGTCGTTGCT
>VGZE01000228.1 GCA_016872755.1 Planctomycetota bacterium
TACCTGCGAGGCGGTCGCCTGCCCGGGGAGTACAGTCTGGTCGCGGGCCGTCCGTCGCCGGTCAGCTCGGCGCTCCTGCGGCGGGTCCGTGTGCGCGTCGGCAGTGCTGCGGACGTCGAGCGCGTGGACTCGACGCGCTCTTTGTCGCATCCGGCATTCACGAGGGTGCGCTGCACGACCACGCCGGGCTCGACCTCGCGGCAGTGGCGAGGACTCTCGCCCAAGTCGAGGCCCACGCGCGATACGCCATGGCCGAGCTCGCCCGAGCGAGCGACTGGACATCCCGCGCCGCCACGGGGAGAATTCGGTCCTTTCCATGCACAACCTCGCCCTGATGCTCGTTCTCGTCTTGCTCTCCGCCTGCCGCGTTGCGAGACCGTCGGAGCTCCCGAACGACCAGGACTGGATCGTCGCCGTGAAGAGCTGCGGAATTCCGCAGTGGATGCCGTGGTACTCGCATTCCGCGGAGCACACATGGATCGACATGAAGGAAGGCGACGAGATGACCTGGTCGCGGGTCGAGGTCGCCGGCAAGTTCTCCGGCGCGACGCTGGAGCGGATCGGCGCCCACTCCGCACGGCATGACTTGCGCTGGTCCGACGAGCCCGTGCGCGTGCACGCCGTGTTCTTCGGGCAGGAAGCCTCACGGATTCAGCGGCAAGTCGCGCACCTCACCCGGCAACTCGGCGCCCGCTACGCCGATGGCGGTTACGAGGCTTGGCCGGGGCCGAACAGCAACACATTCCTGCGCGAGTTGAGCCAAGAGATCCCCGAGCTCGCGTTCGCCTTCGACCACAACGCCGTCGGGAAGGACTACACCTGGTTCGATGCGGGACTTGCACCTTCGCGCACCGGCGTGCACCTCGACACCTGGCCGATCGGAGCCACGATCGCCGCCAAGGAAGGCCTCGAGCTGCACTTCCTTCAGCTCACATTTGGCCTGAGCGTCTGGCCGCCGCGCCTGAAACTGCCGTTGCTCCCCGCGATTCCGTGGGAACGTGCGCCGGAGCCCGAACCTGCCTCCCGCGCGCCGGCCGACGGCGAGCAAGTGATCGTCTATCCGTTCGACGACGCCGATTCCGCGAGTGAGCCGGCAAAATTCGAGATGATGGTCTCGGTCCAGCCTCCGATCACTTCGGGGCGTTCACTGCGCGTCGAAAGCTCGACCGCGCACACCTGGCTCTCGGTGGTCTTCAAGCTGACGCCGTCGACGGATCCCGCGATGCTCCACTCGGTCCGCGCGGAAACCGTCGTCCATTGGATGGGCTCCACGGATCTCGTCTTCCCGATCGACCTTCGTCGCGACGGACTCCTCGAGAGCATCGGACCGTTCGCCCTCGACGGCGCGATCGTGTCGATTCAGCTGCGCGCGATGCCCGACGGCACGGTCGACACGCTCGTCTCGGTGAAGAGCAAATAGGCGCCGCTCACTGCAGGATGCCGAACAGGAACATCGTCATCGAAATAGCCGTCCGCGTCTGCGCTGGGCGCCGCTGCGCCTCGACCAGATAGCGCGCCAGCTCCTTCGGATCCTCGGCCGTCTTGAGCCGCTGGATGTCCGCACAGGTCGCGCCGGCGTTCGTGCGCAGCAGGTCGATGATCTCCGGCTCCCCCATCGCCTGGCGTGACGGCACGTCGGCCGTCTGCTTCGACCCGCTCACCTTCATCGAGCGCCTCGCCGCACGGATCCTCTTCGCAACGACGCCAAGGCGTCGTTGCGATTCGTCGCTGCGCGACGAACCGAGGCTTACCTCCCGCCCCCGCGCGCCCACTTGTCTCACCTACCACGGCGTGCTCGCGCCCGCCTCCGCATGGCGCGACCTCGTCGTCCCCAAGCGCGCGCCTGCTCTCGATGCACCATGTCACGGCGCTCTCGCTCCCACCTCGCCGACCGCGCCCAGTTCCTCCGCCCGCTCCCATTCCCGCCGCTCGACCTGGGCCGAGCTCCTGCGGCGCGTCTTCGCCGTCGACGATCTCACCTGCCCGCATTGCGGCGGACCCCGCCGCCTGATCGCACAGCTCACCGACCCCGTCGTCGTACGCAAGATCCTTAGCAGCCCTCGGCCACCCGACCGAGCCTCCACAGCCCGCACCCGCCCGCTCGCCCGAGTTGCTCGACTTCGCCTGAGCCGGCGCCCCTTGCACCGCCGAGCACACTCCTCGCCCGCGACCCGCGCGCCGGCCAGCAGGCCCGCTCGTATCCCCAACGCCCGCGCCACTGCCCCAGCGCGCGACGAACGCCTCGCCAAACCGCCACACAGACCCAATCTGGGCTCTGGTGGACCGCTTGACGGATCGCCCAGCCGCGGCGAGCCTCCCTATCGCGGTCGACGCCGACCACCTCCGGCGGAAGTCATCCGCTTGGAGTTCCTATCCCCACCTCCGGCGGAAGTCATCCGCTTGGAGTTCCTATCCCCTGGAGTTCCTATCCGCGAGGCCCCGACTTGTTTCAAGCGCGGACCATCTGATGCAACGATCCGTCTCGAATTCCCAGAATAGGGCGCGACTAGGCGGGACGCCGAACGACGAAGGCGGCGTGACCTCCGCCGCCGGAGGTTGCTTTGTTCCTACTCCCTTGAGACACGGCTGAAACCCGTTTCACTACTGTCATGCGTACCAAAATCCTGACTGCGGCCCTCGTTTCGGTTTCCTTCTTCTCGTTCCCGGCGCACGCGGCGCGTGCTAGCGAACCCTGCATTCCGCTCGGCGGAACCAGCGACGTCGAGTTCGATCGTCCGGACATCGACGCCGACAACATGCCCGCCGACGCCGAATGGAAGGACGGAGACGGCAACCCCCAGGCGTTCGACGCGGACACTTGGTCCCCGGACGATCCGATGGGCAAAGGCATGTCGAGCGACGGAGGCGAGACGGTGGAAGTGCCCGTCACCAACAACGGCGGACATCTCTTCGGCCCGGCCAACCACTCTCCGATCGAGGGCGGTTTGGAAGGCGACTGCATCGAGGTCTACGTGCGGTGGTCCTTCCGCTTCAAGGTCCAAGTCAGCGTGACCACCGGCGTCAAGTACGAAGTCGATGGCGTCGGCGGCAGCGGCAGCGTGACCCAAACGGTCACGATCTGGCAGACCGGCCACGTCTACGACGGACCGAAGGAGGTGTGCCCGTGCTGAGGCGCGGCATCCTCACTGTAGCAGCGCTTCTCGCGCTCGTCGTGATTGGGAGCATGGCTCTCCGCACGACGGACGAAGTGTGCACGTCCGAGCCCGCTCAGGCTCCGGCTCGCACCGAGACTCGCTCTCTGCAGGCGGCGGCGGACGAGACTCTTCGTTCGCCGGTGTCCTCCGCAGAACCTGCGACCGAACTTCCGAGTTCGGCCGCGTCGGCAGAGTCCGTGGAACCGCTCCCGAACGGGACGGTGCACGGGCTGCTTGCCGACTACAACGGAGATTCCATCCCGAAAGCGGGCATGCTCTTCGTGCGTTCCGATGCAGATCTCGGCAACGGCACCAAAGTGCATGCACGTGCTGACGAGACCGGGTACTACGAGACGACAATCCCGCCTGGTGACTGGAACGCCTACTTCGCCGGAACCCTTTCCGGTGAGCAGACGAACCTACTCCTCGTGGGCACCGTGAAGATCGTCAGCGGAGCATGGACCCGGCTCGACTATTTCCTGAAGTCGGATCGTTTGCTGACGGGACGTTTCACGGCGTCTCCGGCCGATCTTCAGCAGCTCGGCGTCCTCAAAGGCAATGCGCTCGAGCTCGAGATCGAGATTCGCAAGCGGGGCAATGACCGGCTGGTGGCGCATAGCACCATCATCTGGGCCAACGTTCCCGCGCGCGATTGGGATCCGACGAAGCAGGATGCTCTCGTAGTGAATCCCGATGCGTTCCAGATCGCAGGCTTGCAGCCCGACGAGTACGACCTCCGAATCGTGCTCCCAGGCGAAGTCGACGATCCCCGCACCGGCAAGCCGAAGCGCCTTGCACTGACGCGAACGGCTGACCTCACGCTTGCGAGCGCCGAACTCCCCACCGAGGAGCTTCGTCTCTCGCAGTTCATCACGGCGACGCTGGCGCAGTGATGTTGCGGACACACCCCCCGAGCAAGCGGATTCCGCAAGCCGCCCGCCGCGCCCGCCGCCGCTGCCCGGCTCGCTGTGCGCCGACCACGGCGGCTTCTCCTTGCACGCCAAAGTGCTCGTACCCGCCGGCGAGCTCGAGCGACTCGAGCATCTGTGCCGCTATGTGACCCGACCGCCGATCGCGACGCAGCGCCTCGTGCTCTCCCCCGACGGCCGAGTCGTCTACGGGCTCAAACGCCACTGGCGTGACGGCACATCCGCCGCCTCCTTCGATCCGCTGACTTTCATCGAGCGGCTGGCGGCACTCGTTCCTTCTCCACGCGCCCATCAGCTCACCTACCACCGCGTGCTCGCGCCGGCCTCCGTCTGGCGCGACCAGAGTCGTGCCCAAGCGCACCACCGCCCCCGCCGCCCGCGGCTTCCTGTGCCCCGGCGACTACCGAGTCGTGCGCACAGTCGGCTCGACGCGGGGGATAGGAACTCCAAGCGGATGACTTCCGCCCGAGGCGGTCGGCGTCGACCGCGATAGGGATGCTCGCCGCGGCTGAGCGATCCGTCAAGTGGTCCACCAGAGCCCAGGTCGGGCTCCTTCGGCG
>VGZE01000229.1 GCA_016872755.1 Planctomycetota bacterium
CGGCGCGACGCTCGCGCGCCAGCAGCGCGAGGCACCACAGTCCGGCGCAGGCTCCCGCGTAGAACGACGTCTCGGGGTGACCGCCGAGGATCGCACCGGTCAGCGCCAGCGCCGCCAAGGCAAAGCCGCGAGCGGGCCGCGGGCCGCGCAGGCGCTCGAGGCCGAGCAGGATCCACGGCAGGAACGGCGGCACGTGGCCGAGGCTGTAGCCGAGCCACAGCACGAGGTAGCCCGACAGCCCGAAGGCGACCGCGGCGAGCGCGGCTCCCGCCTGCAGCAGCCCGAGCTCGCGCGCGAGCAGGTACGCGCCCAACCCCGCGGCGGCGATGCGCAGCGCGGCGAGCAGCGCCCAGCCCCAGTCGAAGGCGCGCTCGCCCCCGACGCGCTCGAGCGCCGCGAGCAGTGCGACCTGCGGATCGAGCGCGCCCGACTGCGGATTGCCGTAGCCGGGCACGCCGGCGTAGTTGAGCGGGTTCCAGCCCGGCGCGTCCTGGGCGTTCCACGACCGGCTGACCCAGCGGTAGTACGGGTAGAACACGAGGCCCTGGTCGGACAGCGCGGGATTGCGCGGGCGCGCCTCCTCCGCGGGTGCCGCGAGCGCGCTCCATGGCAATTGCTGCGTCGCCGTGTCCACCGCGCACGACACGCGGTCGGCGTCCCACAGTGGTCGTCCGACGACGACCACGGCCGCGACGAGCGCAACGAACGCCGCGAGTGCGAGCTCGCGCAGGCTGGGGCGGGCCGCGGACTCCATCGCGCAACCTTATACGCTATCTTGCACGTTGGATGTCGGCGCCCGCGCTCAGCTTCGTCGTGCCCGTGTACAACGAGGAGCTGGTGCTCGAGCGCTCGATTCCGGCGCTGTGCGCCCACGCACAGGGGCTGGGAGGCGCGTTCGAGATCGTGTGCGTGGACGACGGCTCGACCGATCGCAGCGCGGCGCTGCTCGCCGAGTTCGCCGCGCGCGATGCGCGCGTGCGCGTCGAGCGGCATCCGGTCAATCGCGGCAAGGGCGCCGCTGTGCGCACCGGCATGCTGGCCGCGCGCGGTGAGAAGGTGCTGTTCCTCGACGCGGACCTCTCGACGCCGCTCGAGCAGACCCGCGCGCTGCTCGATGCGCTCGAGCGCCACGACGTCGCGCTCGGCAACCGCCGCATGAGCGGCGCATCGATCCAGCGCCGCCAGCCGTGGCTGCGCCAGGCGCTGGGCAAGGGCTTCACGTTACTGACACGCGTGCTGCTCGCATCCCCGGTGACGGATTTCACGTGCGGCTTCAAGGCCTTCCGCCGCGACGCGGCGCAGCGCGTGTTCTCACGCTCGGCGCTGGACGGCTGGGCCTTCGACGCCGAGCTGGTCGCGATCGCCCACGCCCAGCGGCTGTCGATCGCACAGGTGCCCGTGCGCTGGCACCACGAGGACGACTCGAAGGTGCGCGTGCTGAACGCTGTGCTGGGCAGCCTGCGCGACCTGCTCGTGATCGCGGCTCGCCGGATGAGCGGCCGTTACCGCTGATGGACGCACGCGCCTACCCGGAGATGCGCGCGCTGGAGGACCACCACTGGTGGTTCCGCGGCCGGCGGCGCTGCCTGCGGCCGCTGCTCGCGGAAGCGCTGTCCGCCGCTCGCGCGCGCACGGCCCTCGAGGTCGGCTGCGGCACCGGCGGCAACCTCGCGCATTTCGCCGGCCAGTTCCCCGACACACGCTTCGTCGGCCTCGATTTCGACGCGGGCGCGATCCGCTTCTGCGCCGAGCGCGGCCTGGCCGGCGCGCTGCTGCGCGCCGACGGCACGCGCTTGCCGCTCCTCGACGCCAGCGTCGACTGCCTGCTCGCGATCGACATCGTCGAGCACTTCGCCGACGATCGCGCGCTGCTGGCCGAGTTCCGCCGCGTGCTGCGCCCCGGCGGCCAGCTCGTCGTGAACGTGCCGCACCACCCGTGGCTGTGGTCGCCGCACGACGCGATCCTGCACCACCAGCGCCGCTACGCGCGCGGCGAACTGCAGGCGAAGCTCGTCGAGGCGGGCTTCCGCGTGGAACGCGTGCGCGGCTTCAACTTCCTGCTGCTGCCCCCGATTGCGCTGGTGCGCCTCGTGCGCGCGCGCCGCAGCGCGCGCGGCGCCGACTCGGGCGGCACCGACTTCTTCGCGCTGCCGGCCCCGCTCAACGCGTCGCTGGCGGGGTTGTTTGCGCTGGAGAACGCGATCACGCGCGTGCTGCCCGTGCGCGAGGGCGTGTCGCTGATGCTGCGCGCGGCGCGGACTTGAAAGACTGCGCCATGCTCCGCCTCAGCGCCGACCCCGGGCTCGTTCGGAGCGCGCACTCCAATGCGCGCGGGCCCTACGTCGGCGCGCCGCCGGCCGCGCACCCGATCCGGCGCTTCGCGAATGAGGCGCGGCTGGAGCGGCTGCTGCAGGAGCTCTACACGGGCTTCGGTCCGCAGCAGTGGTGGCCGGCACGCACGCCGTTCGAGGTGATCGTCGGCGCGATCCTCACGCAGAACACGTCCTGGCGCAACGTCGAACTCGCGCTCGCAGAACTGCGCAGCGCGCGCCGGCTCACGCCGCGGCGACTGCTCGACACCCCGCTCGACGAGCTCGGCACGCTGGTGCGCTCGGCCGGCTACTTCAATGCGAAGGCGCGCAAGCTGCACGCGATCAGCCGCTGGTACCTGGACGCGGGCGGATTGCGCGCGCTGCGCGAACGCGCGCTCGGTCCGCTGCGCGCGGAGCTGCTCGGTGTCTGGGGCGTCGGACCGGAAACCGCCGATTCGATCCTGTGCTATGCGGGCGGCCGCCGCACGGCGGTCGTCGATGCGTACACGCGACGCATCCTGTCGCGCCACGGCTGGCTGGCGGCCGATGCCGATTACGAGGAGATCCGCGCCTGGCTGGAGCGGCGCCTCGAGCCGACCCAGGTCGTGCACGAGGAGTTCCACGCGCTGTTCGTGCGCGCCGGCTACGACAATTGCAAGCCGACCGCGCGCTGCGAGACGTGCCCGTCGCTCGTGAAAGGAGCAGCGCAACCGTGAAGAAGTGGCGCGATATCCCGCTGCCCGGCGCGCTGCGGATGCGCGAGGCGCTGCGTCCGGGCGACGTGCAGATCACGCTGTTCTGGGCGGCCTTCGTCGGCCTGCTCGCGGCGTGCGTCGCCGTCGCGTTCCGCGAGGTGCTGAGCTGGATGCACGCGCTGCTGTGGTGGCGCACCGACGAGTTCGCGCTGGGCGCGCCGGCCTGGCAGCTCGTCCTGGTGCCGGCGGTCGGCGGGCTGCTCGCGGGACTCGTGCTCCACGCAGGTCGGCGCTGGACGAGCGGCAGGCGCTCGCGCGAGTACCTGGAGGTCGTCGCGATCGGCGGCGACACGATCCCGGTGCGGCCGAGCCTGGTCACCTGCGGCTCCGCGCTGTTCACCATCGCGTCGGGCGGCTCGATCGGACGCGAGGGCGTGCTGGTCCAGCTCGCTTCGATGCTGTCATCGTGGGTCGGCCGATTCGCCGAGCTGGCTCGTCCGCGCCGCGAGCTGCTGGTCGCCTGTGGCGCGGCCGCCGGCATCGCGTCGGCGTACAACGCGCCGCTGGCCGGCGCGCTCTTCGTCTCGGAGATCGCGCTGGCCTCGATCGCGATGGAGACACTCGGGCCGCTGGTGCTCGCGTCCGTCGTCGCGACCGCCACGACGCGCGCGCTGCTCGGACCGCAGCCGCTCTTCGAGATCCCGACCTTCCACCTCGTCTCGGTCTTCGAGCTCGTGCCCTACGCGCTGCTCGGCGTGATCGCCGGCGCGCTGGCGCCGCTGTGGGTGCGCGGGCTGCGCGCGAGCGAGTCGGCCTTCGAGCGGTTGAAACTCCCCGTGTGGGCGTGCATGGCACTCGGCGGCCTCGGCGTCGGCCTGCTCGCGCTCGTCAACCCGGCGGTGTTCGGCAACGGCGCGCTTCCGATCGACGCGATCCTGCACGGCCGCTACATGTACGCCTCCGTCGCGCTGCTGCTCGTGCTCAAGCTCACGGCGACCGCACTGACGGCGGGTTCGGGCGCGCACGGCGGCGTGTTCACTCCGACGTTGTTCGCCGGCGCGGCGGTCGGCTTCCTGCTCGGGGCGCCGCTGCACGCTCTGCTCCCGGCGTGGACCGGCTCGAGCGGCGCGTACGCGCTGGTCGGCATGGGCGCGTTCCTCGCGGCCGCCACGCAGGCGCCGCTGGTCGCGATCGTGATGCTGGTCGAGCTGACGCTCGACTACGGCATCCTGCTGCCGCTGATGCTCGCCTGCGTGATCGCGTACACGACCGCGCGCTCGCTCGCCGCGCCGGGCTTGTACGAGCACCGCCGCCGCGCGGCCAATGCGATCCGACCCGAGCGCGTGCGCGACCTGATGAAGCCGCGACCGCTCGCGCTGCGCGAGGACGCGCCGTTCAGCGAGCTCGTGCGCGTGTTTAGCGAGCACCGCCACAACTACGTGTACGTGACCGACGAGGACGGCCGCTTCCTGGGCGGGGTCTCGCTGCACGAGATCAAGCCGTACCTGTCGGACCAGGAGCTGACGCGCGACGTGCTGGTGCGCGACTTCCTGCACGACGAATTCCCGCACGTCGAGCAGGACGCCTCGCTCTCCGCGGCGCTCGAACAGTTCCGGCGCCA
>VGZE01000230.1 GCA_016872755.1 Planctomycetota bacterium
GCAAAGCGCCGCTCGCGCCGCCGGTGCCGCAGCCCTCGATGCGGTGCGCGGGCATGCGGCGGGCAAGCGCGCGCTGGCCGCCGCCGCGGCAGGCGGGCACGGCCTCCTGTTCATCGGGCCGCCAGGCACCGGCAAGAGCCTGCTCGCGCGCTGCCTGCCCGAGCTGCTCGCGCCGGCCGACGACGCCGAGGCGCTCGAGATCACGCGCGTGCTGTCGGCCGCCGGTCGCTGGCCGGGCGGCCTGGTGCGCGAGCGGCCGTTCCGCGCGCCGCACCACACGGTCAGCCACGCGGGCCTGGTCGGCGGAGGCGTGCCGGTCGCGCCGGGCGAGATCACGCTCGCGCACGGCGGCGTGCTGTTCCTCGACGAGCTGCCGGAATTCCGGCGCGAGGCGCTCGAAGCGCTGCGCCAGCCGCTGGAGACCGGGCGCGTGCTGATCAGCCGCTCGGGGACCTTCCTCGAACTGCCCGCGCGCTTCCAGATCGTCGCGGCGATGAACCCGTGTCCGTGCGGATACCTCGGGCATCCGCGCCAGCCGTGCCGCTGCCCGCCGACGCTCGTGCAGCGCTACCGCAGCCGGATCTCGGGGCCGCTGCTCGATCGCATTCCGCTGCGCGTCGAGCTGCCGGCGCCGGCCTTCGACGAGTTGGTTCCGGGGGGGCCCACCGCTTCACGTGCTTCGGTGGCTCCGAGTACGAAGACTGCGAGCCCGATGCCCCAGCCGGTGGGCGGGTCCGAACAGGCGCCTTCCGCCGCGATCGCCGCGCAGGTGCGCGCCGCGACCGAGCGCATGTCCGCGCGGCAAGGCGCGCGTCGCAATGCGCTGCTGGAGGCCGCGGAGCTCGATCGCTGGGCGCCGCTCGACGCGCGCTCGCGCCAGCTCTACGAGGCGGCCAGCTCCAAGCACGGGCTGTCGGCGCGCGCGATCCAGGGGCTGCGCCGCGTCGCGCGCACGCTGGCCGATCTGGAGGAATGCGACACCGTCGAGCTGCGCCACTGCGCCGAAGCGCTCGGGCTGAGGGCCTTCATCTGGCGCTAGGCGCCGCACTCCGGAACGGTCGCGCGCGACGCTCCAGGCTACCTGCGCTCGACTTGTTGCTCGATCTGCGCGGTGAACGTGATGCTCTCGAGGCTCGCCTTCCCGCAATCGAGGCCCTGGATCGGCGCCTTCTCGAGTGCATCCCAGTCGCCCCGCTCCAGCGCGATCGCAAGGTCGAGAATCGAACCGAGTTCGCCGCGCCTGTGCAGGATCGCCTCGCGCACGTCCTCGGACAGCGGCAGCGCTGCGAGGGCCGTCTCCAGCGGCATGTCGAGGATCGCGTCGAGCGCTGAGAAGAGCCCGACCAGGAACGCGCGCTGGCCTCCGCCTTCGAGCGCTTGTCCGGCCAGTCGCTGGCAGGCGCTCGCCCGCTGCATCGCCAGCATCAGCAAGGGCAGCGGCTTGTCGTCGCAGCGCACGAGCAGCAGCAGGTTCGCGATCTCGCGCACTTTCGGCTGTCCGAGATAGACCAGCATCTCCCCGACCGTGCCGATGCGCCGAGCCAGGCCGAAGTTCGCCGAGTTGAGTACGCGCAGCAGCTTGAAGGACAGCGCCGCGTCGCGCGAGATGATCGCCTGGAGCTCTGCGAGCTCGACGTCCGGTTGATTCAGTTCCGCGAGCAGATTCAGCAGGTTCGTCTGATCGACGCCGGGGGCATGCTCGCGCCTGACTTCCGGCCGCGCGAAGTAGTAGCCCTGGAACAGGTCGAAGCCGAGTTCGAGGCAGCGCTAGTGCAGCTCGTGGTTCTCGACCTTATCGGCCAGCAGCATCACGTCGTAGGGGCGCAGGCTCTCGACGACCTCGGCGAGCGCCGCGGGCGCCACCGCCAGGCAATCGACCTTGACGATGTCGGCGAGTTCCAGGAACGGCTCGTAGCCGGGGCGCCGGCCGGTGTAGTCGTCGAGCGCGATCCGGTAGCCGAGCTGCTTCAGCCGCTGGAGCCCGGCGAGCGTCTCGGGGCTGGGCTCGACCGATTCGAGCACCTCGATGACGGCCTGCATGGGCGAAACCGGCAACGGCAGCTCGCCGGTCAGGAATGGCGCCGTCACGTTGACGAAGGCCGGCACATCGCCGACGAGCTTCTCGAGCCCGAATTCGGCCACGGCTCCGATCAACACGCTGCCGGTCGCCACCGATCCGTCACCGGCAGCCGATCCACGGCCTTCGTTTCCGCGCATCAGCAGTTCATACGCATAGAGCTGCTCGTCGCGCGTCAGAATCGGTTGACGCGCGATCAGGACGAACATCGACGGCGGTTGCGCAGCGACCATGCGAGCAAGCAGCGAACGGAATCAACGGAGCGCGGACGACGAGGCCGGAGCGCCGCGCGGCCGGCCAAGGGTAGCTGCGCGTTCGCCCATCCCCGGATCGTCCAGTTCCCGCGTTCCAGCTTGAGGGAACTCCGCGCCGCGGGCCAGGACCGGGCGCCGGTCCTGCGCCGGTCGACGGTCATTCGTGCCGCAGGGCCTCGACCGGGTCCATGCTGGCAGCGCGCCAGGCCGGGTACAGGCCGAAAACGATGCCCACGCCGGCCGAAATCAGGAAGGCCAGGATCGGTGCCGCCGGCGTGACGATCGTCGTCATCTTCGAGAAGTGCTCGATCGCGAGGGGCAACAGGAAACCGGCCAGCACTCCGAGCAACCCTCCCCCCACCGAGAGCACGACGGTCTCGATCAGGAACTGCGAGACGATGTGCCGCTTGCGCGCGCCGAGCGCGCGGCGGATCCCGATCTCGCGCGTGCGCTCGGTCACGGTCGCGAGCATCACGTTCATGATCCCGATGCCGCCGACGAGCAGGCTGATGCCGGCGATCAGGCCCAGCACCAGGTTGAACATGCGCTTGGTCTCCTCGGCGCGCGCGAGCAGCTCCAGCGGGACCACGACCTCGTAGTCGCGCTGCTTGTGGTTGCGGCTCATCATCTCGCGCGTTGCGTTCGCGACCAGCGACACGTTCTCGGGCTTGTCGACCGCCAGGATCAGCTCGTGCAGCTCGACCTCCTCCATGTCCATCGAGCCGGCGCGCATCTTGACCTGCACGTTGCCGTACCACTTCCCGCCGGTCTCGAGCGGGATGTAGACCTCGTCGGTCGTTTCCTGACCGGCTTGCGGCGCGTCGTCCTTGAGCCGCACGCGCGGCGCGAGGGTGCCGACCACCCGGTAGTAGTCGCGGCCGATCTTGACGGTCTCGCCGATCGCCGATTGGAACGGGAACAGGTAGCGCGCGACCTCCGTGCCCAGCACGCACACGTTGGCGACGCGGCTCTCGTCGGTATCGGCGATGAAGCGCCCCTCGTAGACGAGCCGGCCGGTGACGTCGATGTAGGCCGGCAGCGTCGCGAGCACGCGCGGGCTCAGCACCCGATCGGCGACGCGCACCTCGCCGAAGATCTGGCGCACGGGTACGACCTGGTCGACCCCGGGGAAGGTCTCGGCGATGCGCTGGCGATCCTCCTCCGTGATCCCGTAGGTGAGCACGCGCGAGCGCTGATTGCCCGGGTTGGGATCCTCGGGCGGCTTGACGCTGCGCACGATCACGTTCTGGCTGCCGAGCTGCTTGATCTGCTCCTGCACGTCGTAGCTGAGCCCTTCCCCGATGGCCAGCATCGCGATCACGGCGGCCGTGCCGCACAGCACGCCGAGCGTGGTCAGGAAGCTGCGCAGCTTGTGCAGCAGCAGGCTGGTGATCCCCAGCCGGATCGCGCGCGACCAGGTCCCCTGCATCAGTTGGTTCCTCCGACCGCCGGAACGCGGACGCTCGCGCGGAGCTGCCGCACTTCCTCGATGCGGCCGTCCTTCAGGCGCAGCATGTGCTCGGCGCGCTCGCCGACCGAGGCCTCGTGCGTGACGAAGACGATGGTCCGGCCCTCGCGGTGCAGTTCGTCGAGCAGCGACAGGATGTCGCGCGCAGTCTGGCTGTCGAGATTTCCGGTCGCCTCGTCGGCCAGGATCAGGTCCGGCTCGTTGACCAGCGCGCGCGCGATCGCGACGCGCTGCTGCTGGCCGCCGGAGAGCTCGTTCGGACGGTGCTCGAGTCGATTGCCGATGCCGAGCCGATCCGCGAGCGCGCGCGCGCGCTCCTCGCCGTCCTCAGGCGGATCGTCCTGGTACAGCAGCGGGACCATCACGTTTTCGAGCACGGTGAGCTGCTGGATCAGGTTGTACGA
The DNA here is from genome assembly GCA_016872755.1 of Planctomycetota bacterium. Lineage (GTDB taxonomy): Bacteria > Planctomycetota > UBA1135 > UBA1135 > GW928-bin9. The sequence continues at coordinate 4,204 of VGZE01000230.1, forward strand.
CTGGAAGATGAAACCGAGGCGCCGGCTGCGCAGCTCCGAAAGCTCGTCGTCGTCCAAAGCGCTGGTGTCCTCGCCGCCGATCCGATACACGCCGGCCGACGGGCGATCGATGCAGCCGAGCACATTCAAGAGCGTCGACTTGCCCGAGCCCGAACTGCCCATGACCGACCAGTACTCGCCCGCGCGGAACGTGAAGGAGATGCCGTCGAGCGCGCGGACCTCGTTCGCGCCCATGCGATAGACACGCGTGACGTTTTCGAGCTCGGCGATCGGCTGACCGGAGTTCGAGAGGCTGCGGCGTTGCGGCTGCGCTGCGGCAGTCGTCACGGACGCCCTCCGCCTCCACCGTTCGCGGCACCGTCGCCGCCGGGGCGCGCGCCACCCTCGGGCCGGCCACGACCCGCCGCCTCGGGCG
>VGZE01000231.1 GCA_016872755.1 Planctomycetota bacterium
GCTCTGATCGACGCTTACGAGTCCGCCTCCGGGTTCAACAACGCCAGTTTCTCGGTGATCCGGCTCGAGCTCTACGCGGATCTGGCGCGCGCCGATGACGCCGACCGCGTCCGGAACGCGAGCGCCTGGAGGAACGATGGACACGTCGTCGCCATGTGGGCGCGAGCCCAGCTTGCCGCCGGGGGAGCCGAGCGCGTGCAGCGAGTCTTCGACGACGCGCCTCTGCTCGAGTCCTTCGCCAGTCGCGACATCTCCTTCGACGCAGGAAAGCTCGGCCCGCACCTCGCGCTGGGAGCGCAGATCGCGCTGCAGCGCGGCGAGTTCGAACACGCGCTCGAGCTACTCGAGCGCGCGCGCTACGACTGCGCGGGTCCGCAGGCGCGGCTCGGGATCTCACAGCCGTTCCTGAGCTTGTGCGCCAAGACCGCGGCCGGTCGAGAGGCAGCGCTGGCAGCGCTGCGCCTCGTGCTCGCTGATGCAGCGCTCGATGCCGGTCTCTCGCGCAACGAACAGGCGATGCGGCAGCGCGCACGCCTGGTCCGCGAAGCCTGCGCCGGCGACTTGCCCAGCGAGGCCGAGATCGATGCCGTCTGCCGCGGACTCGGCGCGGCGGGCGAGGCCTTCCGCCAGGCGTGGCGCTCGAAAACGGAAGAGCCCTGAAATCGGCTCAGCGGCCGAGCAATTCGCCCGGCGGCGGGATCTCGAACATGCTCGTGTCGACCTCGGCTCCGAGCCCGCCGTCGGTGTAACCGAGCGCGCCGAGCACGGCGGTCATGCTGGCGTCCTTGTCGGCCTTGGAGGGATCGCAACGCAGGCGCGCGTGCTCGACATAGCTCGCGCGCCAGGCCGCGAGCGCCGCGGCCGCGCGCGGCTCGCTGAAGTCGGCGCTCCAACCCGCGTCCGACTCGTCCGGATGCCGATCCAGGTCGATCCACTCGAGGAGCTCGCGCTCGATTTGCGTGCGCTTGAGCGCGTCGAAGAATGCGCGCTTCTCCGGACCCACCTTGAACGGGGACTCGATCCACGAGCGCTGCCGCAACAGCTTCACGCTGCCGCGCTGGTAGCTTTCGAGCACCTGGACGACGTTCGCAGGCGCGGTTTCCTGCGGTTTGGAGCGATCGGGCACCACTTCGCCGCTGTCGAGCACGACGAGTCGCGTCTCGGCCGTGCGCCGGCCGTCATCAGAGGATCCTCGCAAGAGACCCGCGAAGCTGCTGCCGGTGATGTTCGCCGGTGCGCGCAGGTCGAGCAGTTCCAGCACCGTCGGCAGCACGTCCTGACTGACGACGAGACCGCGCACACCCGCACGCGGGGCGAGCCGACGCGGCCACGCGACGATCAGGGGCACGCGGATGACCTCCTCGTACAGCGTGCGGCGGTGGCCCAGACCGCCGTGCTCGAAGAACTCGTCGCCGTGATCGGCAGTCACGATCACGAGCGTGTCCTCGGCGACGCCCTGAGCGGTCAGCTCGTCCAGCAGGCGGCCGATGTGATGGTCCACCCACGCGACCTCGCCGTCGTAGAGCGCGAACAGGTGATCCAGATCGCGATCGGAGACGTGCCTGTTGCGCAGGCCCGGCTGCTCCCGGATCAAGGTCGAGATGGCCGGATTGGTGAAGAACTCACGCCCGTCGAGCTCGCCTGCGTATTGCGGGTCGAAGGCCGTGTCGTACGGCGCCGGCGGCACGTAGTCGTAGTGCGGATCGAAGTAGTGCGCGAACACGAACACGGGCTTGCCCGCTTGCGGGATCGCGCGCAGTTCTTCGAGCGCGCGCGCGGTCACGATTTCCGAGCTGACGTCCTGGTGCGACAGCTTCTCGACGCGGTTGTGCTGCTCCCGCCAGGTCTGCAACAACGCGCCGCGCTGGATCTCGGAGAGCTTGGGATCGGCCTGCTCATAGGCCCGGAGCGCAACGCGCTCTGCGGCAGCCGCCTCGGTCAGTTCCGGCCCGTAGCAGATTTCGTAGCGATCGAATCCGCGGGCGAATCCCCACAGCGGATCGAGGTAGGGCCCCGATGCAAAGCCCGCTGTGCGGTAGCCCTGTTGTGACAACAACTCCGCCAGCACCGGCGAGTTCGCGCACATGCGCAGGTGGTCCATCTCGACCGCGTGCACGTGCAGGCTCTGGCCGGTGAACAAGCTCATGTGCGAAGGCAGCGTCCACGAAGAGGCCGACAATGCGTCATCGAAACGCACGCCCCGCGCGGCCAGCGCGTCGAGATTCGGCGAAGGCGAGCGGCCCTGCGCGTGCGGAGGTCGATTGCCGTAACAGCCGAGGCGGTCGCGGCGCGTGCTGTCGAGTGAGATCAGCAGGATGTGCGGGTGCTCCGCGGGGTCCGGCCCGCGCGAGCCGCAGCCGAGTGCGCAGCACAGCGAGGCAGCGATCACGGTCGCGTGCGCCGCGCGAAATACGTGCAAGCGATTCACACGGCCGAGCATACCAAGGCGCCTGGGACATCCAGATTCACCTGGGAGCGCGACAGCGTGTCGCGCTACATTGAGTGGCGCACCGACCATGGCAACCTCGAAGTCGACCGACGGCCTGACCAGTCTGATGGTGTTCTTGGCGCGACTCGCGCTCGGCGCCTGGTTCCTCGCGCACGGTTACGGCGTGTTGGACGGGATCGGCAGCGCGGGCTTCGTCGATCTGCACCACGTCCACGCCCGCGAACTGCTGCCCGAGGGCCTGGCGCGCTCGTACCTGATCGGGCTGCCCTATGCCGAGATCCTCACCGGAGCCCTACTCGTGCTCGGTCTGCTCACGCGCGTCGCCGCGCTGCTCGGCGCGATCCTGTTGGCTGCCGGGCTGCTCGGTGCGACGGGCATGGGTTGGCGCTTCGAGCTCGGAGCGGCCGCGCCGTTCTCACCCGAGTTGGTGATGCTCGCGCTCGCGCTGCTGCTGGTCGCCATCGGCAGCGGCAACTTCGGCCTCGACCGCCGTTTCGGCGGCGGCAAGTCCAAGCCGAGCTCGGCGGACTGAGCCGCGTGATTGCCTGCGCCGCGATCAGGGGCGCAGCACGATTTCGCCGAGATCATGGCGCTCGCCCGCGCGCGTTTCGAACGTGCGCAACACGTCGCGCGCCTTGCCGGCGCTGATCTCGAGCTCGAACTGTCCGACCGGCAGGTCGTCGAAGCGGATCTCGCCCTGGGCATCGCTCTCGCGCGCAGGCCATGCGCGACCGGGCTGGGCGGTGTCACGCAGCAGGGCGAGCGCGCCGGGCAACGGTGAGCCGGCCACGTCGTAGACGCGCAGCTGCGCGGACGCGGTGTTGACGTCGATCTCGAGTTGCGCATCGCCGTGCCAGGCGAGGTCTGCGCGGGCGAGGATCGGCCAGCTGCCGCCGCTCGCCCAATCCGGCAGCACGTTCACCGCGTAACTGCCGTGCGCAAGTGCTTCGAACGCGAAAGCCCCGCCGGCCTCGACGCGCGCGCGGCGCGGGTAGGCGCCGGTGAGCGGATCGGAGCCCGCGACGGGCTCGAGCCAGATCTCCATCCCGCCCGTCGCTCCCAGCGCATGACGAGCGAGGCCGCGCAGAAGTGAGCGCTGCGGCTCGGGCAGTACCTCCAGCGGCGGACGCGGTGGGCCGAGCACGAGTTCGAGCGGCTCGAGGCGCGGCAGCCGAAGCGGGAAGGACTGCGGTGCCTGACCGAATGAGAGCACGACGACTTCGTGCTCGCCCTCCGGCAGGCCCTCGACGCGGTACTCCCCATTCGCGCCGCTCAGCGTGGTGTGCGGTCGCCCGCCCTCGACGACGACGACCGAGGCCTCCTCGAGCGGATCACCCGAGTGGGTCAGCACGCGTCCATGCACCGCGTGCACGCCTTTCGAAGGCGGCAGCGGGGCCAGTCGCGGCGGCTCGGGCTTCTCGAAATTCGGCTCGCTCATCGGAAGTGCCGAGACACGCTCGCGGATGAACGTCCACAACGCGAAGGCGGCGACCGCCACGACGAAGAGCACGCGCAGCTTGAACCAACGACTCATGGGCGGTTCACCGATCGGCGCGGCATGGGTGCGGCGCTGCGAACTTAGCTCGCTCCGCCTGCCTGGTCGATGGCAAGCACGAGCTCGCGCTGCAATTGGGCGCAAGCGGGGAATTCGGCGCAATCCTGGGCCGCGACCCAGTCGCGGAAGCGCCGGTCCGCGCGCGCGCCGGCACGCAAGTAGCCGAGCAGGCGCAGTCCCAGTTGCAATCGATCGCACAGGCGCACGAAACGCGCTTCACGCGTTTCCTGGTCCAGGACTTCCCGACAGGCGGCCTCCATGCGCGCACCGATCGGAGCGAGCAGTGCATGCGCGGCACGCCGTTCGGCTTCCTGCTTGGCCCCGGGCGGCAGGAGTTCGCTCAGGGTGCGCGGGAGATCGCTCAGCAGCGCCTCGGGTACGTCGTGCAACACCGCGAGCGTGCAGGCGCGATCGAGATCGAGTGCCGGTTCGACGCGCGCGCCAAGCGCGAGCGCGAGCAGCGCCGTCGAATGAGAATGCGCGGCCACCGTCTCGATCCAGGGCATGCCGGCCTGGATCCAGCCCGTCCGCGGGAGCCGCTCCAGCGGTTGCAAGGCCAGCAGGTGCGGCAACAAGGAGGGCT
>VGZE01000232.1 GCA_016872755.1 Planctomycetota bacterium
AGCGCGGCGCCGGGCATCTCGGCGCTGCCGCACAGACATGCGACGCGCCCGGCCATTCCCTTGTGGCCGTTGCGCGGAACGGCCGCCGGCAGCTGCGGTTCCTCGTCGTAGTACTCGGGCTCGTCGTCCTTGGTCTTGGCGCGCTTGCCGAACATGCGCAGAGCCTAGCGCGACGCGTCGATCAGCACCTCGGTCCGGCCGACCACGAGGCCGGCGCGGTTGACGAGTTGCGCATCGCGGTAGCGCGCCAGCCCCGCGAGTTCCGAGGGTTCGGCCCAGCCGAGCCGCTCGAGCAGCGCGATCACGAGAGCATGCAGCGCGCGCTCGCCGCCGTCGTCGATCTTCAGCGCCAGCCCCTGCCCCGTGCCGACGCGCCCGATCACGTAGATCCCCTCGGCGCCGATCTTCGGGAACAAGCGGCCGCGCGTCGCGCGTGCCAGGTCCGTGCACAGGCGCTGGTGGTTGCCGGCGATCAGCTCCGGGTGCCGCGCCACGGCCTCGACCATGCGCGTGCACGCGGCGCCGCGCGCGCCGGATCCGCGCCCCGGAGTCGCGATGCGCGCGATGCCCGCCGCGAGCTTGGCCAACGGCAGGCGGAAGGTCGGCGCGCTGCAACCGTCGATCGCGACGGCGAGCTCCTCATCGGGGGTCTCCGTCAGCTCCTGCAGCGCAGCGCGCACCGCGCGTTGGCTCGCCGCGCTCGGATCCAGATAGTCGGTCGGGGCGACGCGCGTGTGCAGCGCCAGCGCCAGGAAGGCCGCATGCTTGCCCGAGCAGTTGTTGTGCAGCGCGCTCGGCCGCTCGCCGCGCCGCGCGAGCTCACGCCGTGCCTCCGGATCCAGCGGCACTTGCGGACCGCACTTCAAGTGTTCGACCGAGAGGCCCAGGCGCGCCAGCAGCGCGGCCACGCGCTCGGTGTGGATGGGCTCGGCGCTGTGCGAGGACAGCGCGAGCGCCAGCTCGGCCGCGTCGAAGCCGTAGCGGTCGGCCGCTCCGGACTCCAGCAGCGGCACCGCCTGCAGGCTCTTGACGCTGCTGCGCGCGAAGACCGGCTCGCGCCAGTTCCCGGCGCCTTGCTGCACGCCGCGCTCGTCGACGACGACCCACGCGCCGCGATGCTGCGACTCGACGTGCTCGCCGCGCCACAGCCGCACCAGCACGGGATGAACGGGGACTTCTCGCGCGGCTGGAACGTCGGGGGTGTCGTGCATCGGCGCTGCCTGGATTGTAGGCATGCCGGAAGCGCGCGCGCAGCGCCGCGGACTACAATGGACGACGCGCATGGGGGAAGTCTCGGAACCGCAGGCGATCGAGATCGCCGACGCACCGCGCACGCGGCGAGCCCGGCCGCCCGAGCCGCGCGGGTTCGCGCGCGCGCTGGTCTGGCTGGCGCCGCTGGCCTTCCTCGTCCCCGTCGTGCTCGGCTTTGGATTCGTCCAGCAGGGCCCCGACTGGTTGTTCGGCTGGGTCTTCGGCGGCCTGTTCGCGCTGATCGTCGGCTGGGTGTGGGTCTCGGTCTTCTGGCCGGCGCGCGCCGAACGCCGCTGTCCGCGCTGTCGCGAGCATGCGCTGCAGCGCCTCGACCCGCATACGGCGGTCGGGGTCGTCTGCGCGGCCTGCGGCTGGCGCGACGAAACCGCCTCGGGCTGGCTGCTGGCGGAAGAGGAGGCGGAGCTCGAGCCGATCGTGCTCGAAGAACGCCGCCGACGAGCCCTTGTCCGCCCGCCCTCGGTGAACGAAGCTCAGCGCAGCGGGCCCGCCGGCTCGCCCCCCCCATGACGCGCGAAGAAACCTGGGTCGAGATGAGGCTGTCGCGCATCGTGCAGGCGCTGAACTCCGACCGGCAGTTCATCTACCTGGTCGAGGTCGACGGCGAACGCGGCTTCCCGATCATGATCGGCAGCTGGGAGGCCTCCGAAATGGACCGCATCGTCAACGGCGACGAGACCAAGCGGCCGCTCACGCACCAGTTGCTGCACTCGACGATCAAGGCGCTGGGCGCAGCGCTCAAGCGCGTCGACATCGTCGACCTGCGCGACAACACGTACTTCGCGCAGCTCGTGATCGAGAATCGCGCCGGCGACGTCTGCGCGGTCGTCGATGCGCGCCCCAGCGACGCGATCGCGCTGGCGCTGCGCGCGCAGTGCCCGCTGCGCGTGGCCGAACGCGTGCTGGCCGTCGCGGCGCAAGCAGGGCAAGCGCCCGGCATGGCTCCGCCCGAAGGCGGCAGCGGCTCCGACGACTCGGAGACGGGATCGGGCGACTCCGACGAAGCGCAGGCAGAGGAGTAGCGCCGGACGCGCGACGGCGCGGGTCGGGGCTGCAGCTCGGGCATGCGGACTGCGTACACTGTGCGCGCACTCCGCGGAGGCGTGGCAGAGTGGCCGATCGCGGCGGTTTTGAAAACCGCTGTGCCGCAAGGCACCGGGGGTTCGAATCCCTCCGCCTCCGCCCCCTCAGGTCGGCGCGAGCTCGAGTTCGTACCAGCGGTCGCAGCCGCCGTGGCCGGTAGCGCCCAACGGCGAGCAGCGCGGCGCGAAGCCGAGCGAACGGTACAGCCGCTGCGCGGCGTCCATGCCGGTCAGCGTTTCCAGGTAGCAGCTCCGGTAGCCGAGCGCGCGCGCACGCTGCAGCAGTTCGACCAGCAGCGCGCGTCCGATCCCGCGCCCGCGCAGCTCGGGCAAGAAGTACATCTTCTGCAGCTCGCACACGCCGGGCGGCCCGCCGCGCAGCGGCGCGATCCCGCCTCCCCCGACGACCCGTCCGTCGAGCTCGACGACGAGGTACACGGCATCGGCGCCGGCGTACGCGCGGCTCATGGCGGCGACTTCCGGATCGTGGATCGCGAAGCCCGGGCCGTCGGCTCCGAACTCCGGCATCACGGCGCGGATGATCGAGGCGACGACGGGATCGTCGCGAGCCTCGATGCGGCGGAAACGGTGCGCACTGGTTTCGGACACGGCCGGCGCCGAGCATAGCGCCGTTCGCGCGGCAGTCGCGAGGTCACTCGGCCCGCAGCGCGGCGCGCAGCGCATCCAACTCGGCGTTGGCCGCGGCATCCAGCCGCGGGTAGGCGAGCCCGAGCCGATCCAGCGTGTCGACGATGAGCTGGGCCACGCAGCAGCGCATGTAGCTCTTCGAATCCGCCGGGATCGCGTACCAGGGCGCCCAGGGCCGCGAGGTCGCGTTGAGCGCGACCTCGTACGCCTCCAAGTAGGCAGCGCGTTGCTCCCGGACGCGCAGGTCGCCGGGCGAGAACTTCCAGTTGTCGTCGGGGTCCTCGAGGCGCTCGAGGAAGCGCCGGCGCTGCTCGTCGGCCGACACGTGCAGGAAGAACTTGAGGATCACCAGGCCGTTGCGCGCCCAGTGCAGCTCCGCGTCGCGAATCGACTCGTAGCGCTCGGTCCACAGCGCTTCTCCCTCGGGCTGCCTGGGCAGGCGTTGCGCTTCGAGCAGCCGCGGGTCGACACGCGGCACGAGCACGTCCTCGTAGTGGCTGCGATTCCAGACGCCGATGCGCCCGCGCTCGGGCAGCGCCCGCTGCACGCGCCACAAGAAGTCGTGGTCAAGCTCCTCCAACGAGGGCGCCTTGAAGGCGAAGACCTGACAACCCGCCGGGTCGACGCCGGTCAGCACCGCGCGGATCGTGCCGTCCTTCCCGGCCGCGTCGAGGGCTTGGAACACGAGCAGCACCGCGTGACGGTCGGTCGCGCGGAGCTTGTGCTGGAGCTTGTCGAGCCGCTGCACGGAGGCCTCGAGCGCGGCCGCGCGACTCGACTTCGGCGGGGCATCCGCGGGCGGCTCGGTCGAAGCGGAAGCGATGCGAAAGCTCGCGTCGAACGGCACGCGGTGCGGGCTCGCGACCGGCTCGAACAGGATCGGCTGCATGCGCGGATCCTACGCCGCGCCCGGCGGCTTGCCGCCTCGCGGGGACGGCGATACCATCCGCCGCCCACTCGCATGACCTCAGGAGAGGTGGCAGAGTGGCCGAATGCGCCGGCTTGCTAAGCCGGTGATCTCCTTATGGGGATCCGAGGGTTCGAATCCCTCCCTCTCCGCCAACCCCATCGCCTCCGTGCGCGCGCCACCCACCCCGCCTTCGCCGCGATCGGGCCAGCCCGTCCGAGGCCGCGCAGTCGCGACGGCGAATGCGGCGTCGGCGTGGGTCGCGCTGGGTGGGATGGTGCTGACGGGCGCTTCCTGCGCGGCGACGCGCACGCTGGAGATCCGCTCGGAGCCGCCCGGCGCGCATGTGCGCCTCGATCAGAAGCCGATCGGGACCACGCCGCTGACGCTCGAGTTCCACGACTACGGAACGCACCAGCTGACGTTCCACTTGCAGGACCACCGCAGCGCCGCGCGCATCGTGACGCTCGAGGCACCTTGGCAGGCGCGCTTCCCGCTCGACATCCTGACCGAGGTGCTCGTGCCGGTCGGTTGGACCGACCGCCACGAATTGATGGTGCGGCTGGAAGCCGGCACCGAGGTGATCGAGCAGCCGGACCTGCGCTTCGTGTTGGAGCGCGCGCAGTGGCTGCGCACCGC
>VGZE01000233.1 GCA_016872755.1 Planctomycetota bacterium
CCCCGATCTGGCGCGCGACCTCGCGAACGGCGAGCTGCGCGCGCGCCTGGAAGCCGATCCGGGCGCGCGCGCACTCTTCTACCCGGGCGGCCAGCCGCTGCGCGCAGGCGCGCGGCTGGTGCAGCCGGCGCTCGCGCGCACACTCGCGGAGCTGGCCGAGCGCGGACCGGACGCGTTCTACTCCGGCCGTTGCGCCGGGGAGCTGGTCGAGTTCAGCGCCGAGCGCGGCGCTCGGCTCAGCTCCGAGGACCTGCTCGCCTACGCTCCGGTGTGGCGCGAACCGCTGTCGGGTTGGTTCCGCGGCTATGAAGTCCTGACCGCGCCGCCGCCTTCATCGGGCGGCATCGCGCTGTTGCAGGTGCTCGGGATCCTCGACGGTTTTCCACTCGACGCCGAGCGCGCCCAGGCCCTCGCGCAGCAGCGCTCGCCGCTGTCGGCCCTGGCGGCGCCCGGGAGCGCCGACGAGCAGGCCGGCCTCACCGAGCGCGCGCTGCACTGGTGGATCGAGGCGCTGCGCCTGGCCTTCGCCGATCGAGCCGAGCACCTGGGCGATCCCGATGCGTGGCCGGTGCCGGTCGCCGAGCTGCTCGCACCGGAGTGGATCGCGACGCGCCGCGCGCAGATCGGCGAGCAACCCAACCCGCAGCCGCGCGCCTTCGAGCCGCGGCCCGAGAGCGAGCAGACCACGCACGTGTCGGTGCTCGATCGAGAGGGCAATGCCGTCGCACTGACCACGACGCTGAACGAGACCTTCGGCAGCGGCATCCTGGTGCCCGAGCTCGGATTCCTGCTCAACAACGAGCTCGACGATTTCGCGCTGCAGGCCGGCACTCCCAATGCCTACGGGCTGCTCGGTGCGGCGGCCAATGCGCTGCGTCCCGGGCGCCGGCCGCTGTCGTCGATGACACCGACGGTGCTGCGCGACAACGGCAACACGGTCGCGCTCGTGATCGGGTCGCCGGGCGGTCCGCGCATCATCAGCAGCGTGGCCGAAGTGCTGTTGCGCGTGCTCGTGTACGGCCAGACGCTCGAGCAGGCGGTGGCTGCTCCGCGCTTGCACCAGCAGGCCGCGCCGGCGACCACCGAATGCGAGCAGGACTTCACGCCGGTCTTCGTCGCGCGGCTGCGCGAGCGCGGTCACGCGATCGAAGTCGTGTCGCGACGCTGGTCGAGCGTGCAGGCGATCGCCGTCGAGCCCGGCGGCGTGCCGGTCGGCGTCAGCGATCCGCGCAGCGGCGGCGCGGCGGTGGCGGAAGAGCGCTGAGTCGCGGACCCGCGAACGTCCGGCGAGCTAGGGCTGGGTCCGAACCCGCAGCAGGTACTCGCAGGTCGCATCGGGCTGGTTCCATCGAGCTCGGACCTTCGGCCGGATCGAGAGCGCGTCCGGGATCACCAGCTTGTGATTGGTCGCCGTCCGCAGCGTCTCGACGAGCTGTTCGATCGAGCGCCAACGCGTGTTCTCGCCCTTCAAGAGCGAGGTCCAGCTGCGCGTCCGAGCGTCGATCGCCAACGCGAGCTCGCTGCACGAAACGAGGTGGATCTCGATCATCTCGTGGGCAGTCTCGATGGCCGAGTAGTCCATCAGGCCCGAATCGTACGTCGCGACCGCTTCGGCTCGCATGTCCGCTTGCGTGATCCGAGCGATTCCATCCTCGTCCGTCAGGAAGGGGAACAACCTGATGTCGTTCTTGTGGGTCGCGAAGGTCTGGATCGAGAGCACGACACCTGCCTGCCGCAATGGCCTGCCATCGAGGTGGGCGATCTGAACCGAAACGGATTTCGGCAGGTGCAGTGTCATGTCCTCGCAACTCGCTTCGTGGCCGGCAGCTTCGGCCGCGGACTCCCGGGCGGCAACGCAGCGCCGAACCTCAGTCGTCGGCCGGCGCGGACTCCGGCAGCGTCTTCGCGCTCGTCTCGACCAGCGGGGCGGCCGCGTCCTGCGCTGCGGAAACGACCGGCGCCGGCTGCGATTCCTGCAGCGGCTCCTTCGCCTCGACGCGCGTGCCGCCGTTCTCAGGACGGTCCGTATCGCGCAGGAAGAAGAACCAGCCGAGCCCTGCGAGCACGATGGCGGCGAGCGCGCCGATCCCGATCGGCACGGCCTTGCTCGGAGCGCTCGGCGGGGGAGGCGCGGAGCGCTTGCGCGGGGCCGGCGTCGCGGCACGCGTGACGGACGGAGCAGGTTGCGACGCGGCCGCGGGCTTGGCCGCCGGCGCTGCTGTGACCGGGGCGGGCTTGGGTGCCGCCGGCGCGGCCGGCGCCGGAGGGGCGGCGCGCGCGGGCTCACTCAGGTGCAACGACTTCGCGGCGGTTGGCGGCTCGGGTTCGCGCACCGCGGACAGCGTCGCAGCGACCGGATTGGCGTGCGGCTCGCGTCGCTCGCTCCGCGGCGGCGCTGCCTGCCCCTCCACGGCTCCGATCTCGACCACGCCGCCGCACTGTCGGCAGCGCGCTCGGTCGGCGGCGAAGCTGGCGGGGATGCGGTAGGTCGCCTTGCAGGCGCTGCACGTGCCGATGCGGTGGTCCATGGTTCGAAGCCGTCAGAGTGTGCCCGATCTCGCTCCCGGCTTGAAGGGTCTGGCGCGCTACCATGCGCGTTCCGCCATGCCCGAACTGGCCCGATTCGAACTCCACACCCCGCATGCGCCGCAGGGCGATCAGCCGCGGGCCATCGAGCAATTGTCGGGCTGGTTGCAGGCCGGCGTCCCCGACGCGTGCCTGCTCGGCATCACCGGCTCGGGCAAGACCTACACGATGGCCGCGACGATCGCGCGGGTCGGGCGGCCGGCGCTGGTGCTGAGCCCGAACAAGACGCTTGCCGCGCAGCTGTACGGCGAGTTCAAGGAGCTGTTCCCGAAGAACGCGGTCGAGTACTTCGTGTCGTACTACGACTACTACCAGCCGGAGGCCTACGTTCCGTCGAGTGACACCTTCATCGAGAAGGACGCCAGCCGCAACGAGAACATCGAGCGGCTGCGCAACTCGGCCACGCGCTCGCTGCTCGAGCGCCGCGACGTGATCATCATCGCCTCGGTCTCGTGCATCTACGGCCTGGGCAGCCCGAGCAACTACGAGCAGATGTCGCTCGACCTGGCGAAGGGCCAGCCGCTCGAGCGCGACGACCTGCTGCGACGGCTGACGCAGATGCAGTACTCGCGCAACAACCTCGACTTCCGCCGCGGCACGTTTCGCGCGCGCGGCGACGTGATCGAGGTGTTCCCGTCCTACGAGGAGGACCGCGTGATCCGCATCGAGCTCTTCGGCGACGAGGTCGAGGCGCTCTTGGAGGTCGATCCGCTGCGCGGCGAGATCCTGGCGCAGCGGGATGCGCTGCGCGTGTGGCCGCAGGGCCACTACGTGACGCCGCAGGAGCGCGTCGACAAGGCCGTCGTGGGCATCGAGCAGGAGCTGATCCAGCGCCTGCACGAGCTGCGCGACAAGGGTCGCATCCTCGAGGCGCAGCGGCTCGAGCAGCGCACGCGCCACGACCTCGCGCTGCTGCGCGAGATCGGCGTGTGCCCGGGCATCGAGAACTACTCGCGTTGGATGGACGGCCGCGCCGCGGGCGAGGCGCCGTTCACGCTGCTCAACTACTTCCCCGAGGACTGGGTCGTCTTCATCGACGAGTCGCACGTGACCGTGCCGCAGGTCGGCGGCATGTACAAGGGCGATCGCTCGCGCAAGGAGACGCTGGTCGAGTACGGCTTCCGGCTGCCCAGCGCGCTCGACAACCGGCCGCTGCGCTACGAGGAGTGGCAGAAGCTGCTGCGCCAGGTCGTGTACGTGTCGGCGACACCCGGCGCGCACGAGCGCGCGCGCTCGGGCGAGCACGTGGCCGAGCAGGTGGTGCGGCCGACCGGTTTGCTGGATCCGGCGATCGAAGTGCGCCCGGCGCGCACGCAGGTCGACGACGTGCTGCACGAAGTCCGTCGAACGACGGCGGCGGGTTGGCGCACGCTGGTCACGACGCTGACCAAGCGTTCGGCCGAGGAGCTGACCAGCTACCTGTCGGAACTCGGCGTCAAGGTGCGCTACCTGCATTCGGAGATCGACGCGATCGAGCGCATGCAGATCCTGCGCGACCTGCGCCTGGGGGCCTTCGACGTGCTGGTCGGCATCAACCTGCTGCGCGAGGGCCTCGACCTGCCCGAGGTCGCGCTGGTGGCCGTGCTCGACGCCGATCGCGAGGGCTTCCTGCGCTCGGCGACCTCGCTGATCCAGACCTGCGGGCGCGCCGCGCGCAACGTCGAGGGCCGCGTGATCCTGTACGCGGACGCCGAGACCGACTCGATCCGTGCGACGCGCGCTGAGGTCGAGCGGCGGCGCATCAAGCAGAGCGAACACAACCAGCGGCACGGCATCGTGCCGCGCACGATCTTGAAGCCGATCCGCGACTCGATCGAAGCGCTGGGGGAGATGGACTACGTCGACGTCGCGCCGCTCGACGGCTTCGCGGCCGAAGGATCCGCGCGCGGCCGCCCGGCTGGATCCGGCCGCAGCGCGCGCGGCAAGGGCGCGGCGGCCGTCGTCGAGGATCCGCGGCTG
>VGZE01000234.1 GCA_016872755.1 Planctomycetota bacterium
CGTTGATCTTCCTGTACGCGGCGACGCTCGGCGCGCTGAACCAGCTCGCGCTGCAGAGCCTGGTCTTCAATCGCCGCGGCCCGGCCTCGGCGCTCGCGCATGCGTGGCGCCTGGTGCGCCACGATCCGTGGGCCATCACGCGCGCGCTGCTGGTCGACGTCGGTCTGCAGTTGTTCGTCTTCGGCTGGAATCCCAGCAAGGTGGATTTCCTGGTGGTCGTGCTGCTGGCGATCACCGGCGTCGCGCGCGCCTGCTACTGGGCGCGCGTGTACACGTCGCTGGGCGGCCTGCGCGCGGTCGACGGAGTGCCGGGACTGAGCGGGGCTCCGCCGGGAGGCGGAGTTGCGGCTGCGAGCGCAGCTTCCGCTTCCAAGATCATCCGGCCGGTTTGAGCGGAGTCGCTGGGGCGAGGCCGGGAGGATGGTGGAAAACACAACACGAGACTCAGGGGTCTGCTTCCTTGGTGCGCCACTGCCCGCACTCGCTTGCGCACTCTTGATCTCAGTCGGAAGACGGCGGCGACCGACCACACCTAACCAAAGCCCGGCCAAACCGCGTGTGAATGTTCATGGCATGACTGCTTCAAGTACTCGCGCTTCGCGGGGCGCCAATTCGCGGCGAGCACGTCAGCCAGACCTCGGCAGGGCAGCCCGTCTGCTACTCCAGGGCGCAACCGAACACAAGTGATCGGATGGCATCGCAGTCGACGCTGCCGTTCACCTGAACGCTGCTCGGTTCGATACTCAATAGCGTGCTGGTTGGGATCAACCAATGAAGCGGCGAGCATCCGTCCCGTGCGCGCACCGAAATGACCTCGCCGCAGCGAAGCTGCACATCCCTGACAGGGCCTTGCACTGAAGACTGAAGTCTAGCAGCCCGTTGAAAATCGGGGTCGGCTGGTAACCCGACGCCGGCGTTCAAATAGGATGCACACCGAGGTGCATGCGCGATGGCGATGAAACGACGAGCGGCGGAGAAGCAGCCCGAACTGTGGATCGCGACGAGTGAACTGGTCCGGACGCCCGGACACCCGTTCTACGAGCGGCTGAACAAGCTGCTGGCGGAGGCGGGCTTCGATCGGTTCGTCGAGGATCGATGTGCGCGCTTCTATTCGGCGGGCAAGGGTCGACCGAGCATCCCGCCCGGTGTGTACATGCGCATGCTCCTGGTCGGCTACTTCGAGGGACTCGACAGCGAGCGCGGGATCGCGTGGCGCTGCGCCGACTCGATGTCCGTGCGCGGCTTCCTCGGCTTCGACTTGAGCGAGCAGACGCCGGACCACTCGAGCCTCTCGCGGATCCGCACGCGCCTGGACGTGGAGACGCACCAGGACGTGTTCACCTTCGTGCTGAAGGTCCTGGCGGAGCAGGGTCTGATCCGCGGCCGAGCGATCGGTGTGGACGCGACGACCCTGGAGGCGAACGCGGCGATGCGCAGCATCGTGCGGCGTGAAGATGGCGCGAGCTACCACGACTTCCTGGTGTCGCTGGCCAAGCAGTCGGGCATCGAGACCCCGACGCGCGCGGATCTCGCGCGCATCGACAAGAAGCGCAAGAAGAAGGGCTCGAACGACGACTGGAAGAGCCCGAGCGACCCCGACGCGATGATCACGAAGATGAAGGACGGTCGCACGCACCTCGCGCACAAAGCAGAACACGCGACCGACATGGATAGCGGCGCGGTGCTGGCGGTGACGGTGCAGGACGCGACGCTGGGCGACAGCGCGAGTCTGAAGGCAACGATGGGAGCCGTCGCGACGAATGTGGCCGAACTGGCGAAGGTCCCTGAGTGCTTCGAACAGATGTCGCAGCGCGCGCTGAAGACCTGGGTGGCCGACAAGGGCTACCACTCGAACGAGACGATGCAACTGACGGCGGAGCTGGGCCTGACGACGTACATCAGCGAGCCCGACCGCGGACAGCGCCCATGGAAGGGCGAGGAGCTTGCGCGGCGCGGGACCTATGCCAATCAGCGCCGCATTCGCGGCGAACGAGGCAAGCGGCTCCTGCGCAGACGCGGCGAGTTACTCGAACGCAGCTTCGCGCACACGCTCGAGACCGGAGGCATGCGCCGAACGCACCTGCGAGGGCACGCGAACGTGCTCAAGCGCTAGCTCGTGCACGTCGCGGGCTTCAATCTGGGACTGGTGATGCGCAAGACTCTCGGCGCAGGGACGCCGAGGGGCCTTGCCGCTCATCTGGCGGCGTGTCTTGCGCTGTGTGTCACGCTGGTCGAACGATTCGCGGTCGCCCTGCACTCCGGACTCGCGGATGTCCGCCGAATCATCCGAAACGCGGTCGAGTGGGTCGATGGAATCGGCACGCTCGTGCAACGCCCAAGGGCCGCTTCTTCAACGGGCTGCTAGGGCACGCGATCTCGCAGCAGAAGCGCACGACGCCCGGCGGCTCGCATTCGCGCTGGGAACTTGCGGATTGATCGAGCGATTTCTCGGGCGGTTGGAAGAAGCGCGATCCTCATTCGAGTCCGCGCTAGACCACGCGCGCGCGTGCGGGGAGCCGGACGTCGTTGTGCGCGCGTTGCTAAACCTTGCCGGGTTCTGCCTCGAGAAGAAGCAGCCCAAGCGCGTTGCGGCGCTGCTTGCGGAAGCGCGGCGGCTGGCGCCGCTGCTCACGGATCCGAATCTGCGTCGCCAACTCGAAGCGCTCTCGAAGTGGCTCGCGGGATCGTCTGGCTCGTAGGCATGGGCGATGTCCGAGTTCATGAAGCCAAGATTCGCGATCGACATGCTGATCTGTGGCCCTCTTCGCGGACTCCGCAGGCTGATTGCCCTGCTCACCGACGGGATCGTCGTCCGCAAGATTCTGACGCACCAAGGCCTCGAAACCGAACCGCCCCCCTTCCCACCGGCGCGGGCACCACTCGGATTTCCATTTGCCGAGTAGGTCGGCGCTGCGCCGGCAACGCGCATCCCGCACTCGATTCCGCGCGCTTGCGCCCGCGGGAACGGCAGCTTCGTACCCCGAGGTGCCGCAGCGCCACAGGCGACGCGGAGATCGCACTCCGAGCGACCCTCTGGCGCTCCGTTGGAGCGACCGAAACACCCCCGACCCCATCCTCGGACCACCGCTCTCGACGTCAGCACGCTGGTCCGGACAGACCGGTGTAGGATCGGGGCCGATGGTCATCCGCTTGGATGTCCGATGCCCCGAAGGCGATTTCCGCCGGGAATCCATGTAACACTTCGCCTCCCCACAGCACTCAGGGGGGGCGTTGGTTGTGCGTGAAACCGTTCATTGCCCTGTCGACGCCTCTTCATAGGAGCCGAGCCACCCCATGTTCTCCATGCTGCTCAAACCCGCCGCGTCCGCCCTCTTGCTTTCCTCTCTCCTAGCCCAATCCCCGACGAGCGATTCCGGTTGGGCACCCCAAACTCGGCTGCCCGCGGCCAGGGCTGGCTCAACAGCTTCGACGGTCAACGGGATCGTCTACCTGATCGCGGGGTCGTCAGCCCCTGGAGTCCCGACGGCCTCGGTGCTCACGTTCAATCCTGCAACCGGCATTTGGGCTCGAGGAGAGAAGCTGCCGGTCGCAACAAACCAGCCGGCGAGCTGCGTGCTGAATGGCGAGATCCATGTGCTCGGAGGAATTCCGGTGGCCGGTGGTGCCACGGCCTTGCACTGGCTGTTCGATACTTCCAACGGCGTGTGGGAGGCTCGCGCCCCGATGCCGACCGCCCGAGGCAACGCGGGAGCCGCCGTTCTGAACGGCCTCATTCACGTCGTCGGAGGCCAGACGACAGGATCGGGGGCGACGCAATTCTCGACCCACGAGGTCTACGACCCGCTAACGGATTCCTGGGCCACGCTGGCGCCGATCTCTCCGGCCCGCGCCGGACTGGGGCTCATCTCTCACGCGGGGAATCTCTACGCGATCGGCGGTGCATTGGCCGATAACTCGACCAACTACAAGATCGTCGAGATCTACGACTCGGCGACGAATCAATGGCAAGCTGTTGCTTCGATGCCGACTGCACGCAGCAACTTCGGTGTTGCGCTGATGAATGGACGCATCCACGCGGTCGGCGGCGGGTACCTGAACGCTCCGGCGCTGAAGATGCACGAGATCTACGACATCGTCTCGAACTCGTGGTCGACCGGCGTGGACATTCCGACAGGGCGACAGAGCATGGGCTTCACGCTTGCCAACGGATCCATGCTTGCAATCGGAGGGATCGTCAATGCCGGTGGCACACACACGAAGGTCGTAGAACAGTACCTGTTCCAGTGATCGACAGGGCCGGGACGCGCTGCGTGTGGTGTGTCCCGGCCCGCGCGTCGATTCGAGTCGACTCCGCGCCTCAACTCGCGAACTGCGTCCAGTCGAGCGCGAAGTGGACCGGCCAGAGCCACAGGATGTTCGCGCCGCGCCAATCACACCCGAGCACCAGCACGCCCAGCCCGCAATCGCCGATGGAGGGTGTAACGAGATTCGGCCCAATTCCGCTTGCTCGTGCACGA
>VGZE01000235.1 GCA_016872755.1 Planctomycetota bacterium
GCCGCCCAGGAGCAGGACTCCGTTGCACAGGAGCGAGATCGACGCGAACACGCCGAGCAGTCGGTAGTACGCGATGATGAATCCGCACACGACGACGAAGGCGGAGATGCCGGCCCAAATGTTGCGCTGGATGTTGTCGGCGCCGAGCGTCGGTCCGACGCGCTCCATGTGCTGCAGGTCGGGCTTGATCTGCAGCGAGCCCGAGCGCAACACCGTCACGATCTGCCGAACGTATTCCTCGGTGAAGCGGCCGCGGATGATGCCGCGACCCGGCAGCGGCTCGTCCAGCGACGGCGCCATGATCACTTCGCCGTTCAGCAGGATCGCCATGTTGCGCCCCGAGTACTGGCTGGTGAAATCGCCGAACGGAACCTTGTACTTCGTGTCGAACTCGAAGCCGACCGCCGGATAGCCGAGGTCGTCCTGCGTGACGTTCACGCCTTGCGCGGCGAGCTGCTGGCCGGTGAAGACCCACTCGGGCTTGGTCAGCTGTTGCAGCAGCGGCATCGCGCGCGACGCCTCGGGGGCCGGCTGCTGCCCGGGCGCGAGATTCTCCTGGCGCTCGGGGTACCAGCGCACGAGCTCGTGCGGACCGCCCTGTTCACGCGGCAGGCGATTGAAGACCGCGAGCGAGGACTCGGGGTTCTTGGCCGCCCAGTCCTCCATGCGCTTGCGCTCCGCCTCGAGGTCGGTGCCCTTGCCGGCCAGATCGGCCTGCGTGACGACGATCGAGAAGCCGAGCTCGCCGAGGTTCTCGATCGAGTTGCGGATCGCGTCGTCGCTGAAGAGCTTGACCTCCGTGCCGGCCGCGTGCGCGGCGACCGCGGTCTTCGTGTATCCGCGCTGCTCGACGTGCAGCGTGTTCTGCGTGCGGTGCGAATAGCGCACGCGCTCCCGGTCGACCGTCACCACGCCACCGGTGGCGGGGAAGGCTTCGACGCTGGTCGGGTCGGAGCCGTCGAGCTCGACCTTCGTCGCGTCGAGCGCGAGTTCGGAGGCCAGCTTCACCGGCCGGCTCGACGAGGTCGCGCCGATCAGGCCCGGCACCTCGACGACCATGCGGTTCTGGCCTTCCTGCCGCACGTTGAGCTCGCGCACACCGGTCGGGTCGGCCCGCTTGTACGCGATGGTGCGCATCTGCTCCATCAGCGCCGCACGGTCTTCGCCCGCGCGGATCTTGCCCTCGCGCTCGGCCTTGTCGAAGTCGACCGTGTACACGTAGCGCGTGCCGCCGGCGAGGTCGAGGCCGAGGCGGAACGGCGGCGACTTGAACAGGATCAAGCCGGCGGCGAGGCCGAGGAGCCCGAAGATCAGGAGCAGCTTGCGGCCGACGTTTTCCGTCATGGGAGGAATTCAGGCTCTCGGAGAAGCGCCGCGCCCGCGCGGCCGCGCGAGCGGAGCGGACGCGCGCGGCGGGATGGGACTCAGACCTTGACCGGCTCGGCCGCCACGGCGGCCTTCGCGCCTTCACCGGCGCCGTCTTGGACCTCGTCCGCGCCGTGGATTTCGCGGAGCCGGTTTTCCTTCGACGAGCGCTCGCGCATGTAGAACAGCTTCGCGCGGCGAACCTTGCGCGCATTCGGATTGCGGCGTTCGATCTGCTTGACGCGCGGGCTGTGCAGCGGGAACGTGCGCTCGACGCCCTCGCCCTGCACGATGCGGCGCACGACCACGGCGCGCGAGATGCCGCGGCCCTGCAGCGCGATCACCGCGCCGATGAAAAGCTGCACGCGCTCCTTGTCGCCTTCCTTGATCAGGTAGTGCACGGCAACCTCGTCGCCGAGGCCGAAGCCGAGGCCGTGTGAGCCATGCTGCTCGCGCTTGGTGTAGGGCGTGCCCGGCTTGCCTGCTTCCCGTTCGATCTGGCGGATGAGGTGCATGGTAGGAGTCGTTCTCGTAGGGGGTCGGGAAGGAGAGGGGAGGGGGACGTTGGACGGTGCTTGCGATGGTGAGGGAGCTTCGTGAGCAGGGTCGGCGGCCTAGCGCAGCAGATCCGGCCGGCGTTCCAGCGTCCGCTGGTCAGCGACGCGTTCGCGCCAGGCGCGGATTGCGGCGTGGTCGCCCGAGCACAGCACGTCCGGCACAGCCTTCCCACGCCACACGCGCGGACGCGTGTAATGCGGATGGTCGAGCCGGCGCTGTTGCGGGGCTCCCGCGGCGCCAAAGGAGTCCTGCTGAGCCGATTCAGCGTCCCCCAGCACCCCGGGCAGCAGGCGGGTGACCGCCTCTACGATGCACAGGGCCGGGAGCTCGCCGCCGGACAGCACGAAGTCTCCGATCGAGATTTCATCCCACTTCAGCTCGGCCCGCAGCCGCTCGTCGAAGCCTTCGTAGCGGCCACAGACGAGCAGGATGCGCTCGTCACTGGCCAGCTCGCGCGCCTTCGCTTGCGCGAAGGGCACGCCCCCCGGGCAGAGCAGGACCTTACGGAACGGGCCGTGAGCACGCTCCAACCACTCGATGCATTCGAGGATCGGCTCGGGCTTCAGCACCATCCCAGGCCCGCCGCCGAAGGGTCGATCGTCGACCGTGCGGTGTCGGTCCCGAGTGAAGTCCCTGAAATCGACGGGCAGGTATCGCGCCAGACCCTTTTCCGACGCGACGCGCAGAATGCTCGAGCCCAGGTAGGGTTCGATCGCTTCGGGAAAGAGGGTGAGGATCGCGAAGAGCATGCTCGTCGCCTCCAGAGAACAAGGGCGGAGCAGCCTACGGTCGGAGTCCTGTGGGGTCAAGGACTTAGGACCACGGCCCGAAGCCGGGCCCCGCTCGGGGGTCATGCGCCTAATCACTTGATTGGCACTGGGTTAGAGCTACCATGAGGCCATGTTCAGTGGTCTGGTCGAGGCCTGCTCGGAGTGCCTGCGTTTCGAGGGCGCCGGCGGAGGCGCACGCCTGTCGATCGCTCGTCCGGCGGGTTGGGAACCCCTGCTGGGCGAGAGCATCGCGGTCAACGGCGCCTGCCTGTCGGTGGCCGCTTTCGACGCGCATGCGTTGCAGTTCGACCTCAGTGCCGAGACGCTGGCGCGGACGGCTCTGGGGGCGCTGCGCCCGGGCGCGCCGGTCAATCTCGAGCGTTCGCTGCGGCTGTCCGACCGGCTCGGCGGCCACCTCGTGACCGGACATGTCGACGCGGTCGGTCGAATCGATGCGATTCGCGGCGACGCGCGCGCCGGCTGGACGTTCACGTTCGAGGTGCCGGCCGGTTTCGAGCGCTACCTGGTCGACAAGGGCTGCATCGCGGTGCACGGGATCAGCCTGACGGTCGTGACGCCGCGCGAGCGCCGCTTCGACGTCGCGGTGATCCCGCTGACCTTCGAGCACACGCACCTCGGCTCCGCGCAGGTCGGCGACGCCGTGCATCTCGAGGCGGACCTCGTCGCGAAGTACGTCGAGCGTTTGCTCGGCACGCGTGCGCCGGCGCAGCGCTAGCATGCGCTGATCATGCTGAAAGTCGGCCAGCCCGCCCCCTCGTTCGCGCTCCCCTCGACCTCCGGCAAGACCGTCTCGCTCGCCGGGCTGAAGGGACAGCGCGTCGTGCTGTACTTCTACCCTCGCGACGACACGCCGGGCTGCACGCGCGAGGCGTGCGCGTTCCGCGACGATCAGGCGAAGCTGAAGAAGGCCGGCGCCGTCGTGCTGGGCGTGTCGGCGGACTCGCTCGCGTCGCACGACAAGTTCCGCGCGAAGTACTCGTTGCCGTTCGAGCTGCTCTCGGATGCCGACAAGAGCGTCGCGAAGGCGTACGGCGCCTACGGCGAGAAGACGATGTACGGCAAGAAGGTGCTCGGCACGATCCGCTCGACCTTCGTGATCGGCGCCGACGGCAAGCTCGAGGCCGTGTTCTCGCCGGTCAAGGTCGACGGGCACTCGGAGAAGGTGCTCGCCGCGCTGGCGGGCGAGGCGAGCGCGCCACCGAAGGCCGCTAAGAAGAAGCCGGGCGCGAAGAAGAAGTAGCGCGGCTCCAGCGCGCCCCGACCCACCACAGCGGCGCGGCCGCGGCGAGCGCGATCACGAACGCGATCCACGGGCGCTCGATCGCGAGCACGCCGGCGCCGACGAGCGCGTAGAACACGCTGATCGGCACGGCGCCGACCGCGGCGCTCGCGAGAACGCGCGCGAGGGAGAGGCCGCTCGCGCCCGCCGCGAACGCGAGGGCCTCGGCCAGGATCGGGACGGGCCGGCTCGCCGCGATCGCGAACCAACCATGGCGCGCCAGCCACAGTCGCGCCCGTTCGGCGTCGTGCTCGCCGAGCACGCGCCGCGTCCAGGCCGCTCCTCCGCGACCGATCGCCCAGGCCGCCAGCGCGGCTCCGAGCGCGCCCAGGCTGGACCAGAGCGCG
>VGZE01000236.1 GCA_016872755.1 Planctomycetota bacterium
TACTAGACCGACAGGCGCCTGCAGCCACTGACCGTGCCCGTACTGCTGCACGAGTTGAGCTGGTTCGTGCTCGACGTGCAGGTCGCGCCGCTGGCCTCGCGCGGCGGTTTGCGTGAGCCTGACCGGATCCGGCGTGATCAGCTCGTCGCGCGATCAGGATTACGCCGCAGCGGCTCGACGGAGGCGGTGGGCAAGTGCTTTGCCAACATTGCGCCGCTGCTCGCGCCAGGCGCCGGCGGCATGTTGCGCTCCGATGAGAAGCTGACCTATGTGAGGCTGAAGCAGAAAGAGCTGCCCGAAGGCATGACGCACGTACGCATCTCGTCGGAAGAGCCGCGCGGAATGAACAACCCGCTGTTTCGGATCAACCGCACGCTGGCGATGATGCGCGATGGGGTGTCGAGGCTGGTGCGCAGGACCTGGGCGGCCTCGAAGCGGCGCGAACAGCTGGAGAAGCACCTGTGGGTGTGGGTCGTATTCCGCAACTACGTGCGGCGCATGATCAACCGCAGCCCGGGGCAATCAGCCGCCAGCTTCCACGGGCTATTCCCAGGCCAGCTGCCGACCCATGACCTGCTCGGCCTGTGCCCGCAATTCCGCGCCGATCCCCCCCTGATGCGCGCAGCCAGCTAGGCCAGGGTCCGGCTTAGCTTGCTCCGCGCCGCGCCAACACAGCCGGGACGGTCTTCACGAGCAACTTCATGTCGCCCACGAACGAGTGTCCCTGCTCGATGTAGCGCAGGTCCATGCGCACCCAGTCCTCGAACAGCACCTTGTTCCGGCCGCTGACCTGCCACGTGCAGGTCAGGCCGCCGATCGTGTCGAGCCGGCGCATCTGCCAGGCTTCGTAGCCCTGCAACTCATGCGTGATCGGGGGGCGCGGGCCGACCAGCGAGATATCGCCGCGCAGCACGTTCCACAGTTGCGGGAGCTCGTCGAGGCTCGTCTTGCGCAGGAAGCGGCCCACCGTGGTCACGCGCGGGTCGTTGGTCATCTTGAAGGCCGGACCGGTCTGCTCGTTGAACGCGAGCAACTGCTCCTTCAGCTTGTCCGCATCGACGCACATCGTGCGGAACTTGTAGAACGTGAAGGGCCGCCCGTTCCGGCCCGCGCGCTGCTGGGTGTAGATGACGGGGCCCGGGCTGGTGAGCTTGATCGCCAGCGCGGACAGCAACATGAACGGGGCCATCACCAGCAGCACGAGCAGCGCCCCGACGACGTCGGTGGCACGCTTGATCCACGGGCGCTCCACCGCCAAGAGGTCGTTCAAGGGAAGCGCCGGCGCAGGGTCCGAAACAGCGCCACTCTCGCCGCGAGACGGAGACTGAGGGACGTCGTGGTGGCGTCGTTCGACTTGCACATCGGCCGGGGCACGTCGACGATCCGCGATGGGAAGCGCCTGGCCGTTCTCGTCGGTGCTGGCCGTCGCGTGGTGGTAGTGCGTGTAGACCTCCCACCGGCAGGCCTTCAAGCGGCCGCTGTGGTCGGCGGCCGTGATGCTGCTGGCCAACTCGATTGCTTCCCGGGAACTCGTGCAGGGGAGCAGGATTCCAATCCGGTCCGGGCCCAGCCAGCCGAGTTCGTCCGTGCAGCGCAGGCGGCGTCGCCGGCGTCCGCACAGGATCGCCTCGATCGACTCGAGCGAATCCCGTTCACCCGGCGTGATGGCGAGCAGCGAGACGCAGTCGCCGGTCCGGTCGGAGCGGGCGCGCTCCTTCAACATCAGGTCCTGGAACGCCTCAGCGGAGCGCAGGAGCAAATCCGTCGAGCGCCGGGACCCCAAGCCGAACAGGGAACTCCAAGAACTCCAGAGGGAACGCATGGGAAGAGGGTGAGGTGCGAGCGGAAGCGGTTCAGAGCAGGCGGATCGGGACGCTCGGTGTTCGGTTACCCCGAGCACAGATGCCCCGGCCTCCGAGATTCAGCCGTCCATGGATCTCCATCTCGGCGCAGCGAACGCCAGGCATTCGCTCGATCGAGCTCGACCAGCAGATGCTCCTGCAAGCTGAGGCCACGTCGGCTGCCCAAGGAGTTGGAGGAACGAGTCCCAGTGGAGGGACGAACGGAAGCGAGCTTGAGAGCTTTGTACACGAATCTGACGATTCTGGCGCAGTACACAAACAAAGATTGCATAGGTGCACACTCACCCATGTTCGTGAAATTGAACGAGGGGCCTTCCGGCGTTTCCCCGGTAGCCACAACGGCTTGGGTCGGGCTCCACACGGGTCTGCTCAAGGCCTCGGCTGGTTGAGGATGCTGCCCAGGATGGGCAGGCCGCTGTGTTCGACTTCGCGCTTCCACTGCAAGGCGTCATCGATGCAGGTCTGCCCGGCGCTAGCGATCAGGACCGCTCGGTCGACGCAAGTGAGCAGCGGACGCACGGCCGGGTCCAGCAACAAGGGCGGGGCGTCGAAGATCAAGAAGTGTCGCTCCAGCCCCAAGCGCGTGAGCAATTCGCGCCCACGCGGGGAAACGAGGTCGCCGGTCCCGGGGCTGCTCGATCCCGCGGGCACCAGCAGCACGTCGGCGTTGGTGGGCCTGCAGATCACCCCGCTCGGCTGGGCCGCGCCGGAGAGCAGGTCGCAAAAGCCCGGCGTGGCGGGCAAGCCCAGGCGGCGTGTGAGCGGGACTCCCGTGGTCGCGACCTCGACCAAGGTCACCCGCGCGCCGAGGTGGCGCGCGAGTCCGAGCGCGAGTCTCCACGCGACCGTGGACGTGCCTTCGCCGTGCCGAGTGGAGGACAACAGCAGGCGCTCGAGCTTGGCCGGAATGCCGCGCCGGGCCACCGCGGTCCACAGCAACTCGTCGTCGTCGCCGTTGAACCGTTCCAGATCGCCCTCCCGGCTGCGCGGGAACGGCGCGGCTGACTCGAGACCGGAGATTCGTCGCAGCAGGCCCATTCAGGCGCCCTCCGCGCGAACCACCTGTGCGCCGGGCGTGGATCCAACGTGGGTGCCCAGCCATTCGAGTCCCAGCGTGAGCTCGAGATCCTCGGCCAAATGAATCCGACTCTCGAGTGAGTGTGCGAGCACGGCACTGGCGAGGCCGACGAAGGCACCGAGGAGCAGGCCGAGCAGTACGAGCTTGCCGCGCTTGGGTCCGAGCTTCTCCAGCGGCGTGCTGGCGGCTTGGATCACCAGCAGGTTGCTGATGTCGACCGTATCGAGCAGCTTCATCACTTCGGCGCGCTGGCTCGCCGTCACGAAGTCCTGGTAGCGATTGCGAGCCTTCTCCACGCGCGCCGTCAGCATGCTGTACTGCGGCTTGCACTGCTCGATCGTGTTCACGCGCACGCGCATCTCGGCCAGGCTCTGTTTGCGCAAGTCCGAGACCGCCGCGAGAGAAGCGATCTCCTGTTGGACGTCGTCGAGCTGCTCGGCCAGGCGCGTGTGGCGCGCATTGGGTGCGTCCAGGATGATCGGGCCCAGGTCGATCGTCGACGGCTCCACGTCGAGCTCGCGGCGCAGCTGCTCGACGAGACTCCGCAGTGCTTCGCGCTCGAACTCGAGGTCACGGGTCGTGCCGCTGGCGCGCAGGTCGAGCTTGGACAGATCCTGCTCGAGTTTGAAGATCTGATCGCGTATCAGGAGGATCTTGGGGTT
This sequence comes from Planctomycetota bacterium, assembly GCA_016872755.1. Lineage (GTDB taxonomy): Bacteria > Planctomycetota > UBA1135 > UBA1135 > GW928-bin9. Next base: position 3,603 of record VGZE01000236.1, read on the forward strand.
CGGCACGACGTTGCGCCCGCGCGACTCCTGGACCGTTACCGGAACGGTCGGCAGCAACTTGCTCAGGCTCGCAGCGCGCGCGCGTGCCTCGGCCAAGCGGTGTTCGTCGAGTGCGATCTGGTCCTCGTACTCCCGGACCTTCTTCATGAGTTCCGCCTGCTGCAGACTCGGATCGAAGGTCGAGCAGGTGACGCGGAAGTTGGACAGGTCCGTTTCCGCATCGGTCACGCGGTCGAGCGAGGTCGCGAGCTCCGCGTGGATGAAGTCGAGGGTCGTGCCAACTTCGTGGACCCCGCGCTGGTGTTTCTCCGCAGCCACCATGAACGCGGCGACGACCTCGCGCGCCAGGTCCGGGTCGTGCGCCGTGTAGCTGATCCTCAGCACGTTCGAGTACGGCTCGACCTCCAACTCCATGTGCTTCGTGAGGTGCAGCACGGAATCGTCGAGACAGCGGTCGCAATCGTCGAGCGCATGACCGCCGGGGCCACGGCCCGGGCCGGCCGATCGAAACCACAGGTTCTGCAAGGCGTGGAACGCGCGCACCGGCAATGAGGTTTGCGGCCCGTCGCGGTGGCTGGGATCGTAGGGGCCCAGGATGCGCTGCGGTGTCAGCTCGCGCGCCGTCTGCGCGAAGACCGTCGGGTCGCTGATGATGTGCAGCTGGCTGATCAC
>VGZE01000237.1 GCA_016872755.1 Planctomycetota bacterium
GGGAGTGGCGGTGCTCGGGGTCTGCCTCGGTCACCAGCAGATCGGCTGCGCCCACGGCGCCTCGATCGTGCGCGCGCGCGCATTGCTGCACGGCCGCTGCTCGGCGCTCGAGCACGACGGGCGCGGCGTGTTCGCCCGCCTGCCGCGGCCGCTGCAGGCGATGCGCTACCACTCGCTCGTCGTTGCCGCGCAGGACCTGCCCGCCGAGCTCGAAGCCAGTGCGCATGCGCCCGATGGCGAGCTGATGGGGCTGCGTCACCGCACGCTGGCACTGGAAGGTGTGCAATTCCATCCCGAGTCGTTCCTCAGCGCTGCCGGCCTCGAGTTGCTCGGCAACTTCCTCAGCCACCCGTGGCGGGGCGCGGACCGCGCGGCGGAAGCGTGAGCGGCCAGGGGCCGCTCTCGGGGCGGCGCAGCTCCCCCACGCCGCGTCCCTCGCCGTCGCGCCAATCGAGCAGGCCGCGCGTCAACGCCTGATAGATCGGCTTGCCCCCGCGACGCCAGGCCCATGCCAGCGTCGAGCGCGGCGGGAGCGCGCGCTCGGCCGGGGTCAACACGTCCTTGGACCGGCCGGCCAACTTGTAGCGCCGGCGGTGCTTCTCGACGTGCCGCAGATCGTCCGCGCAGCGCGCGCGGAACACGCGCCCCGTACCGCGGTGCAGGCTTGCGAGTTGGAAATCGACGATCCACGGCCAGCCGTCGGCGCCCGCGATCAGGTTGGGCTCCTTGTGCAGGTCGTTGTGACAGACGCCGCGCGCGTGCAGCGCGCGCACCAGCAGTTCGAGCTGGTCGAACCAATCGGCGGGCAGCGCTTCGGCCGCCGGCAGCGGCACGCCGTCGATCCAGGTGCGCAACAGTCGCGCGCTGTGCGCAGCAAGTGCGTCCGGACACGCGCACCCTGCGCTGACCTGCGGCACACCGGAAAGTCCCTGCAGCGCCGACAACGCGCGCCGTTCACGGCGCAGCAACACGCGCGCCGCGACGCCGAGCGCGCCGGAGCCGGCGCTGCGCAGCGACCAGCGAGCATGCGGACAGCGCACGCGCTCGACCCGGCCGAGCGCGTCCTGTTTCAACAGCGCCTCGATCACCAACGGCGCCGCACCCGTCTCCGGCCTGTGCTTCATCGTTCGCGCGTGCTTGCCAGCGCGGACGCGCTTGCCCTATTGTCGCTCCCGATGAGTCCCGATCCAACGCCGAAGTCCGCACCCGCGGGCCGCTGGCGTCGCCGGTTCCTGCTGAGCTGCCTGTCGCTCGCGATCCTGCTCGGCGCCGCCGAACTCGCGTTGCGCCTGAGCGGCGATCGCGAGCGCGCCTTCGCCGACAGCGTCAATCGCACCAACCGGCGTTGGGTCGAGCTGCTGAAGGGCGGCATGTACGAGGAGCTCGAGGACCCGCTGCGCCGTTACGCGATGCGGCCGGGTGCCGAGGTCGTGGTCGATGGCTGGCGCTTTCGCGCCAATCGCTGGCGCGCGCGCGGCGAGGACTTCCCGCGCGAGAAACCGCCCGGCGAGAAGCGCCTGCTCGCGTTGGGTGACTCCTTCTGCTTCGGGCTGTGGTGTGACGAGGACCAGACGCTGGTCGCGCACCTGGCGCGCGCGGCGAACGAAGCCGAGCGCGCGCGAGGCTCCGACACCCACTGGAGACCGATCAACCTGGGAGTGCCCGGCTATTGGTCCGGCCAACAGCTGCAGGCCCTGGTCGACGACGGCCTCGCGCTCGCTCCCGATGTCGTCGTGCTGTACTTCAATACCAACGACATCGAGCGCGAGGGCTTCTTCTTCGATCCAGAGCTGCGCGCGTTGCGCGCCGATCACCTGCCGCTGCCGACAGGTCTGCGCCGCGCGCTGTGGCACAGCCACCTCTACGGCTGCGCGGTGCGACTGGCGAACGAACACTGGGCCGCGCTGCCGGACGCCAGCTTCAATCCGGCCGTGCCTTGGGCGCACACGCGCCCCGACAACCAGGCCGCGACGGCGCGGGCGATCGAGCGCATCGCGCAACTGTGCGCCGAGCGCGGCATCGGGCTCTTCTTCGTCAATCAGCCGCTGATCACCTGGTGCGGCGATGCGCGCAATCCAGCGTGGCCGGGCGCGGCGTTGTCGAACTGGGCGCGTGATCTGCGCGAGCGGCTGGGTCTGCCCGGCTACGAACTGCTGCCCTGGTTGCGCGGCTGGTCCGACGGCGTCGACCGTTCCCAGGCCGGCGCGGATTGGCCCGCGCACGACTTCCAACCCGAGCGCGTCTACGCCGACGAGGAGGTCCAGAAGTTCTTCGCCGGCCGGGCGGCCGCCCTGCCGCGGGATCCGGACTTCCACCTGCTCGGCGCGGGCTACGCCGACCTGGCCCGCCTGTGCTATCCGGCGCTGCGGAAGGCGGGACTGCTGCCATGAGCACCCCCAGCGCCGGCATCGCGATCGACGGGCTTTCGCGCCGTTTCGGCGAGCATGTCGCGCTGGCCCCGCTATCGCTGACGATCCGCGCGGGTGAGCTGGTCGGCTTGCTCGGTCCCAACGGCAGCGGCAAGAGCACGCTGTTGCGCATGCTGGTGGGTCTGGTCCGGCCGAGCGCCGGTAGCGCGCGCATCGCGGGCGTGCCTCTCGCCGGCGACGGCCTGGCAGTGCGCCGCGTCGCGACCTTCGCGCCCGGTGAGATCGCGCTGTACGGCGAATGGTCGGCGCACGCGCAGTTGGACTGGCTGCTGCGCGGCCGCGAGCGCGCCGCCTTCCCACGGGCGCGCGCGATCGCCGAACGCCTCGGCCTTCCGCTGCGCGCGGCCGTGCGCAGCTACAGCCACGGCATGAAGCGACAGCTGCTGCTGGCGGCCGCCCTCGCGCCCGACGTGCCGGTGCGCCTGCTCGACGAGCCCACCGAAGGACTCGATCCGACCAAGCGCGGCGAGGTGCTGGCCTTGCTGCGCGAGGATCGCGCGACAGGCCGCACGCTGCTGCTGTCCTCCCACCATCTCGGCGAGGTCGATGCGGCGTGCACGCGGCTGTTGTTCCTCTCGACGGGCCGCTGCATCGCCGACGAGGACGCGCGCTCGCTCGAGCAGCGCGCGGCCTCGTTGTTGCGCCTGCGCTTCCCGAGCGATGCGCAACGCATCTCCGACGCGCTCGCGCGCGTCGGCCTGTCGGCCGCGCGCACATGGCAAGCCCCCGGAGAGGACGGCCACACCTGGGTCAGTTGCCGGCTCGAAGGCAGCGATCCGCGGCCCGCTTTCGCGCGCCTGAGCGCGACCGATCTGCCGGCACCCAGCGCCGTGCAGCACGGGCGTCTCTCGCTGACCGAGCTGTATCACGAGCTCTACGGGGTGGAAGGCGTCTGATGGGTCGCGAACTCAAGGCCTATGCCTGGCGTGCGCTGGGGTTCTTCCTGGTCCTCGAGCTGATGCTCGCCGGCGCGATCCTGATGTTCCCAAACTTCGAGGGGAAGATGGGCTCGCTGCGCGCGATGGCTCCGCTGGAGAGCCTGCGCTCGATGATCGATCAGCTCGAGGAGGGCGGCATCGCCGCCTACGTGGTCGGCCAACACTTCTTCAAGGGCTGCAACACGCTCGGCAGCGCGGCGGCCGTGCTGTTCGCATGCCCGGCGATCGCCGGGGAAGCGCAGCGCGGCACGCTCGAGCTGTGGTTGGCGCGCCCCGTCTCGCGCACGCGGCTCTTGCTCGAGCGCTTTGCGTTCGGCTGGCTGGCGCTGGGCATTCCGATCCTCGCGTCGAGCCTGAGCGTGCCCTGGCTGCTCGCGCGCATCGGCGAGTCGATGGACGTCGGGCCGCTGGTGTGGTGCTCGCTGCATCAGACGCTGCTCTTGGGCGCGTTCTACGCGATCGCCTTCGCGTGGTCGGCCTGCGGGCGGAACCCCGTGCGCATCGCGTTCGTGATGCTGTTCCTGCTCACCGCCGAGTTCGCCGCCTACCTGATCATGCAGGTCACGCACTACTCGGTGTTCCGCCTGGCCGACATCGACGATTTCATGCGCCTCGTCGACGGGGCCGGGCTCGACCCGTGGATCTGCGGCAGCCTGACCGCCGTTCAGCTGGCGGCGCTCGGATTCGCCATCTGGGCGTTCCGGCGCCGGCTGCCCGCATGAGCGCGCCCGGCATGCCGCGCGCGCGGCTGGAGGTCGCGCGCGAATTGGCCGGCGTGGCGTGGCAGTCGTTGACGCTGCCGGCACAGTTGTTCGAGCACTCGTTCCTGCGCGAGGGCCGCCGCGCGTCGCTCGCGGGCGACCTCGGCCTGCCGCCGGCCAT
>VGZE01000238.1 GCA_016872755.1 Planctomycetota bacterium
CGGTGCCAGCGCCTCGCTCGCGCCGAAGGCGTGCTGTGCGGCGCGGCGTCCCTGCTCCATCGCCGACGTGGCCAGGGCCGGCGGTCCGATCACGTCGCCCGCCGCGTAGATCGTCGGCACGCTGGTCCGGCCGTGCGCGTCGACGTCGAGGTGGCCGCGCGCGTTCGGGGCGATCCCGACCGCCTGCAGGTTCAGGCCGGCGAGATTGGCGATGCGCCCCTGCGCGCACAGCATCTTTTCGGTCCGCACGCGCGATCCATCGTCGAGCTGCGTCACGACCCAACCGAGCGGGTCCACGGTCACTTCCGCGATGCTGCGGCCGGACAGGAACTTGCCGCCGGCTTCCTCGAACGAGCGCACGTAGGCTGCCGACAGGTCCGCGTCGAGGAATGCCATCGGCGCCCGCGCCTTGTCGATGATCGTGACGCGCACGCCGAGCGCCTGGAAGATCGATGCGAATTCGCAGGCGATGATCCCAGCGCCGAGCACGAGCAGCGACTTGGGCAGGTAGATCAGCGAGAGGATCGAATCGCTGTCGAGCACGTGTTCGTGGTCGATCGGGATTCCCGCGGGCAGACGCGGTCGCGATCCCGATGCGATCAACACGAAGTCGGCGCGCACCGCCATCCGGTTCGCACGCGGTCGCTCGATCTCGAGCTCCTGCGGTCCGACGAAGCGAGCGCGCCCCTGCACGTGCGCGATGCCGTTGCGCTCGATCTGGCGACCCATGTACTGCTCGTGGGCGCGCAGCACCGCGTCGAGCCGCTGCATCAAACCCTGCACGGTCGTGTTCTCCGCGAGCGATGCCTGCATCCACGCGCACTCCGGACCGCGCAGCGCCGCCAGCTGTTGCGCCGAGTGGCGCAACGCCTTGCTGGGGATCGTGCCGCGGTGCACGCACTCCCCGCCGACCGCGCCCTCGCGGTCGATGAGCAGCACGCGCTTGCCCAGCTTGGCTGCCTGGACGGCGGCCTTCTGTCCCGCCGGACCCGCACCGATCACGACGAATTCGTAGTGTGCCGCGTCGCTCATGAAATGGCCTCCGCCGCCGCGGCCACCCGCTCGCGCAGAGCCAGCAGCGCATCCAGGTCCTCTTCGTACAGCGAGAGCGGCTCGAGTGCCGGATGCGCTCGCAGCGCCTTGTCGGCCTCGGCGCCGGGCTGCTCGCTCCAGTGCGCGAGATCGTCGGCCAGTGCCACGATCCAGGCCGCTTCCGCGTGCTCGCCCGCCTGCGCCGGAGCATGGTGGCTGTCGATCGCGGCGACCATCCAGGCCGGCATCGCCCAGCTCACGAGCAGTCGCGCGCCGACCTCGGCGTGGAAGTGGTCGTACACGCGTTGCTCGCCTTCCACGTGCGCGTTCGCCGCGGGCCCCGCGAGCTCGTGCACGAGCTGCATCAGCACCGGCCGGCCGACGTCGTGCAGCAGTCCGCACAGGAACGCGCCCTCCACGTTGCGGCGGCGCTTGCGCGCGATCTCCTTGGCCCAGGTCCCCGCGGTCGCGCTGTGGCGCCACATGCGCGCCAGCTCGGCTTCGCGTCCGCGCAGCGTGAAGATCTTGCCGCGCACTGCGATCGCCGTCGCGATCTCGCACAGGGTGGAGAACCCGAGCCGGCTCGCGGCTTGTTGCAGCGACACGATCGGTTCGACGGCGCCGTGCGCGGCCGAGTTGGCCACGCGCAGCACGTTGGCCGCCAGCGTCGGATCGCGCTGCAGCAGGTCGGCCAATTCCTGCATCGTGCAATCGGCGCTCTGACACAGGGACAGGATCTGCGAGGCGGTCTGAGGCAGGAGCGGCAGCTCCAGCCGGCCTGTCTCGATCTGGGCGATGATCCGATCCAGTACTTCTGGATCTTGGGAATTCGGCGTGGCGGGGGCTTGCACGGGAGGGGTCCGGAGCCCTTTTCGGTCCGCGGGCCCGCGGGCCTGAACAGATCGGGCCGGCCGAGGGCTTGGGTCGGCGCGCCCATCGGTCGAAAAGGCCGTCTGCGCCCCCCGGCCCTTGCCCGTCAAGGGAGTGCACCCGACCATGACCCCTGATGCCATGCACGCGACCGACCTCCACCAGCACATCCAAACCGCCTTGGACCTGACGCAACCGAAGAGCGGCGCCTACTGCATGCCCGACCACTCGGCGGCTCCGGTCGGACCCTGCGCCGTCGTGATCTTCGGCGCGGCCGGAGATCTGACCAAGCGCAAGCTGTTGCCCTCGCTGTACAACCTCGCCTCGTGCCGGCTGCTGCCCGACAGCTTCGCCATCGTCGGTTTCGCGCGCACCGAGATGGACACGGCGACCTACCGCGAGAAGTTGCGCCAGGATCTCGCCGCCCATGCGACGAGCGAAGTCGATCCCGCGCTCGTGCAGCACCTCGTCGACCGCTCGTACTACGTGTCGGGGAGCTTCGAGGACCCGGAGGCCTATGAGCGCCTGGCCGAGATGTTGCGGCACGTGGACCAGACGCACGGCACGCTCGGCAACTACCTGCACTACCTGGCGATCGCGCCGAACTACTTCGCCGAGGCCGCGCGCCAGCTCTACCACGCCGGTCTCGTGCGCGAGCGCGATGCGCAGTGGCGGCGCGTGATCGTCGAGAAGCCGCTGGGCACCGACCTCGAGTCCGCGCAAGCGCTCAACGCCGAGCTGCGCAAGGTGCTGACCGAGAGCCAGACCTATCGGATCGACCACTACCTGGGCAAGGAAACCGTCCAGAACCTGCTCGTGTTCCGCTTCGGCAACGGCATGTTCGAGCCGACTTGGAACCGCCGCTACATCGACCACGTGCAGATCACGGTGGCCGAATCGCTGGGCGTCGAGGCGCGCGGCGGCTACTACGACGAGGCGGGCGCGCTGCGGGACATGATCCCCAACCACATGCTGCAGCTGTTGTCGCTGTGCGCGATGGAACCGCCGACCTCCTTTGCCGCCGAGGCGGTGCGCGAGGAGAAGGCCAAGGTGCTGCGCTCGATCCAGCCGCTGTCGGGCGAGCGCGTGCTGACGCACGCGGTGCGCGGTCAGTACGGACCGGGACGCGTCGGCACCGAGACGGTGCCTGGCTACCGCCAGGAGCCGCGCGTGAAAGAGCGCTCGAACACCGAGACCTACGCCGCGCTGCGCCTGTCGATCGACAACTGGCGCTGGGCCGACGTGCCGTTCTACCTGCGCACCGGCAAGCGCCTGGCCGCGCGCACCTCGGAGATCGCGATCCAGTTCCGCCGGCCGCCGTTGACCCTGTTCCGCGATACGCCGGTCGAGAAGCTCGCGCCCAACCAGCTGATCGTGCGCATCCAGCCGGAGGAGGGGATCTCGCTGCGCTTCGGCGCGAAGATCCCCGGTCCGTCGGTGCGCGTAGGCCCGGTGGCGATGGACTTCCGCTACCGCGACCACTTCGGCCTGACGCCCTCGACGGGCTACGAGACGCTGCTCTACGACTGCATGAAGGGCGATGCGACGCTGTTCCAGCGTGCCGACACGATCGAGGCCGGGTGGGGGATCGTCACGCCCGTGCTCGAGGTGTGGAAGGCGCTGCCGGCGCGCAACTTCCCGAACTACGCGGCGGGCAGCCAGGGGCCGGTCGAGGCCGACGAGCTGCTCGCGCGCGACGGGCGCAAGTGGCGGCCGATCGAACTGCCGTGAGCGAGGCGCGCATCGTCGTGCACGCGGACGCCGAGGCGCTCGCTCGCGCGGTGGCGCTGGAGTTCGCGCGCGCGGCGCGCGAGGCGATCGCGGCCCGCGGTCGCTTCGACGTCGCGCTCGCCGGGGGTTCGACGCCCAAGCGGACTTACGAGCTGCTCGAAGCGGCGCTGCCCTGGCCGCGGATCCACCTGTGGTTCGGCGACGAGCGCTGCGTGCCGGCGGACCACGCCGACAGCAATCACCGCATGGTGCGCGATGCGCTGCTCGGACGGATCGCGATCCCGGCCGGCAACGTGCACCGGATGCGCGGCGAGGACGAGCCCGCGGCCGCGGCGCGCGCGTACGAGGCCGAACTCGCCCTGCAGTTCGAGCTGCCGCCGCCGCCGCGCGCGAAGCGGGCGCCGAGTTTCGATCTCGTGCTGCTCGGCATGGGGCCCGACGGGCATACGGCATCGCTGTTTCCCGGCACGAAGGCGCTCGCGGTGCGCGAGCGTTGGTGCGTCGAGAACTGGGTCGACGCAAAGCAGTCGTGGCGGCTCACGCTGACGCTGCCGGTGCTCGACGCTGCGCGGCGCGTGCTGT
>VGZE01000239.1 GCA_016872755.1 Planctomycetota bacterium
GCCGGGCCGGGCGCGCTTCGATCGCGCCGGGCCGCGCGGCCTCGAGCAGGCTGGAAGCCGGCACGCGTGAGACGGCCTCGGGGCCGCGCCTCACGAAGAGCGCGCAGGCTCCGGGGTCGAACCCCGGCGAGCGCATCGCGCGCAGTCCCTGCAACGCGTCGTCGACGACGCACGCGCTCTCGACCAGGTACTGCATCGGCAGCGCTTCGGTGTAGCGATACAGCGAATACTGGCGGATGCGCGTCACGCGCTCGAAGCGCTGTGCACGGAATGCGTAGTCGTGCACCAACGTGCCTTCGAGCTCGCCCGTCGCGCCGCACAGGCGCGGTCCCGGCGTGAGCGGAACGGCGCTGCGCCAGCCCAGGATCGACGTGCCGGGCCCTCCGGCGAGGCCGCTGAGCTCGAGTCGGTAGGCCTGCTCGTCGGAGCGCGGCTCCGGCTCGAAGGCCAGCACGATCCAGCGCCCCGGATGCGCCGAGCGCGGCTCGTAGGCCTGCTCGAAAGCCGCGGCGCGCTCGATCATCACGCTGCCCGCGACTTCGAGTTCCGCGACCACGCGCTGCTCGCTCGGGCAGCTCAGGGACAGCCGCACCGCGGCCTGCGTCGCGGCGGGAGGCGCCGCCAGCCAGACCGCGACGGAAGAGAGGTTCGCGCGCCCGGGACGGAACGCCTGCTGCCACTGCTCGCCCACGCGCAGTTCGAGCGGTTGCAGCACGCGTTGGGGATCGCTCCAACCGATGCGCGACAAGCCGCTGTCCAACGGCAGCCAGTCCCAGCGAGCGAGCACCCAGCGTGCCCCGAAGAGGCGCAGGGCGAGCTCGGACAGGCGCAGCGTCGGTCGCCAGTTGTCGTCGAGGCTGCACAGCTCGCGGTACAGGCGATCATGGTCACGCACCCACAGGGCGTCGTAGTTGCTCGGCAGGCGCAGACCGTAGGCGAGGTTCGTGCACGGCGGCACCGCGTCCTCGCCGACGATCCACAGCGGATCCGCGCCGACCCGCGCACTGAGTTCCTCGAGCGCGCTCGTGCGGGGGAAGTGCTGCTCATCCGGAGTGATCGGGTTGTAATCGCGCCACTGCAGCGTCGGCAGGAGGAAGGCGACGCCGACCACCCCCCAAGCGGCGCCGGCCCGCGCGCGCGCGGCACGAGCGACGACGACCAGCAGCCATGCGATGAGGACGATCGCGCAGGCACCGAAGGCGAACAAGAACTGGAACCGGACGTAGGCCGCGAGCGCCGGCGTGTGCGGATTCGCATCGGACTCGCGATGCAGCAGGAACCAGGCGCCCAGCGTGGCCGCGCCCAGGGTCAGGCTCGGCAGCGCCAGCGCCAGCGCCGTGCGCACCCGCGCGACTCCGCTCCCCGGTCCCGCGGCGCGCGTCAAGGCCGCGTCGAGCCCGCAGGCGGCCGCGACGACCAGCGCGAAGGCCCACACGGGTTGGCTTCGATTGAGCGGCGCGATCCCGATCAGCGGGAGATCGGTCAGCAGCGTGGCGGTGCCCCACACGTCATGCGCGTAGATCCACCAGCACGCGCATACACCGAGAAAGAAATCGGCCAGCCGCCGGCGTGAAAGTGCCAGACCCGCCACCGCGCATACGAGCAGGGCCGGCCCGACCCAACGCATGTTCGCCAGCTCGTAATTCGGCTCCGGCACGAGGTGCGAGTAGAGCCGGCCGCCGGCCGGATTCCCGGCCACGTTCGCGTAGACCTGTAGCGGCCACTGCGCCGCGATCAGCGGGGTCTGCACGTCACTGCGTTGCGCGAGCGCGCGCGAGTGCTCGAGATACTCGAAGAACGGAAGCAATTGAGGCAGGCACATGCCGGCCGATGCGGCGGCGACGATCGCCCAGGCCAGCAGCAGGCGCGGCGGCGAGCCTCCCGCGACGCGGGCGCGCCGCCAGCCGTACACGAGGCGCGTCAGCCCGTAGAGCGCGGCCAGTGCAACGCAGAAGAAGTAGGTCTCGGGGTGCCCCGCGTAGAGCCCGCCGACGAGCACGGCCGAAGAGCCCAGCAACGGCCGCGCGATTCGCGCCTCGCCGCGCTCGATGCGTTGCACCGCGGCCTCGATGAAGTACAGCAGCCCCGGCAGCACGGCGGTCACGCCGGCGTGCGGATAGCAGAGCAACAGGACGTTGTGCCCGCACAGCGCGAAGCCAGCCGCCCCCAGCGCGCAGGCGGCCGCGCGCAGCCCGACACGCGCGAGGAACAACCAGGTGAACAATGAGATCAACCACAGCTTGAGCCACGCCGACACGACCAGCCCGAGCTTCCACGGCAGCACGTACAGCGGCAGGCTGAACGGAGAGAACAGCGCCGACTGGAAATTGGCGAGCAGCGGTGCGCCGTTGCCGTTGTACGGATTCCAGAACGGCATGCGTCCCGCCGCGAACTCGGCGCGCGCGAAGGCCAGCCAGGGCTGCATCTGTGTCGGCGGATCCGACAGCAGGCTGTTGCCGGCGACGTGCCCCGGCTCGACCTGCATCAGCGAGTACAACTGCGCGAAGTCGATCGAGCTGAAGTGCGCGCTCCCCAGCGCGAGCAGCGGCCGATGCAGGAAGATCGCGGCGCCCAACCCGCACCACAGCGCCGCACGGCCGATGCGCTGGGACTCGCGACCGGCTTGCTGCACGCTGCGCCCCGAGTCGATCAGCCCTCGATCACGAGCAGCTTCGCGCCGCTGGCGACGGCCTGACGCTCGGCCACGTGCAGCTTCTTCACGACGCCCGCCGCGGGCGCCTTGATCTCGTTCTGCATCTTCATCGCCTCGAGGATCAGCACGGGCTGGTCGGACTCGACCCGCTCTCCTTCCTTGACGAGCAGCTTGACGACGACGCCCGGCATGACGCTCTTCAGCAGGCCGCCGGCCTTCTTGCCGTCGCGCTCGGCCGCATGCGCCGCGCGCTCGCGCTCGTCCTCGATCTCGACGCGGTACAGGTGCCCTGCCACGGTGACGAACCACTCGTTGGCTGCGCCCTCGATCGAGACCCCGTAGGCCTTCTGCTCGAGCAGCACTGCGACCTGGCCGAGGCGATCGGCCTCGCAATAGTCGACGTCCACGTCCTTGCCATCGACCTTCACGTGCAGCTTGCCGAGCCGTTCGACCAGCTCGACCTCGTGCGGGCGCCCGTTCACGTTCGTGTAGTACTTCATGCGCGTGCGGCTCCCGACTCGGGTCCGACCTGCGGCGTTTCGGAGGTCACATGGCGATAGCGCGTGTTCGCGAGAAACGAGCGGGCCTTCCAGCCCGCGCGCTCGGCCGATCCGCCGGCCAGGGCCTCGCGCCGCGCGAGGTTGTAGCGGTGCACGGCGGCCGAGATGGCGGCGACGTGGTCCTCGGCCCCGACCGCCTTGGACAAGTCGAGGTGATTCAACAGGTGCGTGTCGAACTCGCCCGACACGAAGCGCTCGTCCTCGAGCACGCGCAGGGCCGCCGGAGCGCCGGTGCGCACGCCGCCGACATTGAGTTCCGCGATCGCCCGCTTCATGCGCTCGATGGCCTCGTCCCGCGTGGCGCCCCAGCAGATGATCTTGGCGAGCATCGGGTCGTAGTCGAGCCCGACCTGCATGTTGCGGTACATCCCCGAGTCGATGCGCACGCCGGGGCCGCCGGGCATGCGCAGGTTGTGGATCACGCCGGTCGACGGCAGGAAGTTGTTGGCGGGGTCCTCCGCGTTCAGGCGGATTTCGATGGCCCACCCGTTCCAGCGGATCTCGTCCTGGCCGTAGCCGAGCTTCTCGCCCGCCGCGACGCGCAACTGCTCGCGCACGAGGTCGATGCCGGTGACCATCTCCGTCACCGGGTGCTCGACCTGCAGGCGCGTGTTCATCTCCAGGAAGAAGAACTCGCCCTTGCTGTAGAGGAACTCGACCGTGCCGGCGTTCTCGTAACCGACCGCCGCCGCCGCCTGGATCGCCGTGCGCCCCATCTGCTCGCGCAGCTTCAGGTTCTTCACGACGACCGGTGACGGGCATTCCTCGATCAGCTTCTGGTGGCGGCGCTGCACCGAGCACTCGCGCTCGCCCAGGTGCACGCCGTGGCCGTGCTTGTCGAAGAGCACCTGGATCTCGATGTGGCGCGGTTGATCGAGGTAGCGCTCCATGTACATGCGGCCGTCGCCGAAGGAGGCGAGCGCTTCACCGCTCGCCGTTCGGAAGGCGCCCGCAAGCTCGCTCTTCGAGCGCACGACGCGAATGCCCTTGCCGCCG
>VGZE01000240.1 GCA_016872755.1 Planctomycetota bacterium
GCGGCGCTCTCGGTGAGCGCGGGCGCGATCAGCGCCGCGCGCGAACCCGGCGGCGGCGGCAGTCGCCGCGCGTAGCCGCGCTTTTCGAGCGCGGCGAGGATCTCGTCGAGCCGCTCGAGCGACTCGATCGGCGCCATGCGCGATGCGCGCGTGCGCAACTCGCCGGGCTGCTGCGCCCCGCGCATCAGCAGCTCGGCCAGCACAGCCAGCTCCGGCGTCAACAGGTCGAGCGTCTCGCGGGCGTTGTGCCGCCAGCGCTCGACGCGCGCGCCGGCCTCCTTGACGAGCCCGGCGAGCTGCATCAGGCGCAGTCGCTCGCACGCCGACAGCGTCTCGCTCTCGCCGACCTCCATGAACGGGTGGCGGTTCGACTTCTGCGAACAGCCGACCACCAGTGCGTTCAAGCTGAGCGGGTACTGCTCCGGCGTCGTCAGCTCCTTCTCGATCAACACGCCGAGCACGCGTGCCTCGAGTGCATCGAGGGCCGGGATGTCCTTCATGCGTTCTCCGATTCCTCTTCGCGCTTTTCGAGCGGCTCGAAACCTGCGCTCCGCCTGGCCGCCGTCGCCGGCGTCGCGGCCGCGCTCGTCGACAGCGTATCCGGCTGCTCGAAGCTCGGCACCGGATAGTCTCCGCCGCCCAGCGCGCGCGGCAGCACGCGCTCGGCCGCGGCGCGGCCCTGTCGCGCGGCGGCCGCGATGTCCCCCGCCGGCGCTCCGGCGGATTGCGGCCGTTGCAGGATCAAGGTCTGGGTCGGGAACGCGAACTGCACGCCCAGCTCGTCGGCGAGCAGCCGCGCCGCGCTGAGCAGCCGATGGCGTTCGCGGAACTCGGTCGCCGCGTCGGCGGCCTCGAGATAGCAGACGAGCTCGACGTCGATCGAACTCGCGCCGAGCGCGAGCAGCGTGACGAAATAGCGCGTCTTGTCGATCTGCGGGTGGTGGCGCAACAGCTCGCGCATCCCCTCGCAATAGGCCTCGACGAGCTCGCTCTGCGTGTCGTAGGTCAGCGAGAGCACCGCGCGCAGCCGTCGCGCGCGGCGCGCGCCGAGGTTCTCGACCGAATCGGAAATGAAACGGCGGTTGGGAATGGTGACCAGGCTGTCGACGGCGGTGCGCACGCGCGTCGAGCGCAGGCCGACCTGCTCGACGCTGCCTTCGACATCGCTGAGCTTGATCGTGTCGCCGAGTTGGAACGGCTTGTCGAGCAGCACGGTGAAGGTGCCGAACAGGTTCTCGATCGAATCGCGCGCCGCGAAACCGAGCGCGAGCGAACCGACCGACAGGCCGGCGATCACGCTCCACAGGTCGCCGCCAGCCTGCACGACGAGGAAGATCGCACCGAGCACGAGCACGATCACGCGCAGCGTGCGCCGCAGCAGCGGCACCAGCATGTCGTCGAACTTGCTGGAGGTCTGGGCGGCGCGCTCGTCGAGGTAGCCGCAGATCAGATCGACCAACCGGTAGGCCGACCAGACGATCGCGATGACCCACAGCACCTTGATCGCGTAGGCGCAGCGGCTGAACTGCGTCGGATCGAGGTCGAGCAGCGGCAAGAGCAGACGCGCCGCCACCGCCCCGGCGAACAGGCCGACCGGACGCTCGAAGCGCCTCAGCTTCTCGGGATCGAGCAGGCCGCGGCGGAATCCGGCCAGGCGCAGCACGAGGCGCCGCGCCAGCCAGCGCGACAGCCGGTCCAGCACGTAGCCCAGCACCAGCAGCACGCCGATGCCGATCCACTGCCAATGCTCGAGCAGGAAGCCGACTTCCTGGAACTGGAGCGGGATCCGTTCGCGCAACGCCTCGACCGGCGAGAGCGGCCGCGACACCAACCGCGGGTACGGTTGCACGAGGTCCCATAGATTGCGCACGTTCGCGACCGTCTCGCGTGCCACCAGCCAGCGCCCGTCGGCGGCCCGGCTGAAGGCGATCGGCACCAGGACCGCCGGCGGTCCCGATGCGGGCACCGCGAACTCGTGCACGAGCCGCTGCGCCGACGGCTCGAGCTCGCCCGCGACCGGCAGCACGGCCAGCCAGTTGCCCCCGGGATCCCGCGCCGGATCCACCAGGCGGTCGAGCACGTACAAGAGGTCGTTGGCCGCGCTGTCGGCCGTGTAGCGTTCGACCTCGGCGGTCGAGTGGACCGGCAGGTCCAGCGCGCGCTCGGCTTCCAGCAGCCAGTGTCGATCTCCGCGCGGCTGCTCGCGGTAGCGCCCCATCGCGCGATAGAAGGTCTCGAGCGCGGCGCGCGGGCTCTCGAGCGTCGGATCGACACGGGGCGTCTGCGCGCGCGCGCCGGAGGAGCCGAGCGGCGCCAGCAGCGCGAACAGCGCGAGCAGGAAGTTGCGCAGGTAGCCGGCGCGACTAGCGCGCGGCGGGAGCCGTCGCAGGATTCGAGACCGGCTGGGGATCGAACAGGCGGATGTCACGGTAGTAGTCACGAGCTCGCAGCACGCGCGTGCAGTAACGCAGCAGGCTCGAGTCGCCGGCGCGCTCGCGTTCCGCGCGCCAGGCCTCCCAGCCGCCGCCCTGCTCGACCAGGCGTTCCAGTCGCGCGGGCCCGGTGTTATACGCGACCAGAGCGGGCTCCACATCCGTTTCGTGCTCGCCGGCCCGGCCGAAGCGCAGCACGAGCTGCGCCAGGTAGCGCGCCCCCAAGCGAGCGTTGAGCTCCGCATCCGACAGCAGGCGCGCCGGATCCGGCGGCTCCAGACCCAGCTCGCGCGCCATGTCGGCCGCGGTCCCGGGCAGCAGTTGGAACAGCCCCAGCGCGCCCGCGCTGGAGCGCGCGTCGACGCGCGCGCTCGATTCGGCGAACATCAGCCCCGCCAGCAGCTCGATCTCCAAGCCGCTCTCCTCGGCCGCGCGCCGCAGCGCCGGCTCCTGGGCCCGCACGCGCGGCACGCTGAGTTCCAGGCGCAGGCGCGTCTCGATGCGCGGGCGCAGCCACAGCCAGAGCGGCACGCCGAGGGCCAGCAGCAGGGCCAGGACGGCCCAGGCCGGCACGGACCGGCGACGGCGCACGCGTGCCGTCATGAGCCTCTCAAGGCGTGTCCAAACCGTACAGCGCGAGGGCACGGCGCGCGCGCTCGGCCAGGTGCTCGGGACCGCGCTCGAGCTGCTGCTCGATCCAAGCGCGCCCCGCCGCACCAACCGGCGCGTCGAGCGCTCCTTCGGGCGGCGCCGCAAAGCCGGCGCGCGCTGCGCCGGCGATCCACCACGCGCGGCCGTCGTCGCGCGGCGCCGCGTCCCACCAATCCCACCAGGCCTGCACCGGATCAGGCGCGGCACGCAGGTCGTGGCAGGTCAGCACGCACAGCTCGAAAGCGATCTCGCTGTCGGAGGCGTGGTCGGTGTAGTACTCGAGCAGGTAGCGGCACGCCTGCGCGCAGCCCTGGCGCGCGAGGATCAGCAACGCACTGCGGCGCAGCGGATGAGTGCTCGACTTCGAAATGCGCAGCAGATCGTCCCAAGCCGCCACTCCCAGCCGCGCCAGACCGGTGCGGCCCGCCAGCTCGAGCGCGCTGCCTTCGGGACGCGAGAGCAGCGACATCAGGACCGGTGCCGCGGCCGGATCGCCGTAGGCGGCAAGGCCGTCGGCGGCGGCTTCTTCGATGCGCGGGTCCGCATCACCGAACGCGCGCAGGAAGAGCGCCAGGCTGCCCGGCTCCTCCAGCGTGCCGTCCGGCGGGAGACCGAGAGCCCCGAGTGCGCGCAGCGCCGCCGCCCGCACGAGCGCGCTGGGCTCCTGCTCCGCCATGCAGCGCGTGCGCACCGCTCCTCGCAGCAGCGTCGCGCGCCGCGCGCCGATCGCATGCAGCGCTGCCGCGGCGACTGCTTCATCGCGATCCAGCGTCAGCCGCCGCAGGGTTTCGAGCGCGTCGGGGTGTTCGAGTCCCGCCAAACCTGCGGCGCTGGCGGCGCGCGCCGGCGCGCGCGAATCGGCGGCCAGCACGAGCACGAGCTCGGGCCCGCCCTCGGCCACCAGGGCAGGCAGGTGCGACTGCGCCTGAGCGGGCTGCCCCGCGAGCAGCGCCTCGACCAACTTGCGGACCTGCGCGGTCCCGAAGATCGGGCCGGCGGCCGCGCGCGCTCCCGCCACTGCGAATGCGACCTCGCCGGGCTCCAGCGCAGCGGACGCGAGCCGTTGGGTCCAGATCTCGAAATCCGCCGGCTGCGCCAGGCCCGGTTGCT
>VGZE01000241.1 GCA_016872755.1 Planctomycetota bacterium
TTCCACTCCCCGTTTTCCTCGTCGGCGTAGCGCTCAAGGCGATTGGCGCGCAGCATCCGCCCCGCCTTCCACTTGTTGTTCTCTTGCACCAACTCGACGAGGAACGGGGCGTCGCTGAACTTGCGCGTGTAGTCGAGGAACGCCGGAACTCGCTGCTCGTGGTGGAATTCGCGCAGCAGCACGTGGTTGACCGCCATCCACCACGCGCCGTCCTGCCCGGCGTGGATCGGGATCCATTCGTCCGCGTACTTCGCAACCTGGCTGAAATCCGGCGAGAAAACGACCATCTTCGTGCCGTTGGCGCGGGCCTCGGCCGCGAAGTGCACGTCGGGAGTGCGGGTCATGTTGAGGTTGGCTCCCATGCACGCGATGAACTTCGCGTGGAACCAATCCGCCGACTCCTGCACGTCGGTCTGCTCGCCCCAGGTCTCGGGCGAGGCGCTCGGCAGGTCGCAGTACCAGTCGTAGAAGCTGAGATTGACTCCGCCGATCAACTGCAGCATGCGCGCGCCGGAGGCGTAGCTGAGCATCGACATGGCGGGGATCGGGGAGAATCCCGCGATGCGATCCGGCCCGTGCGCCTGGATCGTGTGGACTTGCGCAGCGGCGATCAGCTCGGTCACCGTCTCCCAGTTCGAACGACGGAACCCGCCCTTGCCGCGGGCGCGCTGGTAGCGGGCACGCTTTTCGGGCTGGGTCACCAGCCAGCGCCACGCTTCGACCGGGTCGTCGTACTTCGCGCGAGCCTCACGCCAAAGATCGATCAGCGCGCCGCGAACGTACGGGTACTTCACCCGCAAGGGGCTGTACAGATACCAGGAGTACGAGATCCCGCGCTGGCAGCCGCGCGGTTCGTACGGCGGAAGATCGGGCGACAGCAACGGATAGTCGAGGGCCTGCATCTCCCAGGTCACGATCCCGTCCTTGACGTGGATGTTCCACGAGCACGACCCTGTGCAGTTGACCCCGTGCGTGCTGCGCACGACCGTGTCGTGCTGCCAGCGATTGCGGTAGAACTCCTCCCACGCGCGGGTCGTGGGCTCGACCGAGTCCTGGATGAATGGGTTCTTGCCGTTCGCCATTGGATCAGCCTCGGTGGAGCAGGGGGCGCCGCACGGCGCGGTAGCGATTGCGCCAGGCGAAGTCGAAAGCGATCAGCACGAGCGCGCAAAAGCCCGCGCTCGAGACGAGGAACAACACCGGCGATACGCCTTCCCGCTCGCGAGCGTGCTCGGCCTCGTCCTTCAAGTACGCGATCAGTGCGAGCACCTCTTCACCTTCGAGTCGCTGCTCGCGGAAGATCGGCTGCATGGTTGGCGATGGCGGCGACGAGAGCCACGCGCCGAGCGCCTTGCGGCCCTCGAGTCGCGCATAGACGTCCGTCAGGTCGGGGCCCAGCCTTCCACCGCCCAAGCCTGCGGCGCTGCTGGTGGTGTGGCACGCGAGGCACGCCGGCGCTCCGCCGGTCAACGCCACACGCCCGACGAACAGGTCGCGACCGCGCTCGATGTCCCGTGGCGTCAAGGGCCGTTCGCTGACCTGGGTGCCCGCGAAGCGCGACTTCTCGAGCTTCGACTCGGCCTCGATCAGGTCGAGCAGCTTGCCGGCGAGCTCCTTCGACATCCCCGGCACCGCCGGCATGTAGACACCCCGCGCATCGGCCAGCAGCTGCTGGGCGTAGGCATCGCCGCCGTCGATCATGCCCTTCGGATCGACCACGAATCGCAGCAGCCAATCACGGTCGCGACGCTCGGACACACCCTTGAGGTCGGGGCCGGCCAGTCGGCCGCCCCCGATCGTGTGGCAGCTCTGGCAGTTGCGTTCGTAATAGACCGTCGTCTCCTCGGAGACAGTCTGCGCCGGGCGGACGGCCGGCACCGGGAAGGCCAGGAGGAACAGGATGGATACGGCTCGTAGCAAGCAGACCTCGCGATTCCGATGTGCGAGTCCGTGTGCAACGGACGTGCCGCTCGCGAGATCGCTTGGGGAGGCCGCCGTTGGTGCCCAACAGGCCTGCGCTGCATACCGCCGTATGCAGCGAGGATCGCGCTCTATGCACCGCCGCCGGGCGTGAACGACTCGCGCTCGATGCCCAGCTCACGCATGATGCGCTGGAACGCGGCTCGTGTCAGGCCGCACTGGCCGGCGGCACGCGAGACGTTCCCGCCTGCTCCCTCGAGGGCGCGCTGGAGGAACTCCCGTTGGAAGCGTTGAATGGCGCCCTGCTTGGCCTTCTCGTAATCCAGCGGCACGGCGGTCCCTCCTGATTCCTGCTCGCCAAGGCCGAGATCGTGAGCAGCGATGCGCGGACCTGCACACACGATCACGGCGCGCTGAATCGCATTCTCGAGTTCGCGGACGTTGCCGGGCCAGGAATGCGCGCGAATAGCCGCCCACGCGCCCTCGGAGAAATCAGGCGGCGTCGCGCTCGCCCCTAGACACGTCGCGGAGGCGCGCGCGAGGAAATGCCGCGCCAGCGGCTCGAGATCCAGCGGTCGCTCGCGCAGCGCCGGCACCCGCACGCGCACGACGCCAATGCGATAGAAGAGATCCTCGCGGAACGTGCCTTCGCCGACCAGCGTCTCGAGGTCGCGGTTCGACGCCGAAACGAGGCGGAACTCCGCCTGAATGTCGCGCGCCGAGCCAAGCGGCCGCACCACCTTCTCCTGCAGCACGCGCAGCAGCTTGCCCTGAAACTGCGGCGACATGGAGGCGACTTCGTCGAGGAACACCGTGCCGCCCTTGGCACGCGCGAACAGACCGTCGTAGTCGCGGTCGGCGCCTGTGAACGCGCCGCGGCGGTGTCCGAACAGCTCCGATTCCAGCAGCGTGTCCGGCAAGGCGGCGCAATTGACCGCCAGGAACTCCCCGGAGGGGTTTGCGCCGCGAACATGCACTTCGCGTGCGACCAGCTCCTTGCCCGAACCGCTTTCGCCCTCGATCAGCACGGGCACCGGGCTCGGAGCCGCGCGCGCGACGAGCTCCAGTACCCTGCGCATGGCCGGATCCTCACAGACGAGCCGAGCCGCTTCGCTCGCGCGCGGCCCGCGCTGTGCCAGCGCCTGTCGCCCGATCCGCTCGACGAGCCGCAGGACCTCCGCGTTGTCGAAAGGCTTGGTGAGAAAGTGCTCCGCGCCGGCCTGCAGGCACTGCACTGCGGCCTGGATCGTGCCGTATCCGGTGACGATCACCACGCGCGTCGCGCTCGATCGCCGCTTGATGGCGGCGAGCAGCTCCGTGCCCGAAAGCCTCGGCATCATCAAGTCGGTGATGACCAGCTCCGCCCCCCCTTGATCGAAGAGCGCGAGTGCTTCCACTCCATCACGCGCGCCCACCACTTCAGCTCCGAGCGAGCTCACGAGCCGCGACAGGCCGAGACGAATGTCGTCCTCGTCGTCCACGACGAGCGCCCGCAAGCCGGCGAGCGGCGCTTTGCGGCCTTGAGTGCTCATCCGACGAGTTGGCGACTCAGCCGCAACCGGACCCGGAACGTCGTGCCCTCCGGACTGCTCTCGAGCAGTTCGACCGAACCGCCGTGCATTTCCGCGATCCGCCGGGCCGTGGAGAGTCCGAGACCGGTTCCGGCACCGCGCGGCTTGGTGCTGAAGAACGGCTTGAAGATGCGCGTCTGCAGCTCGGGCGGGATGCCCGAGCCGTTGTCGGACACGTCGACGACCACGTGCTCCCCGTCGAAGGAGCTGCGCACCACGACACGTCCCGGCCGGCCCGCGCACGCCTGCACGGCATTGAGAACGAGATTGACGAAGATCTGCCGCAGCTGGACCTCGTCACCCCGTACCTGAGCGGCCTGTGCGCCGAACTCGGTCGCGATCTCGACATTCGAGCGCTGACGCACCGGCCGCAGGAACGCGGCGACGTCCCCGAGCACCGCTTCGATGTCCACGTCGCCGATCTCCGGGCTGGAGTTTCCTGCGTAGTCCAGCAGCTCGCGGATCGCCCGCTTGCACGAGTCGACGTTGCGCTGGATCACAGCCACGTTTTCCTGGAGCGGCGAACCCTGGTCGATCTCCGCTGCGAGCAGTTGATTGAACATGCTGATCGCCGCAAGCGGGTTGTTCAACTCGTGCGCCATCACGGCGGCGATCTCGCCCAGCACCGCCAAACGCT
>VGZE01000242.1 GCA_016872755.1 Planctomycetota bacterium
GGCTGCCCCGAGCACCACCAGCAGCGGAGCACGCGCGTCGAAGCCGAGCGCCGCCGCCGCGGCCGCGCGTGCCGGCTCGGCGTCGGCCGGCGCGGCGTGGAAGGTCGGCGCGAGCGGCGGTCCGGTGCACAGGTGCCGCGCGCTGCCGCCGTCGGGCATGCTCTCCGGAAAGGCGTGGAACACGGCGCGCGCGAGGGCGGAGAGGCGACGCGTCGCGCGCCCGGGCACCGCATTGATCTCGAGCAGGCTGATCGGGATGCCCAGCGAGCGCGCGCCCAGCACCGCCGGCAGGCAGGTGAAGCCGCCCAAGCCGAGCAGCACCTGCGTGCGGTGCCGACGCAGCGCGGCGCGCGCGCGCGCGACGCCCGGAAGGGTGCGCAGGCACAGACCGGCCAGGTTCGGCGCCCCCCCGCCCTCCGGCTCGAGCGGCAACGCGACGTGCTCGACCGCGGCGGGAGCGGCGAGCTCCGCGAGTCCCTCCAAGGCGCGCTTCTCCGCGGCCCGGCCGGCGCCGAACCAGAGCAGATCCTCGAGTCGGCCGCTGCCGCGCAGATGCGCGAGCAGGTGCAGACCGGGCACGACATGGCCGCCGGTGCCGCCGCCGACCAACGCGAGGCGCATGCGGGCGACGCGCCGCTAGTCCGCGCGGGCCAGTGCCGTCGGCGGAGGTGTCGCGGTATGCACTTGCGCGGCGCTGGTGCCGCCGTACGGCCCGGCCAGCGTCGCGCGCGCGAGCAGATCGAGCTCGGCGCGCTCGACCCACGCGATCAGGCAGGCGGCGCTGGTGAGCGCGAACAAGAGTCCCGCGCGCGCGCGCCTGCCGCTCACAGCACACCCCCGCGGCGCCCGCTGTTGGCCGCCACGGCCGGCTGTCGTGCGCCGCCCGCAACCGCCGGGCGCGTGCTCGTCGCCGGCAGGCGCAGGCGCGCCCCGACAACCAGCCGATCGGGATTGATGTGCGGGTTCAGCGCCGCGATTTCCGTGTAGCGATCCCCGTCACCGAGTTGGGACTCCGCGATCGCCCACAGGCTCTCGCCGCGCTTCACGGTGTAGGCTGCGCCGGAGCGGGCGGCGGTCGCGCCATTGCCGAGTTCGAGCTTCGGCGCGGCGACAGGCGTCGATCGCGCGGCCGCGCCCTGCGGCAGCGCGATCGACTGCCCGACGCGCAGGCGGTTGGGATCGAGGCCGGGGTTGAGCGCGAGGATCTCGGGATAACGCCCGGCCGAGCCGAGCTTCAGCTTGGCGATCGAGGACAGCGTGTCCCCGCGCTGGACCTTGTAGGTCGCGGCCGTCGCATTCAGCGGCACGGACGCGCCGACCGGCTGCGGCGGCAGTTCCGGGACGAGTTCCGGCGCCGCGATCGGCGCAGGCACGCTGGGAACCGAAGTCTCCTGGGCCGCGGCCACGGCATTGGGGTCTTGGGCGAGTACACCGCCGAGCTCGGGCGCGCCCGGCTGGGGCTGCACGAGCGCGGGGCCAGGCTGCGGCTGAGCTTGCTTGGCCTTGTCCTTGTCGGACTTCTTGTCCCACAGGACCACGGCGACGACGGTGACGACGAGGAAGAGCAGTGCTACGAGGCCGTAGCGTTCGATGGGTTGCATGAGGGAAACTCCGAGTTGAGGCGTCGGGCCGCCCCCAGGGCCAGCCCGACAGCGAGAGAGGAAACGATGAGAGAGGTGCCTCCGTCTGAAATGAACGGCAGGGTCATGCCCTTGGACGGCGCGAGGCGCGCGACGACCTGGAAGTGGATCATTCCCTGCAGACAGACGGAGATGAGCAGACCGAAGGCGCACAGGCCGTCGTAGCGATCGCGCAACGACAGCACCAGGCGCAGCGAGAACCACATGAAGGACAGCGCGAGCCCGAGCACGACGAACATCCCGAACAGTCCGAACTCCTCGCCGAGCTGGGCGAACACGTAGTCGGAGTCGAGGTAGGGCACGCCGGCGCTGCGATAGGGACCGTGCCCGATCCCGACGCCCAGCGGACCGCCGTGGGCGATCGCGCCGAAGGTGTCGGAGACCTGGTCGTTCTGGGCCTGGTGGAAGAACACCGCGATGCGGTGTCGCACGTACGGGATGAACGTCGCCAGGCTGGCGATCGCGCCGCCCCCCACGACGATCGCGGGCATCGCGACGCTGCGGAACTGAGCGCCGCCCACCCACATCACCATCAGCGCGCACAGGAGGAGCAGCAGCGATCCGCCCAGATCCGTCTCGCCGAGCACGAGCCCGAAGAACACGAAGGTCGCTCCCAGCATCGGCAACACGCCGCGCCGGAAGCCCTGCAGCGAGTCGCCGAGGCGCGTGCAGCGATCCGCGACCCACAGCACGAGCACGACGCGCGCGACCTCGGACGGCTGGAACGTGAACAGGCCCAGCTTGAGCCAGCGCTTGGAGCCGTTGACCTCGGCGCGCAGGCCGGGCACGTAGACGGCGATCAGCATCACGCACGCGGCGACCATCAGGATCGGCAGGAATTGCCGCACACCGCTCGGCCCGAAGCGGTAGCCGACTGCCAGCGCGGCGATGCCGCCCACGCGGAAGAGCGCCTGCGACACGAGTTCTCCGTGATAGTCCGCGACGCCCTGGATCGTGGCCGCGTGGCTGGCCTGCACCAGGAATCCGATCGCCATCAGCGCCAGCACCACTCCGCACAGCGCGTTGGCGAAGACGCTGGGATCGGGCCCGTGCGCGTGGGTCGTGACGCGACGAGCGAAGTCGAAGCTCAGCTGGCGCAAACCGGCGGCCAGGGCCTGGGTCCGATTGGAATTGGAACGCGCGCGTGCCATCAACGCACCTTCAACAGGGCCAGGCTGCCCATCGCCGCGAGCGCGGCGATGATCCAGAAACGCACCACGACCTTGACCTCGTGCCAGCCGCGCTCGTGGCGCCGGAACACTCCTCCGTAGACCCACAGTCCGTTGTGGATCGGCGCCTGCGTGAAGATGCGCCGGCCCTCGCCGTGCAGCTTCTTCGTGCGGCGAAACCACGCGGTCTGCAGCCAGCTCGTCGACAGATCGAGCACGAACACCAGCGCGATCAGCGGCAGCACGAGCTCCTGCTTGGAGACGACCGCCATCCAACCCATCAGCCCGCCCAGCGGCAGCGAGCCCGAGTCCCCCATGAAGACCTCGGCCGGGTGCGCGTTGTACCAGAGGAAACCCAGGCAGGCGCCGCATACGGCGGCGCCGACGACGGCCATCTCCGCGGCCGCGGTGACGTGCGGGATGTCCAGGTAGGCCGACCAGTCGGCGCGGCCGGTCACGTAGCAGAAGATCGACAGCGACAGGCCGACGATCACCATGCAACCCGCGGCCAGCCCGTCGAGCCCGTCCGTGATGTTGACCGCGTTGGCGGAGCCCACGATCACGAGCCAGGCGAAGGCGACGAAGAGCGTCGCCCCCAGCAGGCCCAGCGCGCCCAGCCCGATGCTGAAGTCCTTGAAGAACGGCGGGTAGAGCGACAGCAGCGTGTCGCGGCCCGACATGCGCGCGTACCAGGCCAGCAGGGCCAGCACGGCCAGCGTGACGATCGAGAGCCCGATCATCTTCTCGAGCGGCGCGATGCCCTTCTTGCCCGGCACCGTCAACTTGACCCAATCGTCGATGAAGCCCACCGCGCCCAGCCCCGCGGTCAGGAAGACGCCCAGCATCACGTGCACGTTGTCGATGCGCGCCCACAGCAGTACCGATGCGAGCAGCGCCGCGATCAGGAAGCTGCCGCCCATCGTCGGCGTGCCCTTCTTGCCGGCCGCCTCGGCCTTGGCCGCGAGCGCGGCGCTGTCGACCTTGCTGACGTCCTCGCCGAGCTTCTTGGCGCGCAGCCAGGCGATCACCGGCCGCCCCCACCACAGCGCGAACGCGAACGCGAACAGCGCCGCCATGGCCATGCGGAACGAGATGTAGCCGAACAACCGGAAATCGTCCCAGTTCTCGAACAGCGCGGGGATCACAGCGCGCACACCTCCCGCAGGAGCGGCATGCCGCCGCCCCCGCCCGCCTGCGCGTCGGCCGCGGCGCCGCGCGCGCGGGCCAGCGCGTCGACGATGCGTTCGAAGCGCATGGCGCGCGAGGCCTTGAGCACGACGACGTCGCCGCGCGCGAGCAGCGCGTCCAAGCCGGCCGCC
>VGZE01000243.1 GCA_016872755.1 Planctomycetota bacterium
GGGTGCGCGCGGCCGGCTGCAACGCGCCGGTGCTCTTCCTGACCGCCAAGGGCGGGGTCGACGACCGCGTGCAGGGCCTCGAGGCCGGCGGCGACGACTACCTGGCCAAGCCGTTCCAACTGCGCGAGCTGTTGGCACGCGTCTCGGCGATCCTGCGCCGGCAGCGCTGGTACGGCGAGGGTCAGGCGCGCGAGCACGTGCTGTCCTTCGCCGGCAACGAATTCGACTTCAAGAGCTTCGTCGGCCGCTCCTTCGACGGTCGCGAGCAGGTGCTGACGCAGCGCGAAGCGATGATCCTGAAGGCGCTGTCGGAGCGGGCCGGCGAAGTGGTCTCGCGCGAGGACGTGCTCGACCGCGTCTGGGGCTACGAGGTCTTTCCGTCCACGCGCACGATCGACAACTTCGTGCTGCGCCTGCGCAGGCGCTTCGAACGCGATCCCGAGCAGCCGCGGCACTTCCACACGGTGCGCGGCGTCGGCTACCGCTTCACCCGAGAGCCGAGCTGAACCGATGCCCGATCCCGCCGAACCGCTGCTGCTGCGCGCGCTGCGCTGCGAGAAGACCGAGCGCCGTCCGCTGTGGCTGATGCGCCAGGCCGGCCGCTGGCTGCCGGAGTACCGCGAGCTGCGCACGCGCCACACGTTCGAGGAGATGGCCGGCACGCCGGAGCTGGCGGCCGAGGTCACGCTGCAGCCATTGCGGCGCTTCCCGCTGGATGCGGCCATCGTGTTCGCCGACCTGGTCACGCCGCTCGCCGCGCTCG
The DNA here is from genome assembly GCA_016872755.1 of Planctomycetota bacterium. Classification (GTDB taxonomy): domain Bacteria; phylum Planctomycetota; class UBA1135; order UBA1135; genus GW928-bin9. The sequence goes on from VGZE01000243.1 coordinate 764, forward strand.
GGCTGGCCTTCCGCTTCGAGCCCGGACCGGTGCTGGAGCGGCCGCTGCGTTCGGCCGCCGACATCCGCGCGCTGCGCGTGCCGAGCGGCACGGAGATCGGACCCGAGGTGCACGCGACGCTGCGCCTGGTACGCGCGGCGCTGCCGCCGGAGCGTGCGCTGATCGGTTTCGGCGGCGCGCCCTGGTCGCTGGCCGCCTACGCGGTGCAGGGCGGCGGCAAGAGCGATTTCCCAGCGCTGCGCTCACTGCTGGCGAGCGATCCGCTGCTGTTCGGCGAGCTGCTCGACACGCTGGCGCGGCTTTCGGCGGGTTACCTGATCGAACAGCACCGCGCCGGCGCGCAGGTCGTGCAGGTCTTCGATTCGTGGGCCGGCCTGCTCTCGTTGGCCGATTGGACCACGCACGTGCGCCCGCACCTCTTGCGCCTGCTCGACGAGCTCGGCCGCGCCGGCGTGCCGCGCATCCTGTTCTTGAACGGCGCGCCGCACCTCGCGACCGCGGCGGCCGAACTGCCGTCCGAGGGCCTGGCGCTGTGCTGGCGCAACGATCTCGGCGCGCTGCGCGCGGCGAGCGGCCCGGCCAAGGCGCTGCAGGGCAACCTCGATCCCGCGACGCTGCTCGCCGGGCCCGAGGCGACGTCCCGCGCGACGCGCGCGCTGCTCGCGAACGTCCCTGCGCGGGGTCATATCGTCAATCTCGGCCACGGCGTGCTGCCCGAGACGCCGCACGCGAGCGCGCTCGCGCTGATCGAGGCCGTCCACGCCGAGGTGCGCGCTTGAGCGCGTCCGACTCGCGCCGCCCGAGCCTGCGAGCCGACATCGCGCGCTTGGTCGCCGCGCACGACCGGCCCGGGCCGCGCTACACGAGCTATCCGACCGCCGTTGAGTTCCACCCTGAAACTCAAGGGGGCGTCGGCGAGACCGAGGCGCGCGCGCGGCTGGAGCTGGCGAACCGGCGCGCCGCCGAACCGCTGTCCCTGTACCTGCACCTGCCGTTCTGCGCACACCGCTGCCTGTTCTGCGGTTGCAACGTGATCATCACGCCGCACAAGGAGCGCACGCTGCCCTACCTCGACCTCCTGGTGCGCGAGGCCGAGCTGGTCGCGGCGCTGCTGCCCGACCGCCGCGCGCTCTCGCAGCTGCACCTGGGCGGCGGCACGCCGACCTACAACGCGCCGGAAGATCTCGCGCGCACCGTGCGCCGTGTGCTCGAGCTGTTCCCGGCCCGCGCCGACGCGGAGCTCGCGGTCGAGGTCGATCCGCGCGTGACGACCTTCGAGCACCTCGACGCGCTCGGGGCGCTCGGCTTCAATCGCATCTCGCTCGGCGTGCAGGACTTCTCGCCCGCCGTGCAGGCAGCCGTCGAACGCCTTCAATCGGTCGAGCAGACCTCGAACGTGATCGAGCACGCGCGCCGGCGCGGCTTCCGCGGCGTCAACCTCGACCTGATCTACGGCCTTCCGTTCCAGACGCCCGAGAGCTTCGAGGCCAGCTTGCGCACCGCGCTGTCGCTGCGACCCGATCGCGCCGCGGTCTACTCGTACGCGTACGTGCCGTGGAAGGGCGCGCACATGAAGGACATCGAGCCCGCGACGCTGCCGCCGGCCGAACTGAAGCTGGAACTCGGGGCGATCGCGCGCGAGCTGTTCCTGGGCGCCGGCTACGAGCCGATCGGGATGGACCACTACGCGGCGCCGCACGACGAGCTCGCGCTGGCCAAGCGCGCGGGCCGGCTGCGGCGCAATTTCCAGGGCTACACCGTGATCCCCGCTTCCGACGTGATCGGCCTGGGAATCTCGTCGATCGGCGACGTGGCGGGAGCCTACCTGCAGAACACGAAGAAGCTCACCGAGTACGAGCAGCTCGTCGCGGCCGGACACCTGCCGATCGAGCGCGGGGTGCTGCGCAGCGCGGAGGACGAGCTGCGGCGCGACGTGATCCACGAGCTGCTGTGCAACTTCGCGCTCGACGTGCCGGCGATCGAGCGGCGCCATGCGATCCGCTTCGAACAGCACTTCGCGCGCGACCTGGAGCTGTTGCGCGAAGAGGAGGCGCAGGGGCTGGTGCGGATCGGGCCCGAACGGATCGAGGTCACGCCCACCGGCGAGCTGTTCGTGCGCAACCTCGCGATGTGCTTCGACACGTATTGGCGCGACAAGCACGCCGGCAGCGCGAAACCGAAGTTCAGCCGGACGGTCTGAGCTCGCCGGCGCAGGGCCGGGCCCCTCGCTGCGCCGGGCCGGGCCGCCTTCGCGGCAAGTTTCCTCAAGAATCACCACCCGCGGCGGTCGATGCCCTCGGCGATGCCCTCGACCCCTCCCCCCGCGCCGGACGAGGCGGCGGCCCCGACCTCGCTCGTGTTGCAGCGCGCCTCTGAGCGCTTCCAGCAGCTGCTCGGCGCCGGACGCGTGCTGGAGCACTCGACCCGCGCGATCGAGGAAGAGGCCGACGAACTCGTGCTCGAGCTCGAAGCGCTGCGCGAGCGCCCGGCGCGCGAGAGCGCGCTCGTCGAGCGCCGCCGCGAGCGCGTCGAGGAGCAGCGCCGGCAGGACGTGGTGGTCGGTGCCGCGATCGCCGAGGCGCTCGGCGGACTGGCCGGCCGCCTGTCGCCGGAGGCGCTGCAGGAGCTCTCCGACGTGCACGTCAGGGTCGTCGAAGTCTGCCTCGCACTGATCCAAGGCGAGCGCCAGCGCGCGCTGGAGGCCGAGGTGAGCGCTCACGACCACCAGGTCGAGCAGCTCGAGCGGCGCCTGGCCAAGATGGTCGAGGCGCTGCACCGCGCCGAGGATGCGCTGCGCCGGGTCCGCTCGCTCAAGCACGTCGACGAGGGCATCGCGTCGGTCTATCGCGTCGTGCAGGGCCTGGATGCCCATGCCGAGGACGCCGGGCGCAAGAAGGACCTGCTCGCCGCGATCTTCGCCGCCAATGTCGAGCTGCGCGAGCAGTGCGCGACGGCGAGCGCGTCCGGAGCCGCCACGGCCCAGTCCGCGCAGAGCACCGGGAAGCTGGCCGCATAGAACCCCGCGGCGGCGTGGCTTAGGCTCTGCGCGTGAAGCGCATGGTCGTGATCGGCGCCGGCATCAGCGGCTTGTCCGCCGCGCGCGCCGCGTGGGAACTCGGCGGCAGCGTGCCGGGCGGACTCGCGATCGTCGTGCTCGAGCGCGAGCGTGAAGTCGGCGGGAAGGCGCGCTCGCGCCGCGATAGCGAGTGGCTGTTCGAGGCCGGTCCGGGCGCGCTGCAAGGCAGCGAGCCGGCGCTCGAGCGCATGATTCGCGCGGCCGGGCTCGAA
>VGZE01000244.1 GCA_016872755.1 Planctomycetota bacterium
CGACGCCGTCAGCGCCAGCAGTCCGGCCGCGACGCCGCAGGCCAGTGCTTCGGCGAGCGCGCAGGCCCACGCGATGCGCCGCGCCTGCGCGAGTCGCTGCTCGAGGCGCGCGGCGGGATTGTGGCTGCGGTTCAGCGCTCTCCTCCGCCGGCGGGCACCGGACCATCGGCCGGAATCTGCGCGGGTCGATCCGGATCGGGCCCGACGCGCGGCAACGCGTCGATCCAAGCGGCCGGCAGATCGGTCAGCGGCTGGCGCGCGAAGAGGAGCTCGACCGGGCTGCCCGCGGCAGGCACCAGCCATGCGTTCGCGACCCAGTTGGTCTGCAGCACGCATTCCGGCAGCGCAGCGGTCGTGAAGACATCGCGCTCGGGGAAGAAGACGACCGAGATCAGGTTCTCGGCGACGTCGGCCGCGAAGCGCTCGCTACCGTCCTTGGTCCGAACGAAGTGCGAGCCCGTGTAGACCCAGCGGTGGCGCTGCATCGACGCGTCGGCGCGCAGATCGACCAGCAGATCCTCGACGCGGAACAGGAAGGTCTCGCGACCGCGGCGCCAACTGACGTACAGGTAGAAGCCGTCTCCCTGCGGCAGTTCGAGCCGATACGGCTTGGCGCCCTGCTCGAGTTCGTCGGCGCTCGGCGGCGGCTCGCGCCGCACCCAGCGCACGTCTTGTCCGCGCTCGACCCCGAGCAGCAGCAACCCGGTGTTGATCAGGCTCGGCGTCGCACTCGTCAGCAACAGGCTCTCGTGACCGGATCCGCCCGGACCGACCAGCAGGTACTCGATCAGGTCGCGCGTGACGCCGACGCTGCAACGCAGTCCAAGGAGGCCGCGCTCGCGGTCGATGCGAATCCCCTGGTCGGCGAAGAGCTGGTCGAGCGTGGCCTGTGCGGCCGGTGCGGCAGGAGCGGGGGCCGAAGCGGGCTGCTGAACCGGCTGGGTGAGAAGCAGCCAGGCGAGAAGCGCGCGCGACATGCGCGGATGCTAGTGCTCGCGCCGGAGCCTGCCTACCGGGCAGCCCCGAGCTGGATCGAAGTTGCCTAAATTATTATCAGCAAATCTTTTACGTCTGATCATCCGAGCCGGGCGCACTCCGGAATACCGCGCTGAGCGTCACGCAGTTAGTATCATAATGATGTCAATTCAATCTCACCCCCCTGCCATGCAAACCCGCACACCGTCTCGAGAGGTCCCGTTCCGCCCGCTGTCCGGCTTCCTGATGCTGGCCTTCAGCTTCATGGTGCTGTTCGCGGCGATTGCCTGCTTCGTGCTGGCCGGCGTCGAACAGGAGCCGGCGCTGCTTGCCCCGGCCTTCGCGCTGCTGCTCCTCTTCATGCTGCTGCTGCCCGGCCACTTCATCGTCGAGCCCAACCAGGGCCGCGTGCTCGTGCTCTTCGGCAGCTACCGCGGCGTCGTGCGCACCAGCGGCTTCTGGTGGACGAACCCGTTCACGATGAAGAAGAAGGTCTCGCTGCGCGCGCACAACCTGAACGGCAAGACGCTGAAGGTGAACGACCTCCTCGGCAACCCGATCGAAATCGCGGCGGTCGTCGTTTGGCAAGTTCAGGATGCAGCGCAGGCCACCTTCGACGTGGAGGGCTACGAGCACTTCGTCGAGGTGCAGAGCGAGGCCGCCGTGCGCTCGGTCGCCAGCCGGCACCCGTACGACGACGGCCAGGCCTCGGAGGTCAGCACGACGCTGCGCGGCAGCGCCGACGTCGTCGCGCAGGAGCTGCAGGAAGAGCTGCGCCAGCGCCTCGTGATCGCGGGCATCCAGGTGCTCGAAGCGCGCCTGTCGCACCTCGCCTATGCGCAGGAGATCGCAGCCGCGATGCTGCAGCGGCAGCAGGCCTCGGCCATCCTGGCGGCGCGCGCGAAGATCGTCGAGGGCGCGGTCAGCATGGTCGAGATGGCCCTGCACAAGATGAGCGAGAAGCAACTCGTCAAGCTCGACGAGGAGCGCAAGGCGACGCTGGTCGGCAACCTGCTGGTCGTGCTGTGCGGCCAGACCAACCCGCAGCCGGTCATCAACACCGGCACGCTCTACAACTAGGAACCGCGTGAGCGCATCGCGCGCAATGCCGCCGTCCGGGCCGCCCGAGGAGGGCCGCCCGGACGAGCTGGAATCGGATGCGACCGAGCGCGCGCGCAAGTCCTTCGTGCTGCGCCTGCCCGAGGACCTGCACGCGGAGTTGCGGCGTTGGGCGGCGGCGGACCTGCGCAGCCTGAACGCGCAGGTGGAATGGATCCTGCGCGAGGCGCTGCGGCGGCGGCGCGGCGGGTAGCATGGGCGCATGAATCTGCGCATCTCGCTCACCGGCCCGGGCTGCCTCTTCATCGCCGCCGCCGGCTGCGCGAGCCCCCCGGCCCTGCCCGACGGTGAGTGCATCGGCGCCGAGTTCAGGCCCGCCGCGGTGCACCGGCTGGCCGAGCTCGATCGCCAGCCGAGCGCCTTCTACGACCGCACGGTGCTCGTCGAGGCGCGTATCGAAGCCGTGTGCCAGAAGGTCGGCTGCTGGATGAAGCTCGTCGACGGCGACAGCGAGGCGCTCGTGCGCTGGGAGGCCGGCTGCGGCGGCGCGTTCACGTTTCCGAAGGACGCGGCAGGCAAGCGCGTGATCGTGCAGGGGTCCTACTACCCGAAGGAGATCGCGCCGGCGGACATCGAGCACCTGCGCGAAGAAGCGGGCGGGGCCGTTTCGATTCCCGCGCGCACCCACGAACTCAACGTCTCGGCGATCCTGGTGATCGCGCCGTAGCGGCGCCAGCCGCTCCTACTCGGCCAGCAAGGCCGCTCGGTCGAGCCCGAGCTGCTCGAGATCCGCCTGCACGAGCGCGTAGATGCCCTCGGCGTAGCGCCGGATCTCGAACTGCGCGTCGGCCGGCAACCGCTGCGACAGGAAGTGGATCACACCCTGCAGCGAGACCGTCCAGTACGCCTGCGTGTAGATGTTCTGCGGCAGGCACATGCGCGCGATCTCCTTCGCGACGCCGCGCGCGATCCGCTCGCGATACAGGCGGAAGGCCTCGCGGCACTCGCCGATCATGCGCTCGCGCTCACCGGCGTGATCGAAGTCCGCCGGCAGGTCGAGCGAGGCCTGCTTGTTCCCGTGCGGCGGATTCGCGCGCATCACGAGCGGCACGTAGAACTCCTCTTCCCAGTTCACGTAGCGACCGCTGATCTCGTTCCACGAGCAGCCCTTGTCGGTGTCGAACAGCACGTCGAACACCTCGGCGCTGACCGGGTGCCCGTCGAGTTCGTACTTCCGCCAGGTCGAGCCGACCTGGTACTTGAACGCCTGCCGGAACACGAACAACGGCGCCTTCCAGTGGAACGTGTAGAACGAGTGCCGGTACGGAGAGGTGTGGCCGTGCTCCCACAGGAAGCGCGCGAGTTGCTTGTCCTTGGGTGAGAGCTGCGCGTTCTGCTTGGCGTAGGAGATGCGCGCCGCGTTGACCACCTTGAGCGCGTGGTCCTGCTGCATGCGATCGACGAGGGCGACGAAACCGATGCCGTCGCCGAGCACGGCTTGCGCGCCGGCCGGCATGGAAACTGAGGTGGCGGCCATGACTGGACGCAGTCTAGCGCGCGCGGTGCCCCGCAGGCTCGCCGAAGTGTCGGGCCTCGTCGCTCAGGGCTTATTGCTCAGGGCTCGTTGTAATCCTGCACGTCGGGCAGCTCGTCGATCAGATCGGACGCGATCAGCGCGCGCTCCCCCTTCGAGGTGGCCGCCTCGTCCCCGGCGAGGGCATGCATGTACACGGCGGCGCAGGCCGCTTCGAAGGCTCCGTAGTCGCGCTGCTCGAGCGCTCGTGCACGCGCCGCATACGCGACGAGGATCCCCGCGAGCACGTCTCCCGAACCGGCCGTCGCCATGCCCGGGTTGCCGTGGTCGCACTTCCAGACGCGCGTGCCATCGCTGACCAGCGTGCCGGCGCCCTTGAGGACCGCGATCGCCCCGCTCTTCAGCGCGATCTCGCGCACGGCCTCGTTGCGGCCGCGCTCGTCGTCGAGTACGGCGCGACCGAGCAGCCGCGCCGCCTCGC
>VGZE01000245.1 GCA_016872755.1 Planctomycetota bacterium
CGCCACCAAGGCCCGATCTGGGCTCTGGTGGACCACTTGACGGATCGCCCAGCCGCGGCGAACCTCCCTATCGCGGTCGACGCCGACCGCCTCCGGCGGATGTCATCCGCTTGGAGTTCCTATCCCCCCTGCGCGAGCCCCGGCCCCTCGACGCGCGTCACCGTCTTCCCGCCGTGCCCCGCGCGTTCGAAGCGCACCGTCACGCGCTCCTCCGCATGCGGCGCACCCGGCACGCGCTTCTTCGGCGGCGTCAACGGTTCCGGGCCGGGCGGCAGTGGTCCGAGCTTGGCCTTGAGGCTCTCGAAGGGATTGGCGGGACGCTCGGGGGGCTTGGTCATCGCGGGCCAGAGGATAGCGCGCGGCGCGCGCGAACCCTCACGGGCCGCGCACGGTCGCGACGGCGCGCTCGATCGTGTGCGTCGTGTCCGCGCGCCAGCGCGGGATGCGGTTGTCCGTCGCCAGGGCCGTGCCCGCGTTCCAGGTGAGCGTGGTCTCGCTCGCTCCGGCGCGCCGTTCGATGCGGAAGACGACGCCCGGGGTCGCGCAGCGCGGCCCGACCGGGGTCAGCTGCCAGCGGTCGTTCCAGTGACGCGGCCGGACGGCCAGGACCTCGAGCCCGGAAGGAGAGCCGAGCCGGAAGACGAGCTCGTAGTCGCGCGCGAGGTAGTCCTGCTCGAGCGCCTCCGCGAGCGCGCGCGGGTCTGCCTCGAGCGCGAGCTCGTCCTTCACCTCCGTCCGCTGATTCCAGGTGGCCTCGGGCCAGTCCCAGCGCAGGCGCACGTAGCCCGCACCGGCGAGCGCGAGCAGCGGCGCGATCGCGAGCGGGACCAGGCTGGTCTGGCCAGCGCGGCGTGCAAGGAACAGGGCGGCGAGCGGCAGCAGCAGGAGCCCCAGGAAGAGCAGCGCGGGGCCGTCGGTGGCGTGCGCGTTGTAGTACGGCTCGAACGGGCCCTCTTCCCGGGGAAGTCCCGGCACCGGCCTCAGCGCCTCGGCCTCGACGCGCAGCGGATTCGTGCTCGGCTCGAACTGGTCCGTGCCCTTGTCCCACAGCGCGAGGAAGCCCTGCAAGATCGCGAACAGAGCGACGGCCGCGAGCAACGTGCTGCCACCAGTGCGCGTCAAGAACTCGCGCACCTTCCAGGAGTCGAGCGCCAGGCGCGGATCACGCCCGACGAAGGCGAGCAGGATCCAGACCAGGCCGAGCGCGAGCGCGAGCGAGCTCCACACCAGGCCGCCCGGCAGCTCGAGGAGCCGACGCAGGAGGCTCGGCACGAGGAGCAGCAAGAGGAGCCGCGAGAAGGCCAGGAGGCCGCCGTCCACCTTGCGTGCAGGAGGTGTCGCGGGCTCTCGCGCTGCGCCGGAAACCTCGCGCTTCCCGAGACCCTCGACGTCGGTCTTCACCTCCGCCGCCGCCTGGTAACGCTTCTCCGGCGCGCGCTCGAGCGTGCGCATGACGATCTCGTCGACCCCGTCCGCGACCGACGCGCGCTGGCTCGGCGGCTCGAAGCGTCCGAGCGGCAGCTCGCCCGTCAGCATCTCGTAGAAGACGACGCCGAGCGAGTAGATGTCGGCGCGGTGGTCGACCTCGCGCGCACCGACGAGCTGCTCGGGCGCCATGTAGTGCAGCGTCCCCATGGCGGCGTCGGTCTGCGTGAGCGCGGCCTCCGGTCCGCCCGGCCCGCTCAGCTTCGCCAGGCCGAAGTCCGCGATCTTCACGCTGCCGTCGGTGCCGAGCAGCACGTTCTCGGGCTTGATGTCGCGGTGCACGACGCCGAGCTCGTGGGCCGCCTGCAGCGCCGCGCACAGCCTGGGCACGATCGCGAGCGCGCGCGCCGGCGTCACCTCGCCGGCCGCGAGCGCCTGGCGCAGGTTCACGCCCTCGACGTGCTCCATCAGGATCCAGCACAGCCCGTCGGTCTCGCCGAAGTCGTGCACGGCGACGATGTTCGGATGCTCGAGCCGCGCCATGGCACGCGCCTCGCGCAGGAAGCGCTCGGCGAAGGCCGGATCGCCCGAGAGCTCGGGCGCGAGCAGCTTGAGCGCCACCGTGCGGTCGAGCTTCGTCTGGCGCGCGCGGTAGACGACGCCCATGCCGCCCTGGCCGATCACGGCCTCGAGCTCGAGTCCCGGGAAGTGGTGCGCGATCTCCTCCGGCGTGGGCGGCTCGGGGCGGGCCTTGGCGCGCCCCCCGGCGACGCGCGAGAGCCCGAGCTGCAGAAGGCAGCGCGGGCAGGGTTCATCGGGACGCCGCGGCGCGCCGCAGGCGGGACAGGAACTCGATTCGGCGGGGTTCGGCATGGGTGGCTCACCCCCCGGATACGGGATCCCGCGGCGAGGTTACTCCGCTCTTCATCGCGCCAGCGCGGCCATCAGCTCGCCGAGCTCCGCATCGACTTCGCCCGGGTCGGTCAGCGTCCCCGCCACCTCGGCCCGCAGGAGCTCGCCGAAGCGCCGCCGCAGGCGATGGACCGCAACCTTGAGGGCCCCGGCGCTCGTGCCGAGTTCGAGCGCGAGCTCGGCGTAGGGCACGGCCCCGTCCTCGCCCACGAGGTGCGGCTCGAGCCGCGCGAGACGCGCCGCCTGGCCGACCGCGGCCTGCTCCTCGCGCAGGAGGGTGAACGCACGCTCGAGCACGCGCCGCGCGTAGCGTCGCTCGAAGGCCCGCGCGGGCTCGTCGCCACTGGAAACGAGCTCGTCCTCGCGCGCCAGCTCGTCGAGCGCGAGCCCGCGCTCACCTCCGCCGCGCTTCACCGCCGCCGCACGCTCGGCCTCGTTGGCCGCGAAGTGCTGGAACGCCGCCAGGAGGAAGGAGCGAAAGCGGGCGCGCCGCTCGCGCGGCACCAGGCCGCCTTTCTCGACCGCGCGCGCAAAGAAACCCTGCACGAGGTCGGCCGCCTCCTCGGACGTCTCGCCGCGCGAGCGCGCGAAGGCGAACAGCGCCGGCCAGTAGGCGCGCACGAGCTCGTCGAGCGCCGCGCGCGCAGGTGAATCCGCCCCCCCGCCCGCGAAATCCCCGGCGCGTGCGACGAGCGACCAGCGCGTGGTGTGGAACGGCAAGGCCATCGACAGCCAGCGTAGCGCGGCTACGCTCGGGTCCCATGCTGCAGAGTCTCCCCCGTTTCGTCCGCGCTCTGTTCGCGTGGAGCTCGGCCGCGGTCGTCGCCGCCTGCGGCGTGGCCGCCTGGAGGGGCACCGAGGTGCGCGTGATGGCCGCCCTGCCCGAGATGGACAGCGTCGGACTCACCTACCTGGAGCGGCGCGGAGCGCTGCTCGCCTGGGGCGAGGCCGTGCTCGTGTTGCTCGCCTGGCGCCTCGCGCGCGCCCAGGGAGCGCTCGCGCGCGCGGCTGGCTGGTTCCTCGTCGTGTGGGCCATGCTCTGGACCCTGAACGGCCTGCGCTGGCTCATCGCCGCGCCCGACGCGATGTCGTTCGGGATCCTCGCAGGCCTCGTCGTGGCGCTGCTCGGCACGGTGCTCGCCACGCGACCGCCGCGCGTGCCGCTGGCCGATTGAGCGACTGGAACCGGGACGGCGCCTTGACGGTCCGGGGCGGAGTGCAGAAGCTCGAGCCCGTGCACGTAGGAGGACGCGCGTGACCGAGCCGATCCGTTGCGGGCAGTGTGGAGCTCCGTTCCGCGCCGCCGAGGAGCGCTTCTGCAGCTACTGCGGCACGCAGCGGCCGATGCCAGCGAGCGCGCCTGGGGGATAGGAACTCCAAGCGGATGACATCCGCCGGAGGCGGTCGGCGTCGACCGCGAGAGGGAGGTTCGCCGCGGCTGGGCGATCCGTCAAGCGGTCCACCAGAGCCCAGATCGGGCCTTGGTGGCGGGCTGGCGAGGCGTTCGGGGCCCGCTGGGGCGGTGGTGCGGGCGCGTTGGATACGACCGGGCCTGCCGGCCGGCGCGGGTCGCGGGCGAGGAGTGGGCTGGATGTGGTGAAGGGCGCCGGCTCAGGCGAAGTCGAGCTGTTCGCGTGAGCGCGCCGGTGCGGGCCGTGGAGGCTCGGTCGGGTGGCCGAGGTGCCCGAGGATCTTGCGCACGACGATGGGG
>VGZE01000246.1 GCA_016872755.1 Planctomycetota bacterium
GGGGACGGCGCAGATCGCGCCGGGCGCCGCGCCCTCGCCGGCGCGCAGCATCTGACCGCGCGGGCACAGCGGCCAGTAGTCGTGCAGCGTCATCACCAGCGGCTGCCCCAGGTCGACGATCGCGCGCAGCACGCGCAGGCCGAATCCCGTCAGGTGGTGCACGTGCACGAGATCACAAGGCGTCTCGGCCAGGAAGGCCGCCACGGCGTCCTCGGCGCGCGCGTGCACGACCAGATCGGCCAGCGCGCGGTGATCGTGGTAGCGATACGCGAAGCGCCGGACCGTCACGCCTTCGGATTCACTCAGCGTGACCGTGTACGGCGCGATCTCGGCTCGATAGTCGAGCGCCAGCACGTGCACGCGGTGCCCGCGCCGCGCCAGCGCGCGCGCCAGATCCTGCGCATGGCTCTCGACGCCGCCCTGATCGGGGGGCCAACCCTGGCAGATGAAGCCCACGTCCAGGCCGCGCCCCTCGACCTTGCGCGAGAGCTCGCTCATGCGGCGCTGCTCCCCGCGCGGGCGTAGATCGCCTCGAGCGCGTCGACGTGGGCGTCCAGCGTGTGCGGTCGCGACGGCGCGACTCGGCGCGGAAAGCGCCCGATCACCAGCTCGCGCAGGCAATCGGCCAGTCCGGCGGCGTCGCCCGGAGCGAAGAGCAGGCCGTGCACGCCCTGCTCGACCACCGCGCGGATGCCCGGTACCGACGAGGCGACGACCGGCACGCCGGCCGCGCGCGCCTGCAACACCGACAACGGCGCGTTCTCGTCCCACTCCGAAGGCAGCACCAGTGCGGAGAGCTCGGCCAGCACCTCGCCGGCGCGATCGGCGGGAAACGGCGGCCGCACTTCGATGCGCAGGTCCGCGCCGCGCGGCAGCACGCGTCCGGCGAAGAGGCGATGCCGGCCGCCGCTGGGCGCGCCGTACAGGCGCAGCGACCAGGGCTCGACCGATTCGGGCAGCCGCCGGCGCATCAGCTCGACGGATTCCAGCAGCGTGGCCAGGCCCTTGTGCGGCGTGAATTGCCCGAGGTAACCGAACACGCACGGCCCCGTCGGCACGCCGCGCGCGCCCTCGAGCGCGCGCTCGTCGAGCGCGTAGACCAGGCGCTCGATGCGTCGATCCGCCACGCCGAAGCGCACGAAGGCCTGCGCGACGTTCTCGGTCGGCGCGATCAGCACGCTGGCCGCGGCCAGCCCGGCCCGCACCGCGTCCTCGCGCGCGGCGAGATCGCGCGCGACCGGCACCCGGCCCAGTCCCCCGCAGGTGGCGGCCAGGCTCGCCAGCGCGCGGCGCGCGATCAGCAGCGCCGCGGGGTGGTCGTAGGTCGACGGCGTGCGCACGCAGCTCGCGCAGGTCCGTGGCGGATGCGGACCGTGGCAGCGGCGCAGCTTCCAGTCGACCATCTGCGCGCGGTGGCACAACAGGCCGTAGTCGGTCAGCGTGACGACGCTGGGCACGCCCGCTTCGCGCGCGACCTCGGGCAGGCGCACCGACAAGCCCCACAGCAGATAGGTGAAGTGCACCAGATCCGGGCGCTCCTCGGCCAGCACGCGCGCGAAGATCTGCTCGACCTGCGCGTTGCGATAGCTGTCCTCGAAGTGCTTGCCGGGATCGCCCGGGTTGTGCAGCGACAGGAGCCGGGCCTCGGCCCGCTGCTCCGACTCCAGCGTGTAGCGCGCGCGCGCGCCGCTGCGGTCGGGCACGAGCACGCAGATGCGATGACCGCGCGCGGCCAGCGCGCGCGTGAGCTCGCGCGTGTAGAACTCGGTGCCCCACTGCCCGTGCGGCGGGTAGCCGTTGGAGACGAACAGCACCTTCACGGATCAGCGCTGCTCCACGGGCGCGGGCGCCCAGTCGGAACCCAGGTATCCGAGCCGCACCAGTTCGCGAATCTGCTCCGGCGTCACGTCGCGCCGCAGGCCGGTCGTGTGCAGCACGCGTCGCATCTGATCGATGTTCAGAACCCAGCGCGAGGCGTGCTGCTTGATCCGATCGAGCACCTCGGCCGGCGGCGGGGAGCGGTGATTCCACGCCGGAACCGGGGTCGCGAAACGGTCGTACACGCGCTCCCGGTATTCAGAACGCCGGCCCTCGAGATCGGAATCGCCGAACCACGAGCGGACCAGTGACGGGCTGGAGGTCTCGCCCGGGAAGAGGATCTCGAGCACCCACTGGCGCCCGAACAGCACATAGCCCTGCTGCAGTCCACAGGTGGCGATCGCGTACTCGCGCGGCGCGTCCGGCGGCGGCGCTTCGCGCGCGAGCCAGCGCGCGAGGGACACACCGTGCATGCCCGCGGGCACCGGCAATCCCCCCAACTCGAGCAGCGTCGGCGCCAGGTCCGCGCTCGACACGACCTCGTCGATGGCGCGGCCGCGCGCCCGATCCTGCGCCGGCGCCGGCCGGATCAAGAGCGGCACGTGCAGGTCAGCGACCGACAGCCCGCCGTGATCGAGGTACAACCCGGCTTCGCCGAATTGCAAGCCGAATGAGCCGACGACGGCGATGGTGGTCGTGCCCATGCGGTTCATCGCGCGCAACTCGGCGAAGAGCCGACCGAGACGCTCGTCGAGCTGGTGCAGGGCGCCGTCATAGCGCGCCTGGTACTCGCCGAGCGTGTGCCGGCCGCCGTCCCAGCGCGATGGCGGGATGGCGTGGAAGCACGGCTCCTCGTTCGAGACGGCAGGCACGCGCTCGCCTCCCTGGCGCGGCGGGAAGAGGCTGTCGCGCATCGGATCGGGCTCGGACCAGATGCGTTCGAGGTCGTGGACGTGCAGGTAGGCGAACCAGGCCTGCTCACGCGGCAGTTCGCGCAGCCAGCCGAGCAGCGCGGCCGCATTGTGCTCGAGCCCGCGCGGCGGACTCGTGCTCTCGCGCGCGTCGAAGTGGCTGAAGCCGACGTGCATTCCGTACAGCTCCGAAATCCACGGATGATCGAGGAAGGCCGCCGTCGCGTGCCCGCCGGTCAGCCACTCGACCGCGGCGTGTGGAACGCGCGCGGGCACGTGCCAGTTGCGCTCGACCTGCCGCTCGATCGACTTGTCCAACGCGCGACGCGCGACGTTGGGATCGCAGCCGGTCAGCAGCGACACGTGCGCGGGCAACAGCCAAGGCGCGGTCGACATGCACTGCCGGAAGAGCGTGCCCTCGGAGGCCAGCGTGTCCAGCACCGGCGTGGTCGCGCGATCGTAGCCCAGCGCATGCACGCGATCCGCGCGCAGCGCATCGATCGCGATCACCAGCACGCCCGGAGCGCCGCCGGCTGCCGCCGGGGGCACGGCGGCTTGTGCGGCGCTCAGCGGGGCGGCCAGCAGCAGCAGGCTTTCGAGCAGGAGGAGCAAGTGAGCGGCGAGGCTACCACGCGCCGCGGACCGACTCGAACATCGCTCAGCCGATCGCCGACCGCGCGGCCGTGTCGCGCAGGCGCAGGCGCTCGACGGGCTGCCCGCGCAGCAGGTGTTGCTCGACGATCTCGCCCAAGTCCGCCTCGGTGACGCGCTGGTAGAAGACCCCGTCCGGGTACACGACCAAGTTCACTCCGACCTCGCACGGCCCCAGACAGGTCGAGCCGTTGATCCGCACGCGCTGCGTGAGCTCGTGCTCGAGCAGCAGCAGTTGCAGCTTGTCCATCAGCAGGCGCGAACCGGCGTGTCCGCAGGACGCGCCGGCGGTCGGCGGCCGCTGGGTGATGCAAACGAAGATGTGGTGTTGCGGAACCTGCATGGGAAGGCGCGAAGGCCTGCTGTCTCTAGCCTGCCATGGCCGGTTCGAGAAGCAGCGCGGTGCCTGGGATTTTCGAACTCGACAAGGCCATCCGCTTGTCCAGACGATTCCGCGCTCCAGCCGGCAACTTGCGCTTCCTCAGCGCTCCAGAGCGAAGACCTGCTCGTCCGGGATCCAACCGCGCGCGCCGTCCGCGGATTCGACGCGCACCCAGCCCGGCCAGACGTCGATCTGCCAGGCGCGCGCGCCGGCCTCGAGCCGGGCCACCGCGGGCAGCGCGGGGTCGGGTTCG
>VGZE01000247.1 GCA_016872755.1 Planctomycetota bacterium
CGATCGAATGGGACGGCGCGTCGGAATCCTTTGCGCTGGACCAGCGCACGCCGCGCGGCCGATCCGACCCGCAGGGGCGCGGAGCCTTCCCCGTCTTCCTGCGCTTGGGCGCTCAGCACATCCTGAGCGGTTGGGACCACCTCGCCTTCCTGGCCGCGCTGGTCCTCGCCGCGCGTCGCTTGCGCTCGCTGCTGTACGTGGTGACGGCGTTCACACTGGCCCACTCGGTGACGCTCGCGTTGGCGGCGCTCGAGCTCGTCGACGTTTCGGCCTTCTCCGGCCTCGTCGAGATCGCGATCGCGCTCTCGATCGCCTACGTCGCCGCGGATTGCCTGGTGCGCCCGCGACTGGCGCGCTCGCGCTGGATCGAAGCCTTCGTGTTCGGGCTCGTGCACGGGCTCGGATTCGCCGGATTCCTGCGCGAGTCGCTGGTGCGCGAAAAGGCGGTCGGCACGGCGCTGCTCGCGTTCAACCTCGGTGTCGAGCTCGCGCAGGTCGCTCTCGTGTCCGTCGCCGTGCTCGCCCTCGCCGCGCTGCCCCGCAAGCGCGACGAAGAGGATCCGTTCCTGGCTCCGCTGCTGCTGCGTCGACTGGGTGCGGCCGCCATCGTAGTGCTCGGCCTGTCCTGGTTCGTGCAACGGATCTGAAGGCGGCGCTGCGAGCGCGCCTTGACAGGTACGGGTGCGCTCCTATGCTCCGCAGCCGCGATGAGCACCTGGAAGGTCGAGCCGCTCGCCGACGAGCATCGCGACGGCGTGATCGGCCTGTTCGCCGAGATCTTCGGTGCAACCAAGGCGGGTTACCTGCGCGAGCGCTTCGATTGGCAGTACCGCGACAACCCCGCCCGCCGGCCGGGACAGATCACGAACTGGGTCATGCTCGACGATGGCAAGGTCGTCGGGCACTTCGGCTTCATTCCGGTCGACCTCAAGCTGGGTGACGCCCTCTATCACTGCTGCTGGGGCATCGACTTGATGATCCACCCCGCTCACCGCGGCGGGAAGAGCCGCCTGACGCTGTTCCAGAAGCTCGACAAGGGCGCCGACCTGCCGATCGCCTACGGCATGGCCGACGTCGTGAACCAGATCTTCACGCGGCGCGGCTACATCCACCGCGGCATCGGGTCGCACTTGATCCGCTTCACGACGCTGAGCGGCGCCTGGCGGTTGACGTGCCGGCGCGAGATCCCGCCGGGGCGCTGGAACCGCATGCGCGCGAACCTCGGCTGGAAGCTGCGCAACCTGCGCCAATTCCTGAGCTCGCACGCGCGACCGACGGCCGCTGAGCTCGCCGGCTGGAACGCAGAGATCCGCACGGAGCCTCCGCCGGAGATGGACGCGTTCTGGCAGGCCGTCAGCCGCGACTACCCGGTCGCGACGCTGCGCACGGACGCAGTGCTGCGCTGGCGCTACTGCAATGCGCGCGCGCCGGGGCGTTTCCTCGTGTTGCGGCGCGAAGGGCGGCTGCGCGCGGTACTCGCGCTGGAGGCCTTCGTGTGGAGCGGCATCCGCGTCGGCCACATCGCTGAGCTGGTGATGCCGCGCAAGGAGGTCGCCAGCCTGCTCCCGATCGCACTGCACTTCGCATCCGAGGCGCTGGCTCGCCAAGGTGTCGATGCGTTGCTGTGCGAGGGCTTTCCCAGCGACATTCGCGCGCAATTCGAACGAGCCGGCTTCAGCGAGGTCGTGCCCGGCCGGACCGAGCACCAGATCGTCTACGACCCCGAACGCAAGCTGCCGCAGGACCTGATCGGTCCGGCCGACAATTGGCTGCTGACCGGCGGCGACTGCGATCGTTCGACGCCGTATCCGCGCCTGGCCTGGGTGATCTGAGGGTGTGCGCGGCCGGCGCGCGCTCAGCCGCCCGAGAGCGCCTGCAGCACGTGCACGGTCGCGCCCGCCGACACGCGCGTTCCCAGCTCGCGCACGAAGCGGTCGCCGACGTAGAGCTTGACGTGCGGTCGCAGCGCGCCCTGCTCGTCGACGATGCGGAACAAGAGCCCCGGGTGCGCGCGGTCGAGATCGGACAGCACGTCGCGCAGCGTGGCTCCCTCGGCCACGAGCTCGCTCGCGCCGCCGGTGTAGCCGTGCAGGATGCTGCCGACGTGCACGCGCACGCTCATCGCCCGCTCCAGCGCACCGAGTAGATGCGCGGCAGGTGCGCGAGCAGCCGCCGCCAGCTCCCGCCCGCGTCCCGGCTGCCCCACAGCTCGCCCGAGGTCGTGCCGAAGTACAGCCCGAGCGGTTCGCCGGCGTCGCTGGTGAAGGCCTGTCGCAACACCGTCCAGTACGCGTGCGAACGCGGAAGACCGCGGTCCTGCCGGCGCCAGGAGCGACCGCCGTCGCGCGTCATGTACACGGCCGGCCGTCCGTCGACCGCCGTGCGCGGCCAGATCGTGCGGCCGTCCATCGGGATCACCCACACGGTGTCCGCGTCGGTGGGGTGCGGCACGAGCGGGAAACCGATGTCGCCGACGGCCTTGGGCATGCGCGTTCCGATGCGCGTCCAACTCGGCGTCTTGGCGCGCGCGGCGCGATCGAGCCGGTAGATGCCGCAGTGGTTCTGCTGGTACCAGCGGTCCGGATCGGCCGGGTGCATCCGCATGCAGTGCGGATCGTGGCCGTACTCGGCGTCCGGGTTGGGCAGGAAATCGGCGGCGACGCCGCGGTTGAGCGGGCGCCAGGAGCCGCCCTGATCGAGCGACTCGAAGGTGCCGCCGCTCGAGCACGACACCGTCATGTGCCGGGCGTCGCGTGGATCGATCTGGATCGAATGCAGCACCGGACCGTCGGGCGTGCCGTCGCGGCCGAAGGAGGTCCAGCTCTCCCAGGCCGGATTGCGATTCCAGCCGTCGACGCCGCGCCAGGTCTGCCCGCCGTCCTCCGAGCGGAACAGTCCCTGCGGACTGGTGCCGCAGTACCAAACGTCCGGCTCGTCCGCGTGGCCGGGCTCGAGCCAGAAGTTGATCTTCACGCTGGGGGCGGCCGTCTTGCGGCGTGCCGGCGCGAAGCGCGGCGGATGGGGCGCCTCGCTCCACGTGCGCCCGCGGTCGATCGAGCGGTAGATCGTCGGACCGAGGTGCCCGCCGGTCGAACTCATCAGCCAGGTGCGGCCGCTGCGTGGATCGGCGCGCAGATCGTGCGTCTTGGCGCCGAACAGGAACGGACCGCGCAGTTTCGCTGCGCGGCCGATGCCTTCGAGTGCGAAACCACCCTTGGCCGTTCCGATCAGCAGCGTCGAAGAAGCGGTGCGTGAAGTCTTCATGGGCCCTCAACCGCACGCGCGCCGGCGCGGCGCGCGCATCAGGCCGATGCGTTCGAGCAGCACGCGCGCCTCGCGGTGCGTCGAGTTGATCGACAGCGCGCGCGCCAACATCGACGAGCCCTGCTCGTGCGCGCCGGAAAGGACCAGCGCGCGGCCGAGGTTGCTCCACGTGTCCGCGCGCAGCGGCTCCACCTGCGCGGCGACCATCAGGTCGCGCGTGGCCGCGTCGAAGTCGCCTGCCTCCATGTCATGGCGCGCGCGTCCATTCAGCGCGAGCACCTGACCGGGCTCGAGCACCAGCGCTGCTCCGAAGCACTCCGCGGCCTGCCCGGCATCGCCCGCGCGTCGCCAGGCCTCGCCCAGGCAAGCCAGCAACTGCGCGCGCACATGCGGCGTGACCGGCGCGCGTTCGGCGATCTGCTCGAGCAGCGTTCGCGCGCGCGGCCCATGACCGCCCAGTGCGAGGGCTTCGGCCAGTTGCAGCGTCGCCAGCAGGTGGTCGCGCCACTCGGCCAGGCAGGCGCGCGCGTGCTGCTCGGCGCGCTGGTGCTGGCCGGTCAGATTGCACAGCTCGGCCAGCCTCAAGCGCGCGTGCGGCCGTTCGCCGCGCTCGAGCAGCGCAGCCAGCAGTCCCTGCAGCCGCCGCAGTTCCTGCAGGCTCGTCAAGCGCTCGACGCGCGGCACTTCGGGATCGCGCGCGCGCACGCACAGCGACGCCCGCGACGGATGCTCGGGAGCGT
>VGZE01000248.1 GCA_016872755.1 Planctomycetota bacterium
GCGCGGCAGACGGCGCGGCTGTCTCGTCCGCGCCTTCTGAGGGAGCGTCGCCGGCTGGGCCGTCCGCGGCGGAACCCGCGGCCTGGGCATTGCGTCCGCGCCCGCGGCGCCCGCGCCGACGACGGCGACGCTGACCATCGGAGCCATTGGCGCCGCCGCTCGCGCCGGGAGCATGTCCGGAAGCTTGTCCGGGAGCTTGTGCCGGCGCATCGACTTCGGCCGCGGCCTCCGACGGGACATCCTGCACGGCTACGCCGCCATCGGATGCGCCATCGAACGCGCCTTCGCCGGCAGGGCTGTCGCCACCGCGGTTGCGACCACGTCCGCCGCGTCGGCGCCGACGCCGTCCGCGTCGGGGTGCGCCACCATCGTCGGTCGGGCCACCTGCATCGCGAGCCGGCGCGCCGCCATCGGGAGATCCGGCACCCGTGGGCGCCGGGGAAGACCAACTCGGGTCGCCTGAGGCGCCCGAGAGGGGTTGTTCACTCATCCAAGTTTTCTCTTCGCTGTCCGCCCGGGCGAATCGCATTGCCTGGGAGGGCTCGGGCTCGCCAGGCGAATTCGCCAAGCGAACACGAGCAGCCCCGCGGGCGCGCAGCGCGCCGGCGGACGGGCCCTGCATTGGCGGCGCGCATGGGCGCTGCGACGGGCAGGACCGGTTGATCGGAATGGACTGCGCAGGGAGTCCGGCCCGGCAGTTCCCGCGAACGGGGCTGCACGGCGAGGCGGCCTGCGCGGGTCCGGACGTCCGATGCCGAGGCCGCGAAGCGGCCTCCAGGCACGCGGACCACAAGGTCCGAACCTGGGCTCAGTGTCGTCTTTTCCGAGCCCGGAGTCGAGGTCGAGGCAAAGAAAAAAGCCCGGCCCCCCCTTCCGGGGGGGGCCGGGCCCTGTTCGCGGGCCCGCGAGGGCCCCCGTGCCTAGTTCGAGGCCGGAGCGGCGATCACGGTCTCGACCTCGGTCGGGGCCATGCTGTGGACCTGGACCTGAGCTTCCGCCGCCGGCGGCGTGGCCAAGCGCAGGTCCTCCATCACCATCTTCTCGAGCTCGGACTTGTAGAAGCCCTTGCGCTTTTCGAGTTCCTCGCGGAGCAGGCGCTCCTGATCGAAGGACGAGCGCACGATCGTCGGCGTGATGAACACGATCAGCGAGCGCTTCTCGCGCGTGCGCGTGTCGTGCTGGAACAACTCGCCGAGCAGCGGGATGTCGGCCAGGAACGGAACCTCCGTGTGCACCTCGGTGTCGGTGTCGCTGGTCAGGCCGCCGATGACGGCGGTCTGCCCGCTCTGCAGCAACATGCTCGTCACGATGGTCGAGCTGCGCTTGCGCGGCAACGCGATCGAACCCGAGGAGCCCGAAGCGCCAACGGTGAACACGTCGAAGCCCGCGGGCGCGAGCTCGGTCGCCCCGGCACCCGACAGGCTGGTCTCCTTCGGGATCACGTCCAGCGTGAGCTTGTCCGTGCCGGGCACGACGTGCGGCACGATCAAGAGCTGGAAGCCCACCTCGACGGGCGAGCCGGAGGCCTCGGTGATCGAGAGCGACAGGCCGCCGGCCTGGCCCTGCTCGGTCTTCGCCTCGGCGTAGCGGATCGTCTCGCCGACGAAGATGGTGGCTTCGCGACCGTCGAGCGCGATCAGCTTGGGCGCCTGAACGACTTCGCTCTGCGTGTCGCGCTGCAGCATGCGCAGCGTGGCCGAAACCTGCTGGAAGTCCAGGGCTCCGAAGATCGTGTCGGGAAAGATCGTGGTGCCTGCGTTGAGCAGCGGGTCGGTCCACGGACCTTCGCCGGTCGGGTTCGCGATCACCCAGTCGTCCCAACCGCCGCTACCCGGGTCGAACGGGAACGTGATCGGGATCTGACCGCCCGAGACGCCGATCGACGGGCCGGAATCGCCGTAGTCGACGCCCAGGTTGAACAGGTTGTTGTTCGTGGTCGAGACGAACTTGACGTCGACGAAGACTTGCGCGGGCTCGGTGTCGAGTCGCTCGAGGATCGCCTTGATCGTTTCCTGCACCTGCGCGGTGTCGCGAACGATGATCACGTTCTGCGCCTCGACGTAGTCGATCTGGCCCCCCGTCGTGAGCGCGGCCTGCAAGGCACCGAAGATCGGCAACTTCTTGAGCGCGAGGTCAGACTGGCTCTGTGAGGCTCCGCCCGTCGCCTGCTTCTTCGTCTGCTGGGTGTTCAGCACGAACTCCGAGGACAGGATCGGTTCGTACTTGCTGGGTTGGCGGATGTAGCGCAGCTGATAGCTGCGCGTGACCATTTGCGTCTGCAGCGACAGCGGGTCGACCACGCGCAGGATGCCGCGGTTCTCCTCGACGATTGTGAATCCGAGGGTCTTGGCGGCCACGTCGAGCGCATCGCGCCACGGGACGTCCTTGAGGCTGAGCGAGAGCGTGCCCTGCACCTCGGGGGCGACGACGATGTTGGCTCCGCTGATCTTGGCGAAGGCCTCGATCACGTCGCGGATGTTGCCGTCCTTGACCGAGTACGTGATCTGGTGCGGTTCGTCGACGACCAGCACACCGGCCGTGCGCGACTCGACGATGCACCCGGCCAGTTCGGTGGCCAGATCGAGCGCGTCGCGCCACGGCACGTCGGTCAGGTCGAGGTCGATGGTCTTCTCCCCGCCCTTCTTCACGACGATGTTCGCGCCGGATTGCTGTTGCAAGAAGCTCACGACGTCGGCCAGCGTGCGCTCCTTGACGCGCAGGGAGACCCGTGCGTCGGGATTGGCTTCCTGCGCCAGGCTCAGCGTGGCGGCCAAGACAGCCGTCGTCAGATATTGGATGGTCTTCTGGAATTTCATCGTTCTCTACTCCTCCCCTACCTTGTGATGTCGATGCGGGCGATTGCCGCTATTGGCCGATCATTCGGCCGAGGACAAGACCGCGGAATTCGAATTCGATTTCGTCCTGCCGGATGGCGTGGACCACGATTCCACCCTCCATTACCTCCCCGACTTCGACCGTCTGGCCGTTGATGATCGCGTAGGGCTTGCCCGACGCGACGATCACGCCCGAGATCGAGAGCGAGAGCTTCTCGAAGTCCAACACGGTGCGTGCCTCATCCGCGAACTCGCGCAGCTCGAGAGCGAGTTGCGCGCGATCGGGGTACGTTTCCGCGAGATCCAGCATCAGGGCTACTGATGCGAACACCTCGAGGACGTTCTTGTATTCGCCGGCGTCGCGGTAGGAGTTCATCCTGGCGTGCGCTTCCTGGAGCACGGCCAGGGACGGACCCTTGTCGGCGCTGGGCTGCTGGCCGCCCTGCATCTCGCTGAGGACCTCCAGCACGTTCTTCTGCCAGGCATCCTTGGCCGGCGCGTAGGTGAATCCGCCCGCGCGCTTCTGCTCGTCGACCCGCGAAATCAGGTCGGCCAGCGCAGGCAGGTAGTCGCGTTCGAGCGTCATGACTTCGATCGGACTGCTCGTCGTGCGCATGCGCATCCACAGATCGTGCGTGCTGGCGGCCAGCCGCGTGGCGTCCTCCACGATCGCGATCTGTTCCTCGATCGGTCGGCCATCGCCTTCCTGTGCCTCCGGCATGCGCGGATCGACCCACGGATCGCGTCGGCTGCGCGAACCGCGATACTCGTAGGCCTGCGTCTGCAGCAGCGCGCGCTGCTTGGAGATCTCGGTGGAGAGCAGGTCGCGCTTGCGCTCGTACCCATCGACCTGCACCGGCTTGCCCTTCTCGGCCGGTTGATAGACGTACGACTCCACCTCCAGTTGGATTTCGTGACGAGGCGTGGCGGGCTTCTTGTCCCCGCCGCGCTTGTTGTCGTCGCGCTTGGCGGAGGAGAGCTTCAGCGTGTTCACGCTCATGAAGCGCGAGTGGCGCTCCACGAGGCTGAGGAACGAGAGCAGTTGGAACGCGTCGCCGGCGAAGGTGATCTCGTAGCCGACCTTCTTGAAGTCGGCCTTCGCCTGCTTGTCGTCGCGCGCGTTGTTCTTGGGCTT
>VGZE01000249.1 GCA_016872755.1 Planctomycetota bacterium
AGGAATTTCAAGCGGATGACTTCCGCCGGAGACGGTCGGCGTCGACCGCGATAGGGAGGTTCGCCGCGGCTGGGCGATCCGTCAAGTGGTCCACCAGAGCCCAGATCGGGCCTTGGTGGCGGGCTGGGCGATAGCGAGTTCCTCGGGCGTGCGGACGTCGATGAGCGAGAAGTCCTCGCCGGCGTCGAGCCAGCGCTTCACCTGCTCGACCCCGATCTGCACGTTGCGGTCGGCGTCCTCGGCGTTCTGGATCGTGCGGACCACCTCGTTCACATCGAGGATGTTGTGGTCCTTGCAGACCTGCGCGAGCGTGTCGGTGGGCTGGAAGCCGCACGACGAGCACCCGCCGATGTGGTAGCGCTGGAACAGGGCGCGCTGGGCCGAGGGGGCCAGCGACATGATCTGCTCCATGGTCATTTCGGGACGGATCGACAGGGTCTGCGTGGTCACGGCGTAGGGTCGGTTGGGGCTGGGGATGAGCGCGGGACGTATAGGCCGCGGCAGTCCGAAATCTAACGTGCACGTGCGAGTTGGGATAGCGCCGCACGCGCCGACGTCCTTCAGGGCGTGCGCGTCTAGTTCCCGCGGCGCACGTTGGACAGCCCGCGGCGTCGAAGCGCCTCATCGAGTCGCTCACGCTGATCGCCCTGGACGAGCAATTCGTCGCCGTCGACGCGCACACCGACGCCAAGCGACTTCGCAAGCTCGCGTGCGAGGCCGCTCAGCTCCACGCCGACGAGGCCGGGGCCCTCGACGCGGGTCACGCTCTTCCCGCCGTGACCCGAGCGCTCGAGACGCACGGTGACGCGCTCCTTCGCGTGCGGCGGGCCGGAGGGCGCCTCCGGCGGCGGTGACGCGGGCCCAGGAGGCAGCGGACCGAGCGCCTGCCGCAGTTTCTCGAACGGATTGCCAGGTCGCGGCGCGGAACTCGTCATGGCGTTCACGCTAACCGAGGTCGCGTACTCCGCTCATCTGAACCGAAGCAACGTGAAGTCGACGGCGTTGCGCGAGCTGTTGATGCTCAGCTGGCGCAGGTTCACGACGCCGTCGCTCTTCACTCGCGAACGGTGCGCGTGGCGAGCGCGCGCGGCCCGGCGCCGAGCGGCACGCTGGCCACCGTCGACCAGGGCGCGGGAAACGCGCCGGTGTTCACGCCGCTCACGAGTTGCGCGTTCGGGCCGCTCTCGACGATGTGGAGGCTGTGGTCAGCGGACCCGCGGCCGAGGCGAGCGACGCTCGCGCTGCCCAGGGGAGCTTCGAATACATCAGGTCCGACGGTCGCGAGCGCTCCGGTGAGTGCGTTGCGCCGAACGGCCGAGCTCTGTCCGCCGAGCGGTTGGTGCACGAACAGATCGGTGAGCCCGAGGCTGTCAGCCAACTCGGCCGGGCTGCGCGCCAGCAGTTGCGTCGGACTTCCGCCGAAGTTCCGCGCCGATCCCGTCGAGACGAGCGCGCCTGACACCACGTCGATCGAGAACACCACGACGCGCGCGAGCTGGCCGTCGAGCACGTACGCGAAGCGGCCGTCTGGGCTGGTCCAAAGGTCAACCGGTCGCGGCAGCGAAGTCTCGATGGAGCTGGTGAGCGGAAAGCCGGTCGGAAGGTTGATCGTGAGCGTGGTCACGAGTCCCGCGTCGGGCTGCACGAGGAACACGAAGCGTCCGAGCCGATCCGCTCGCAGCCGCGCGTCGACCAGCGAAGTCACGAAGTTCTGCCCCGCGCTCAGCTCGAGCGAACCGTCGCTGTCGGAGACCGTGAAGGCCGCCACTCGACCGGTCTGATCGACTGCATACATGTGGCGGCCACCCGGAGTGATCGCGAGCGCCGAGGGCTGCGCTCCCGGAGAGAGCGCCTGGTCCTCGAGCAGGCTCAAGGACATGTCGCTCTCCTGCAGGCTGTACACGCCGATCGTCGCGGCGCCTCTGTTCGCCGTGTACACCACGGGCAGGCGCGGGTGCGCAACGACATCGCGCGGATTCGCGCCGGTTGCGACGGGACCCTGCGCGGCAGGCTCGAGCGAGGCGATGGAAGTCGCGCCGACTCGCAGCGCGCGAAGCGTCGAGTCTCCAGCGCTCGTGACGAACACCTGTTGCGTCGAGACGACGCCGTCAACTCCGCGCACGGGCACGATCGAGAGCGGCTGCGCGCGCGTTCGCACGCGGGCGCGGACGGTCATCACCGGAGGCTGACCGACGCTGACTCCGACCTGGATCAACTCGGCGCGGTCCTCGTCGAGCACCCAAACGTCATCGGAACTCAGGCCGAGCTGGACTTGCGTCGGTCCCTGACCAACCGGGAAGGTGCTCGAACTCCCGGCGACGATCGCGCCTTGCGCGTTGAGTCGCCAATGCTGCAGTCGAGCCGCGCTGCGATCGACGACGAGCAGCTCGTCGGGGGCGCGATAACGCACGTCGGTCAGTTGCTGTCCGACGGTGAAGGCTTGCGTTTGCACCAAGGCCGCGGCGCCGCCAGCGACCTGCGCGGGTGTCGAGATGGTCAGCCTGCGAAGCGACCCGCTGAACGATCTCGAGGACTCGTTGTACCCGCTCGTCGCGGCGAAGAAGCTCACACCGGGTTCGAAGTTGTCGAGCGCCGCGACGACTGTGGTGGCGCCCAGGCTGAGTGGCGCGCCGCGCAGCGCGAGGTTCGGCGCAATGTCGTACGCGCGCAGTTCGCCCGGCATGGCGGAACCGACGAGGACGAGCGAGCCGTCCGCGAACTCGAGCACCGAAGGTTCGAAGGGGCCGGGAACTTCGACCGCGCAGCAGATGTCGCCGTCGGGTTCGAGATCCCAGCGCCGCACGAAGTTGTTGCCTGCCGCGACGAGATAGCGACGGTCCGAGCTGACGCGCAGTCGCCGAACGGCGCCGACGTAGCCCAGGTCGACGCGAGTCTCGAGTCGACCGCTGAGCGGATCGCGATCGCTGCGGTACAGGCGCTGATCGTCGCCCGCGATGTACACCCAACGCCCGTCGCTCGAAGCCGCCACTGCGCGCGGTGGGACCAGCGTGGGCAGCGAGTCGATGGGCGCGATCGTCGTCCCGCGCTCGTCGAACACATCCACGGTCGCATCGGACGCGCTCGGAACGAGGTACCCCCGCACGGCGAAACCGGGGACCACTTCGATCGCGACCGAGGCCTGAGTGCTGCCGAGCGGGTTGGTGGCCGTGACGGTGTACTGAAACGTCCCGACGCCGCCGCTGGCCACGCCGCTGATGCGTCCAGTGCTCGGGTCGAGGACCAATCCGAGCGCGAGCACTGGATCGATCGAGTACTGCTCGACAACGCCGTTCACCGTGGCCACGAGCGGCGTGAGCGCGTCGCCGATCTGCACGGTCGCCGTGTCGGGTGTGTAGCTCAGCGCACTCGGCGCGATCGCGTCGAGCACTTCGATCGGGACCTCCGCGCTGTAGCCGGTGGTCGGGCTGGTGTGCGCGCGCACGTGGTAGCTGACCTGCGGCTGCGGCGTCGACGGCGTGCCGGCGATCGTGCCCGTCCGCGTGTCGAACGTCATTCCGGCGGGCAGCGCTGGGTCGATGGAGAACCACTCCGGATAGAAGTGCGAAGCGACCGGGATGTTGGGCTGCGCCGCAACCGTGGCCCACAGCCGCATCTGGGACGTCGGATAGCTCAGCACCGGCGGCGGCGCCTGCGGCCTACCGCTCGTCGAACCGATGCAACTGAGGGGTTGGCAGCCGCCGCAGAAGAACGTGACCAGCAGCGGGAGGAAGTTGTGACGCAGGAATTGGCGATGGTGCTTCATGGCGCTCGGGGGATAGGAATTTCAAGCGGATGACTTCCGCCGGAGACGGTCGGCGTCGACCGCGATAGGGAGGTTCGCCGCGGCTGGGCGATCCGTCAAGTGGTCCACCAGAGCCCAGATCGGGCCTTGGTGGCGGGCTGG
>VGZE01000250.1 GCA_016872755.1 Planctomycetota bacterium
GCGGCCGCCGTTCCAAGGAACTGCGGCCCGAGCAGGCGGTCGCGCGCATGGCCGAGGTCGAAGCGGCGGCCCCGGGTCGCTCCGCGCTGGCCACCTTCTACGATCTGGCCGAGCTGTGGAGCACGGCCAACCTGCCGCCCGAGACCCGCGTCGCGCTCGACGAGCGCCTCGAGCAGACGCTCGCGCTCGCGCTGCCCGGGCTGACCGGCGCCTCCGCCGACGAGGAGACCTTGGGCGAATTGTTCGAGCTGGACCTGCCGCGGCGGCTGCGCGCGCGGCTGGCGGTCGAGCGCGCGCGGGCGTTGCTCGCACAGGGCGAACGCAAGGACGCCTGGCGCCAGATCCGGGAGCTCGACGAGCTGTACCGCGTGCACGAGGAGCGCGCCGCGGCCGGCGCGCTGGTGGCCGAGGCCGGCCTGTCGATGGCGCGTGACGACGGCCACTACTTCGGCGTGTTCCGCTACCGCGATGCGGCGGTCGAGTTGCTCGAGGACCTGGTGCTGCACTACCCCGCCGAGCCGCGCTGCGTCGAGGCCTACATGGAGCTCGCGTCGATCCTGGCCGAACAGCACGAGTGGGCGCGCGCGATCGAGCGCCTCGAGGAATTGGTCGTGTACTTCCCCGACGCGCCGGAGGTGCGCGAGGCCGAGCTGCGCATTCCAGAACTGCGCCTGGACCAGGTCGGAGAGGCGGAGAAGGACCGCGGCGGGCTGGTCCGCGCGCGCGGCGAGATCGAGCAGTGGAAGCAGCGCCATGCCAAGGAGCTGGCGCGCGATGCGACGCTCGCCGAGCGGGTGCGCGCGCTCGAGCAGCGCGCCGTGCGCATGGTCGTCGACAGCGACCTCTCCATCGCCGCGTATTACCGGCGCATCGAGCAAGAGACCGGTCAGCGCCTGCATGCCGAGCGCGCGCTGGCCGTGGCCGAGGCCAATCAGGACACCGAACGCGCACAGCGCGCGCGCGCGCTGCTCCCGAAACAGCCCACCCCGGCCGGGAAGTAGCGCCATGCACGCCGCCCTGCGCACGCTGCTGCTGCTCTGCACCGCCCTCTTGCTGTCGGCCTGCGGCTGGCACGCCTCGCGCCTCTCGGCGCCCGGGGCGCGCTCGGTCGGCGTCGAGCTGTTCGGCATCGACGTGTTGAAGGACCGCGTGCCGCTGCGCGACCTCGAGCCCGCCGTCCACGCGGCGCTGTCGCGCTCGGTCTCGGACCTGGTCGACCTGCCGCTGGTGGAATCCGATCGCGCCGACGTCGTCGTCGAGGGGCGCATCCTCCAGTACCGGCGCCGCGGCGGCATCCGCGACAAGGAGAACTCGCTGCTGGAGACCGGCGTGCGCGTGCAGTTGGAGGCCGTGCTGATCGAGCGCCGCACGGGTGCCGAGCTGGCCCGCTCCTCGCTCGCGCTGTGGAGCGGGCACGTCGTCGGCGGCCCGGAGGCGGAGCGCGCGGCGCGCGAGCGCGCGCTGGCCAGTCTCGCCGACCGCCTCGTGCTGGAGCTGTTTGCCCAGACGTCCTATGAGGCGCCCACCGCGGCCGGCGACCTCCCGGCGCGCTAGCGCTGCGGCAACCCGTGCCTGCTTAAGCTAGAGTGCCGGCGGGGCCGCCGCCGCGCTCGCGCACGGGCAGCAGCCCGGTGCCAGAATCGCCGATAGACGAACTCCCATGCCCGAGCCGAACAAGCACAGCCCCGAGAAGGGCCCCAATCGAGCCCGCTCGTTCGGCCCGCCGCTGCTCCTGCTCTTCTTCCTGATCCTGATGGTGATGTACGTGGGCAGCGGGACGCTGCTCTCGACGCCGCAGGCGCTGACCCAGGATCAGTACCTGTGGAACCTCTACAACGGCAACGTTGCGCGTCAGGAGTTCAAGGGGCTGCCGCAGGGCACCAACGCGATCGAAGGCGCGCTGCAGGGCTCGCTCGAGGTCGAGCGCGAGGAGAAGCCGCGCTCCTTCGAGGTCAGCTTCTCCGACGTCGCACAGAACGAGGAGCTGTTCCGCTCGATCGCGTCCGAACTGCGCGTCGGCCAGATCGGTCTGCCGGTGCTGCTGCAGGCCGTCGAGGACGGCTGGTACGAACCGCGTCGCATGCGACTCTTGTCGGCCTACCAGCGCGAGACGCCGCCGCCGGCGGCCGGCGCGGAGCGCGCCAAGCCGGCCGGTGAGGCGGCCGAGTCGCGCGCGCGCGCGGTCGCGCGCACGCGGCAGCAGCAGGCGCTGTGGGTCGAGGTGCTGGCGCGCTCGCGCGGCGCCTACGAGAGCGCGCTGATCCAGGAGCACGGCAGCTTCGATCCGACGCGCGACCTCAAGTTCGAGCTGCCGGAAGCGCCCGGCCAATTCTGGACGCGCGTGGAGATCAGCGACGACGCGGACCTCGCGCTGGCGCTCGCCGCGCTCCAGAAGTCCGGCGCGACGCTCGAGGCGAAGACCTTCAACATCACGCCGACCGAGGGATCGCGCTGGGGCGATTCGTCGAGCCACGCGCTGGACCTGCTGATCCTGTGGGGCCCCTGGCTGATCATCCTGGCGGTGTTCCTGTTCTTCCTGCGCCAGGTGCGCTCGCAGGGCGGCGCCGGCGGCGTGATGAACTTCGGGCGCTCGCGCGCGCAGGTCTACTCGAAGGAGAACCGCACCAACGTCACCTTCGACGACGTGGCCGGCGCCGAGGAGGCCAAGAGCGAGGTGCGCGAGCTGGTCGAATTCCTCAAGAACCCCGGCCGCTTCACGCGCATCGGCGGGCGCATCCCGCGCGGCGTGTGCCTGGTCGGGCCTCCCGGCTGCGGCAAGACGCTGCTGGCCAAGGCCATCGCCGGCGAGGCCGAGGTGCCGTTCTTCTCGATCTCCGGCTCCGACTTCGTCGAGATGTTCGTCGGGGTCGGCGCCAGCCGCGTGCGCGACCTGTTCAAGCAGGCGCGCGAGTCGAGCCCCTGCATCATCTTCCTCGACGAGATCGACGCCGTCGGGCGCCGCCGCGGCAGCGGCATGGGCGGCGGCCACGACGAGCGCGAGCAGACGCTCAACGCGATCCTGGTCGAGATGGACGGCTTCGGCACCGACGAGGGCATCATCGTGATCGCCGCGACGAACCGACCCGATGTGCTCGACCCGGCGCTCTTGCGCCCCGGCCGCTTCGACCGGCAGGTCGTCATCGATCTGCCGGACGTCGAGGGCCGCAAGTCGATCCTGAGCGTGCACCTGAAGAAGGTGAAGCACGGTCCGGACGTCGACGTGGACGCGCTGTCGCGCGGCACGCCCGGCTACTCGGGCGCGGACCTCGCCGCGATCGTCAACGAGGCCGCGATCATGGCCGTGCTCGACAAGCGCGAGCAGGTCTCGATGGCCGACCTCGACGAGGCGCGCGAGAAGGTCATCTACGGGCGCCAGAAGCGCTCGCGCAAGATGGAAGAGGAAGACCGCCGCATCGTCGCCTACCACGAGGCCGGCCACGCGGTGGTCGCGGCGGCGATCCCCGAGGTCGATCCGCCCAGCAAGGTCACCATCGTGCCGCGCGGCCGCTCGCTCGGCATGACCACCTTCCTGCCCGAGCGCGAGCAGTACCACATGCAGCGCCGGCGCCTGCTCGGCATGCTGGCGGTCGGCTTCGGCGGCCGCGTCGCCGAGCAGGAGTTCTGCGGCGACATCTCGGCGGGCGCCTCCGACGACATCCGCCGCGCCACCGACCTGGCGCGCACGATGGTGACCGAGCTCGGCATGAGCGACGCCATCGGCCCGATCCACTACGCGGAACGGCAAGGCTCCGATTTCCTGGGTACCGAGCTGATGCGCGGCAAGAGCCACTCCGAGGACACGGCGCGCGAGATCGACCAGGAGGTCCAGCGCCTGCTGTCGGAGGCCTACGAGCGCGCGGTCGGGATCGTG
>VGZE01000251.1 GCA_016872755.1 Planctomycetota bacterium
GCGTCGGCGGAGGCGCCGGCCGCGAGCTGTTCGCGGCCCCACTTCCACTGTGCCGCCGCGCGCAGCGCCTCGGCGTACAGATCCGCGGCGATCTTCGCGCGCGCGATGCCGGCCGCATCGAGCAGTTCGGGTGTCGGCGGCGCCGTCCACGCCTCCGCGCGCGCGGCGAACAGGAGCCCCGCATCGAGCCGGCCGCCGAGCAGCTCGCCGCCGGCCGTCGAGCGCAACCAGTCGACCGACAGCCGTTGGCGCTGCTCCAGCCGATCGAAGCACGCGCGCGCCTTTTCCGTGTTCCCCGCACGCGCCTCGAGCAGCGCGAGATTGCGCAGCGTGATCGGATGCTCGGGATCGATCTCGAGCAGGCGCTCCCAGGCCGCGCGCGCGTCGTCCGTGCGACCGGCGGAGGCGTGCAGCAGCCCGCAGCGGAACAGCGCCTCGGCCTGGTGCGGTCGCTCGGCCAGCACCGCGCGCCAGGCTTCGAGCTCCTGCTCCCGTTGCAGCGGATCCTCGGCGCGATGCCGCGCCAGCAGCGCGTGCGCGACAGCAGAGCGCGGGCATGCGCGCAGCGCCTTGTCGATGTAGCCGCGCTCGCGCAGGCGTGCCGCGGCCAGATCGGTGCGCGGATCGGCGGCCGCCCAGGCCACGAAGGAGCCGCGGTTGGTCAGCGCGCGCCCGTGCTCGAGCAGCGCGATCATCGACGGCAGCGCGAGCAGGCCGAAGCACAGCGGCAGCGCGCGCAACGAGTAGCGCTGCCAGCGCGGTCGCGCGGATTCCTCGGCGGGTCGTGTCGCGTGTCCGAGCAAGAGGCCCAGCAGCGCGAAGCCCTGCGCGCCGGCCGCCGGCACGTATGTGAACGGCGCATTCGCGGCGGCGCCGACGAGCAGCGGCACGAGCGCGCTGGCCGCCAGCGCGCGCGTCGGATCCCCGCCGCGCAGCGCGCTCCAGGCCGACCACGCGCCCGCGGCGAGCAGCAGGATCCAGGCGCTGCCGCCGATCAGGCCGAGTTCCGCCAGGCCCTGCAGCCAGTCGTTGTGCAGGTGCTCGACCTCGCTGAAGTCGCCGCTGGAGCGCTGGTGCGTCGACAGTTCGAGCTCCTCGCGATCGCGCAGCGGAGGATAGGCGGCCTGGAACTGTCCGGGCCCCAGCCCCAGCAGCGGCGCTTGCTCGAGGATCGCGGGCAGCGTGCTCCACAGCCGCTGGCGCACCTCGAAACCGCCGAGCTGGGCGCTGCTGCTCACGGCCGTCGGAGCCGCCTCGCCCGCGGCGGGCCGCTGGACCGCGAACCAGGCGCCCAGGCCCAAGAGCAGCGCGCCCGCCAGCGGCCACACGCGCATGCCGCGCGCGGCGCTCGTCGGCGCGAGCGCGAGCGCGGCCAGCACGGCGGCCAGCGCGACCACACCGGTCAGCACCGGTGCGAGCAGCGCGTGCGCGGCGAAGGCGGCGCATGCGCACAGGCCGACCCATCGCCAGGCACCGGGGCGGTGCAACAGGAGCCATGCTCCGGCGCCCACGCCCGGCAAGGCGGCCAGCGACAGCGCGCCGCTGTTGCCGAGCACTCCGCCCAGCCCGCGCGGCCCGCCGAAGGCGTGCGAACCGAGGGCCGGAATCAGGAAGGCCAAGGCGAGCAGCGGCAACGCGCGACCGAGATTCGCACGCGCGGCCGGACGCAGGCTGCCTCCCGCGCAGAGCAGGCTGAAGCCGAGCGCGGCGATGCACCAGGCGCGGCGCGCCTCGAGCGAGTCGGTCACGCGGCCGGCGGAGACCGCGGCGGCTCCGCACAGCACGGCGGACAGGAACAGCGCCGAGGAGAGCAGCGCCGGCTCGCGGCCGCGCACGAGGGTCCAGGCCGCGGCGAGCAGCGCGACCAGCGCGGCGAGCGCAGCGCTCGACAGGTGCGGCAGTGGATCGTCGACGATCCACGCGCCGTAGCCGGGCCAGGCCAAGAGCAGCGCCGGCCCGATCACGAACACGACCGGCAGCACCTGGCTCGGCTCGGCCGCGCTGCGCCGACCGCTGGGGATCCTGGGCTTGGCTTCGGTCATCTGCGCTGTGCGCCCGGCGGAATCAGGTCCCCCCGCGGCCCGGCTCTCCGCGCGCGCCATCGGCCGCGAACGCGAGCTCGGTCGACAGGATCGCGTCGACGAAGGCCTGCGGATCGAAGGGCAGCAAGGCGTCCATCTGCTCGCCGGTCCCGATGTAGCGCACCGGCAGGCCGAGCTCCTTGCGGATCGTGAACAGCGCGCCGCCGCGGGCGGTGCCGTCGAGCTTGGCGACGATCAGCCCGGTGACCTGCACCGCGCTGGTGAATTCGCGCGCCTGCGCGATCGCGTTCTGGCCGTTGGTCGCGTCGATCACGAGCCATACCTCGTGCGGCGCGCCGGGCAGGCGCTTGCCGACCACGCGCTGCACCTTGCGCAGCTCTTCCATCAGGTTCTTCTGCGTGTGCAGGCGGCCCGCGGTGTCGAGGATGATCGCCTGCACGCCGCGCGCGATGCCGGCATCGACCGAGTCGTAGGCGACCGCGGCGGGATCGGCGCCGTGCTTCTGGCGCACGATCTCGACGCCGCTGCGCGCGGCCCAGATCTCGAGCTGGTCCGCGGCCGCCGCGCGGAACGTATCGCACGCGCCGACGAGCACCGTGGCGCCGCGCTGGCGCGTGCGCCAGGCGAGCTTCGCGATGCTGGTGGTCTTGCCCGAGCCGTTGACGCCGCAGATCATCAGCACGGTCGGCACCGTCGCGAGGTCGGGCTCGGGCACGGCGGGCCCCAGGCGCTCCAGCAGCATGCGCCGCAGCGCCGCGCGCACGTCGGCCTCGCCCTTCAGCTCGCCGCGCTTGTGCAGTCGCGCGAGTTCCGCGCACAGCTCCCCGGCCAGCGCGCCCAGATCGCTCGTGTAGAGCAGCTCCTCGAGTTCAGCGAGCAGCGCCTCGTCGATCGGCCGGCCGCCGCGGAACAGGCCGCTCAGCCCGTCGGAAAGCGCCGCGCGCGTCCGTTGCAGCCCTTGCTTGAGCTTGTCGAACAGGCCCATGGCGGGGGAGCGGCGTTCAGGGCGCCTGGGCGTCCTGGGCCTTGTGCTCGCGGTCCTTGATCTTGTCGAGGATGCCGTTGATGAACCCGCCGGAGTTCTGCGTCGAGTAGCGCTTGCCGAGTTCGATCGCCTCGTTGATCGAGACCTTGGGCGGGATGTCCGTGCAGTGCAGCAGTTCGTAGGTGGCCAGGCGCAGCACGTTGCGGTCGATCACCGCCATGCGGCCGATCTCCCAGTTCTGCGCGACGGCCTGGATGGCACGGTCGAGCTCCTCGCGGTGCTGCTGCACGCCCTCGACCAGGCGCAGCGCGAAATCGCAGGTCGCCAGGTCGCGCTCCTCGGTGCGCACGAAGGCATTGGCCTCGGCGAGCACCTCGGGGCCGCGCAGGTCGACCTGGTACAGGACCTGCAGCGCGAGTTCGCGCGCCCGCGAGCGTTTCTTCACGAGCGGCGTCCCCTTCGAATCCGCTGCAGTCGAATGCGCTGCAGCGTCACCAGCGCCTCGATCGCCGCGCGCGCGACCTCGGCCCCCTTGTCCAGCCCGCCTTCGCGCGCGGGGGCCGCGCGTGCGCGCGCTTGCGCGAGCGTCTCGCAGGTCAGCACGCCGAACAGCACGGGCTTGCGCGCGTCGAGCGCGACGCGCTGGATGCCGTCGGCCGCCGCGCGCGCGACGTGCTCGTTGTGCGAGGTCTCGCCGCGCAGCACCAGGCCGAAGCACAGCACCGCATCGACGTCGTCGCGCGCCGCGAGGGCCTGCGCGAGCAGCGGTAGCTCGAAGGAGCCCGGCGCAGGCTCGACGCGCAGCGCCTCCGGCCGCAGGCCGGCCGCCTCGAGCGTTGC
>VGZE01000252.1 GCA_016872755.1 Planctomycetota bacterium
AAGTTCCTCGACGACCAGTGGATGCGCGAGAACGGCTTCGTCGAGCAGGGTTGGGAGACCACGACCGTCGGCGACGTGCTGCGCCGGCTGGGCAATCGCAAGGTACATGTCACGGCGAGCTCCGAGACGGTGGCGGACGCCGTGATGCAGATGAAGGAGCACGGCATCAGCCAGTTGCCAGTCGTCGACGACGGCGCGGTGGTCGGCATCGTCACGGAGGCGGACCTCTTGTCGAAGCTCGTCGAGGACCGCGCCTCGCTGGCGAGCTCGGTGGCCGAGGTGATGTTCCGCAAGGTGCGCACGGTGCGCGCCGACGACGACGCGGGCGCGTTGACGAAGCTGTTTGCCGAAGGCCTGATCGGCCTGGTCGTCGACGGCTCCGGCAAGTTGCTCGGCGTCGTGACGAAGATGGACCTCGTCGACTTCCTGACCAAGCCGGTCAAGAAGTAGCGGCTCTCGAAGTGGCGGCCTCGGCCGTCTCGCTGACCAATTCGCCGGTCAGCTCCCCGGCGATGCCGGCCGCGAAGCTCGGCTTGCTCACGCCAGAAGGCGCACGCAAGCCGCGCGCGCGCAGCGTTTCGACGATCGAGAGCAGACCGACCCACGTGAAGCCCCACAGGAACAACGCGAGGAACGGCAGCGTGCCCCACAGCCGCTGGTCGATCGCGCGCCACAGCGCGAAGGCGATCCAGGCCGCGGGCAAGAGCTCCAGTCCGGGCAGCCCGCGCAACAGAGCGCGGTAGGTGCGCGACGTCGCGGCGTTGCCGCGCTTGGGCGTGCGCACGAAGGTGCCGGTGTCGCCGAACCAGCCCTCGAGCACCGCGATCGTCTGCGCGACGCTCATGCCGATGCCCAGGGCGATCGCGGCCGGCACGTCGAGCCAACGCTGCGCCGGCGGGCGGCCGACGGCAGCCTGGCCGACGCCGTAGAAGATCGCGATCGAGAGCGTGCTCACGCAGAACAACCCGGTGTGCGCCCACCAAGGCAGCGCGTCGAGCACCGGCAGTGCCGCGGGCAGGCACAGCACCAACAGGAGCACGAGCGGATAGCCGATGTTGCCGGTCAGGTGGGCCGTCGCCTCGAGCTTGTTGCGCAGCGGCACGGGCGCGCGCCAGATGCGCCACATCAACTTGCGCGCGACCTGCACCGAACCCTTGGCCCAGCGATGCTGCTGGGACTTGAAGGCCAGGATGTCGGGCGGGAGCTCGGCCTTGGCTTCGATCTCCGGCCGATAGTCGAAGCGCCAGCCGCACAACTGCGCGCGGTAGGAGAGGTCGAGGTCTTCGGTCAGCGTGTCGTGCTGCCAACCGCCGGCGGCGCTGATCGCGCCGCGCCGCCACAGGCCGGCGGTGCCGTTGAAGTTGAAGTACAACTGCTGCGTGTGACGCACGCGGTGCTCGAGCGCGAAGTGGCCGTCGAGCAGCGTCGCCTGCGCGCGCGTGAGCAGACCGTCCGAGCGGTTCTCGTGCCCCCAACGCGCCTGGACCATCGCGACCGCGGGGTCGGCGAAGCTCGGCAGAAGCTGGCGCAGGAAGCGCGGCTCCGGCATGAAGTCGGCGTCGAAGATCGCAACGAACTCACCGCGCGCGACGGCCAGGCCCGCTTCGAGCGCGCCGGCCTTGTAGCCGGTGCGATCGGCGCGCCGCAGGACCTTGGCGTCGATGCCGGCGTCGACAAGCGCCGCGACTTCGCGATCGACGATCGCGCGCGTCTCGTCGGTCGAATCGTCCAGCACCTGGATCTCGAAGCGCTCGCGCGGGTGCTCGAGCCGCCCGGCCGCGCGAATCAGGCGCTCGACGACCGTGCGCTCGTTGTAGATCGGCAACTGCACGGTCACATACGGCGCGTCGGGGTCCGGCGCAGGCGTCGCGGGCTCGCCCCAGGGACGGAAACGCAGCACGAACCACAGCCTGTGCACGCCGTAGCCGGCGAGCACGACCAATAGCAGCAGGTAAGCGATCGAGAGGGTCGCGGACACGGGGAGGCGTGCGTTGGATCGCGCATTGTAGGCCCGCTCGGCGCGCCGCGGCCAGCGTGCGGCTCAGGCGGAGAACAGATCCGCCTGCCCGTCCGGCCGCGCGAACTGCTCCAGGCGCGGGTAGGCGTCGATCAGCGCGCGCGGCGCGGCCACCGGAGCACCTTGCAGCGCGAACATCAGCTCGAGCGCATTGGCGACGGCCTTGCCTGAGAAGTGATTGTTGGTCACGACCAGCGCCTCGCCGTGCGCGGCCTCCAGGCGCCGCGCGGTGCGCGCGAGCGGCTCGAGCTCCTGCTGCGTGTACAGGTAGTCGTACTTCTGATCACGCGAAGCGGCGCGGTCGAACCAGGCGTCGCGATTGCGCCCGTGCAGGCGCAAGTAGCCGAGCGGCGCTCGCAGCGACCAATCGCTCGGCGGATGGTCGCTCGCAGCGGGCAGGTCGATGGTCGCGATCGCCACGCCGCGCTGCGCGCATTCAGCCAGCACGGCGGGCTCGAACCAGGACCGATGGCGCAGCTCGAGCACGAGCTGCGGAGCGCGGAAGCGCGCGGCGAGCCAGCCGACCCACGCGCGCTCGCGCGGCCCGGCGTGGAACGAGAGCGGGAACTGCGCGAGCCAGGCGCGCAGCAAGCCGTGCTCCGCGAGCGGCTCGAACGCGCGCAGCAGCG
The DNA here is from genome assembly GCA_016872755.1 of Planctomycetota bacterium. Lineage (GTDB taxonomy): Bacteria > Planctomycetota > UBA1135 > UBA1135 > GW928-bin9. Next base: position 2,647 of record VGZE01000252.1, read on the forward strand.
CGCTCGCACGCTGGTCGCGCTGCGCCTCGTCGAGCGCCGCCCACTCGTGCGTGAGTCCGCGCTCCAGCTTCGCGCTGAACACGAGGTCCGCGCAGTCGCGCGCACTGCGGCCCCAGCGCTCGACGTTCCGCGCCTGAGGAATCCCGTAGAAGCTCGAGTTGACCTCGAGCAGGTTCACGTAGCGCCCCAGGAATCGCACCGCGTCGAAGCCGCGCGGCAGCGGGCGCGGGTAGAGCGGTCCCTCCCAGTCCGGGTACGACCAGCCCGCGATGCCGACGCGAATCACGCGCGCTCCCCGAACGCGACTCGGTCCGCCTCGGGCCAGTCCAGCGGCACGCCGAGCTCGCGGGCCGCGCGCCTCTCGCTGTCGAACAGGCGCGCGCGCAACTCCTCGGTCGCCAGCTCGAGGCCGCGCTCGCCGCTGTCGCGCGCGACGCGGATCGGTTCGCCGTAGACCATCGCGACCTTGGCGCGCGGTCGCGGGATGGTGAAGGCGTCCCAGCTCTTCATGCGCCACGCGCTGTCGGTGGCGAATCCGATCGGCAGGATCGGGAAGCCGGTCGCGCGCGCCATCCACGCGAGCCCTGGATTGACCGAATGGCGCGGACCGCGCGGGCCGTCGGGCGTGACGACCACCGTGCCGCCCTCGCGTAGCTCGCCGAGCATTTCGCGAAGCGCGCGCGCTCCGCCACGGCTCGACGATCCGCGGATCACCTGGAAGCCGAACCGCAGCAGCAGCGGCTTGACCAATGCGCCGTCTTCGCTCTGCGAGACGAGCACGGCGTGACCTCGATCGCGATGGTGCTCGAGGCCGAGCAGCATGCGACCGTGCCACAGCGCGTACAGCCGGCCCGGCGCGTCCACGCAGGCGCGCTCGTGTTGCTCGTCGAGCATGTGAAAGCGCCAACTGCGCGCGAGCACGGCCAGGGTCGGCGGCGCCAGCCAGGGCACGAGCAGTCCGCCGGCGCGTCGCCTCAAGCGCTTGTAGCGCCGCCGCAGCGACGATTTCGGCGCGGCGGGGCCAGGCGCGTTCATCGCGCGGCATTGTGACCGCGCGGCGGTCGCGCGGCCACCGGCGCGGCCATCGACACGGCTCGCCGCTCTCCGCCGCCGGGCCGCGCAACCGTGCGCGGTCGGTGGACGGCTGCCGCTACTTGACCGGCTGCGCGCTGACGTCGTCGCCGGCGCCGGATTGATCGACGCCGTCGGGACCGCA
>VGZE01000253.1 GCA_016872755.1 Planctomycetota bacterium
CGTGGCGCGTCGCCGCCTGCGCACGCGAGCGGCCCAGCCAGGCCATTCCCGAGAGCGCGGCTCCGGCCGGCAGCGCGCGGCGCAGCAAGGCCAGCCCGCGATGAACTTGCATGCGCACGACGCCCGCGCTGACGCCGCGCCGTGCCGCGACGTCGGCGGCACGCTCGTCGCGCATCAACAACGGTTCGAGCACATCGCGATAGCGCGTCGGCAGCTCGGACAGTGCCGCGCGCGCGGCTTCGTCGAGCTCGCGTGCCTCGCTCGCGCGGGCCGGGTCCTCGACCTCGCGCTGCTCGAGCCGCTCGGGATCGATCGAACGGTTCCTGGCGCGGCGCGTCGACAGCGCGTGGTGCGCCAGGATGCCGAGCAGCCAGGGCAGCAACTTGCGCGAGGCGTCGAAGGTGTCGGCGCGCTCGATGGCGGTCAGGAACGTCGCCTGCACGAGGTCATCGGCGTCGCCGCGCGAGGGCGCGAGCCGACGCGCGAAGGCGTGGAGCTGGGGCGAGGCGAGGTCGTAAACGCGCCCCAGCGCATCGAGCTTGCCTTCCGCGCGGTAGGCGAGGAACAGGTCCTCGAGCGCGGTCTTGCCTGAGATCGGGGCCACGTCCCCATCTTGCCCGAAGCGGCGCGGACGCAACGGCCCGCTGCCCGAATCCGGCTGCGGCGGCCCCGAGTCAGCCCGGCGGGGCGGCGCGCCAGTCCTTGACCTCCTGGCGCAGCTCGATCCCGAAGCGGTCGTGCACGGCCCTGCGCATGCGCTCGATCAGTGCGCGCGCATCGGCCGAGCGGGCGCGGCCGGCATTGACCAGGAAATTGGCGTGCTTGGGACTGACCAGCGCGTCGCCGATCCGCAGGCCCTTGCAGCCGGCCGCCTCGAGCAACTGACCGGCCGAGCGGCCGTCCGATGCTTCGCGCGGCGGATTCTGGAACACGCAGCCGGCCGAACGCTCCGTCAGCGGCTGCGCCGACCGCTTCGCCTGCAGGTACTCGCGCGTGCGCGCCTGCACTTCGGCCGGGCTTCCCGGCTCCAATCGCAGCACCGCGCCGACGACGACGCGCGCGCCGAGCTTGCCGTCGCGATAGCCGACGGCGTGGTTCGCTCGCGTCAGCTCTTGCAGCTCCCCTTGCTCGTCGACGACCAGCGCGCTCTCGACGTGGTCCCACAGCTCGCCCCAGCGCCCGCCGGCGTTCATCGCCAGCCCGCCGCCGACGTGACCGGGCACGCCGACCAGGCCCTCGAGTCCGCCCAGGCCCAGCGCGGCGGCCTTGTTCACCAGGCCCGGCAAGCTGACGCCGGCCCATGCGATCAGGCGCGGGTCGCGCTCGCCGGCGGCCTCGTCGGCTTGCGCGTCGAGCTCCAGGAACAGCGCGGCCCCGCGTTCGCGCTGCGCGTCGCGCGGCGCGCGGAAGAGGCGGCGCATCCGCTCGGTCGTGATCACGACATACGGATGCTCGCCGTCGTCGACCAGCAGATTCGCGCCGGCGCCGAGCAGTCGCACCGGCCAACCCTGTTCGCGCGCAGCGCACAGCGCCGCGCGCAGCTCCTCGGGCGTGGCCGGCTCGAGCAACCACGCCGCCGGACCGCCGACGCCCAGCGTCGTGCGCGGTCCGAGCGGCTCGCGCTCAAGTGCGGCACACGGCCAGGTCACGCAGGAGTCCATCGCGCACATTCTCCACGTCCCCGGCTCCGATCACCAGCGCAACCGCGCCGGGAACGAGTCCGGCGGCGAACAACGCGCGCGAGGTGTTGAGCTCGCCGCCCGCTTCGGCGCGCGCGCCGCGCTCGACCAGCAGTGCGACCAGCTCGCGCGCGCCGGCGCTCTGCTGGCCGTCGATGTGCGTGCGCGCTCCGTAGACATCGCTGACGACACAGCGATCGGCGGCCGCGAGTTCCACGGCGAATTCACGCAGGAAGCGCGCGGTGCGGCTGTGCTGGTGCGGCTGGAACAACACGTGCAGCGCACGACCCGGGAAGCGGGCGCGCGCGGCGGCGAATGTCGCGCGCAGCTCGACCGGATGGTGCGCGTAGTCGTGCACGAGCTCGATCCCGCCGGCGCTGCCCCACGGCTCGAAGCGGCGTCCGGCGCCGGGGTACTCGGCCACGCCGCGCGCGGCGGAACCGGCCGGGTCCGGGTGTCCGTACTGCGGCGCGCCGGGCAACGCTCCCAGGCCGACCGCCAAGGCCAGCGCGAGCGCCGCATTGTCGGCGTTGAAGTCGCCGGGGACCGCGAGCGCGCATGCCGGCGTGGCCCAACCCGGCCCGCGGACGACGAGCTCGGCGCAACCCTCGCGACGCGCGCGGATCTCGTAGTCGAATTCGCGCCCCGCGCGCCACACGCGCGCGCCGGCCGCGGCCTCGACGCGCTCGGGCACGTCACGGCCGACCACCAGCAGTCCGTCGGGCGAGACGCGATCGGCGAAGCGCGCGAAGGCGGCTTCGATCGCATCGCGCGTGCCGTAGTAGTCGAGGTGGTCCTCGTCGACGTTCGTGACGATCGCGCCGCGCGGCTCGAGCTGCAGGAAGCTGCGATCGTACTCGCAGGCCTCGACCACGAACCACGCGTCGGCATCCGCGGCGATCGCATTGGTGCCGAGCAGGCGGCAGTTGCCGCCGATCAGCGCGCCGGGCAGCAGCCGCGCGTCGGCGCCGGGCAGCGTGCGCGCCTGACCGCGCAGCGCGTGCAGCAGCATCCAACTGGTCGTGGTCTTGCCGTGCGTGCCGGCCACCGCGAGCGTGCGCTGCGGCCGCGCCAAGAGCGGCAGCAGCTCGGCGTACTTGAGCACGGGAATGCCGCGGCGACGGGCTTCCTCGACCTGCGGATCGTCGATCGGAACCGCGGCCGAGCGCACCAGCACCTGCACATCCCCGGGGAGATCGCCGACGCGCGACTCACCGGTGCGCAGCTCGATGCCCAGCGCGCGCAGCGGCTCGAGCTGCGGCGAATAGGCGCGGTCGTGTCCGCTGACGACGTGCCCGCGCGCGTGCAGGATGCGGGCCGCGCCGGACACGCCGGCGCCGCCCAGGCCCAGGCAGTGCACGCGCCGCGGCAATCCCTGGGGCACTCGATCCCCGGCGCGGGTGGTGGCGGAGCGGACGGTGGGCATTGGAAGCGGAGCTGTATTCATGCACTGCGAAGTGACAAGTGACCTGCACATTCGACTGAACGCATCAACGCACTGCAATGGGCGCGCCGCCCTCAGCGGCGGCGACGCACCATTCCTCCAGCTCGGCCAGGATGCGCGCCGCGGCATCGACGGGCACGCGACCGCGCAGCGCGCGCGCCATCGCAAGGCGCTGCTCCCGGCCGGCCGGGCCGAGCAGCCGCGCGAGCTCGCGCGCGACCTGCGGCCCGAGCTCGCGCTCGTCGATGATCAGCGCGCCGTGTCCGAGCGCGCGGGCATTGCACTGCTGGTGGCGATCGGCGTGGTGCGGATACGGGATCACCAACGCGGGAACCTGCAGCGCACCCAGCTCCGCCACGGTCGAGGCGCCGCCGCGGCACAGCACGCAGGTGGCGGCGCGCAGCGCGCGCTCGACGGGCGACACGTATTCCTCGGCGCGGTAGCCCGCGCGCGCCGCGGCTGCTTCGGAGAGGCGGCCGGGCCCCACCTGGTGCAGCACCTGCGCGCCGGAGGCGAGCAGCGTGTCCAGCTCGGTCTGGACGAAGCGATTGAGCGCGCGCGCACCCTGGCTGCCCCCGAGCACCACCAGCAGCGGAGCACGCGCGTCGAAGCCGAGCGCCGCCGCCGCGGCCGCGCGTGCCGGCTCGGCGTCGGCCGGCGCGGCGTGGAAGGTCGGCGCGAGCGGCGGTCCGGTGCACA
>VGZE01000254.1 GCA_016872755.1 Planctomycetota bacterium
GAGCGGGGCGCTGCTCGCGCTGCAGTGCGAGCGCGAGCCGGGGCTGCGCGGGAACGTGGCGCGGCTCGTCGCACGCATCGAGCGCTGGGTCGATGCGCCCGACACGGATCCCCCGGAACGCGGCGGTGCGGTCGCCTACGCGCGCGCCCACGGGCTCGAGCACCGGCTGACCGCCGCGCAGGGACAGTCGGCGCGCCGCGAGCGCGCACCGGCCGCCGAGCTCGGCCAGCACGTCAGCGCCGGAGGCAGCGACCCGCTGCGCTCCTTTCCATTCCTCGCGGGGCCGGACGCGGACGCCGCGCGTCTTCGCGAGCTGCTCGCGCCGCTGCCGCTGGGCGCGGGTTCCGACGACCCGCTCGACCCGCGCGGCAAGGGCCGGCTGGTGTGGTGGCACGAGAATGCGTCGGCTGCGTTCGACCTGTCGGGCTTCTGCGCGTTCTCGGGAGCGGCCCTCCTCGCGGACGGCCTGTGCACGCTGGACGAGCTCGCGCGCGCCGTCGCGCCACCGGCCGTGCTCGCGCGCGCGCCGGGCGAGCCGGGCCGCGCCTGGCTCGCGGCGGGCGCCGATCTGGCGCTGCTGCGCCGCGCGCTCGATCCCGCGCCGAGCGCGGTGCCCGACGCATTGCGCCTGCCGGGGCTGTTCGCCGAGTACCAGGGTTGCCGCGGTTGGTCCGGGGCGTCCGGCGTGGACGAGCGCGCGCTCGCGGCGGTCGGCACGCTGCGCAATGCCGAACCGTGGTGCGCGCTCGACGCGCAGCGCGCGGTGCCACCCGCCGGACCGTCCACGGTGCCGTCCTCGGTGCCGTCCGCGGTGCCGTCCTCGGGACGGCGTGAGCTGCTGCCGATCGCGCGCGGCACGCTGCACATTCGCTGCGCGGGCTTGCCCGCGCCGGAACTCGCGGCTGCTCACGAGCTCGAGCTGCCGTGCAGCGTCGAGCGCGCGCTCGCTCGCCTTTCCCAGCGCAGCGAGCGCGCGCGCGCCTGGCTGCTCGACGAGCGCGGCCGTGCGCGCGTGGCCGTGTTTCGCGCCGGCGGCCGGCTCGCGCCGGAGACCGAGGTCCGCGACGGCGACGTGCTCGATCTGGTTGCCGTGATCGGCGGCGGCTAGCCTGCGCGGGCTCCCTGCATGAACGAGCCGAAATCCGACGAGACGCCGCCGCCGGCGCAGGGATCCCCGTTGGTCGGGCCCCGCGAATGGCCGCCATCCGAGATGCGCTGGCCGCCGCCTCCGGGCAGCGAGGAGCCGAGCGGTGCCGAGCGGCCCGCGCCCTGGACCGCGCTCGTGCTGGTGGTGTTGATCGCGCTGCTCGTGCAGATCGCAGGAGCCGTGCTGCTGCAGGCCTGGACGCGCGTTGGAGAGCATGCGGGCGAGCTGGCCGAGCTGGACGGCCTCGCACGCCTGGCGCGCGTGGTCGAGCTGCCGGGCGGGCTCGAAGTGCTGGTGCTCGGCGTGCAGTTGCCGTTGCTCGCCTTCGCGTTGCTCCTCGTATCGACCCTGCCGGGCGGTCCGTGGCACGCGCTCGGGTTGCGCGCTCCCGATGCGCGCGCCTGGCACTGGGGCGTTGCCCTGCTGGGCACGCTGGTCGTCCAGCAGACGGCCTCGCGCGCGCTGAGCGCGCCCTTCGATCCGCCGGAGCATCTAGAGCTGCTGCAGCAGGGACTGCTGCAGCGACCGCTGTGGGTCGGAGCGCTGCTCGCCGTCGCCGCGCCGGCGCTGTGCGAGGAGCTGTTCTTCCGCGGCTGGTTGCAGCGGCGGTTGCGCGTGGCCTGGGGCGGCAGCCTCTCGGTCCTCTTGTCGGGGACGATCTTCGCTGCCTATCACTGGGATCCGGTGCACGTGCTCGGCGTGCTGCCGATCGGTCTGTGGATCGCGTGGTGGGGCGAGCGCTCGCGCTCGACCTGGCTGCCCATCGCCTGTCACGCGGCGAACAACGCGTTCGCACTGACGCTGGTCCACTTGGGATTCGAGTGAAGGCGGTGCAGCGCGCGCGACGGGCCGGTACATTGGCGCGCCCCGTTCGCGCATGAGCGCCTTTCCGATCCTGATCCTGAAGACCGGCGCGCTGGGAGACGTGCTGCGCACGACGGCCATCCTGCCGGGCCTGCACGCGCGCTATCCGGGCGCACGGGTCACTTGGCTGACCGCCGACGGCGCGCGCGACCTGGTGCGGTTGCACAAGCTGGTCGCGCGCACGCTCGGCGTCGCGACCAAGACCTCCGGCGCCGTCGCGCGCGCGGGCGACGAGCTGGCGGGCACGGCCTGGGCGCGCGTGATCTCGCTCGACGACGAGGACGATCTGTGCGACCTCGCGACGCGGCTGGCCGCGCCGAGTGAGCGTCCCGGCGTGCTCTCGGGCGCCTACCGCGAGCGCGACGGGCGCCGCACCTATACGCCGGACGTGGGTCCGTGGTTCGACATGGGGCTCCTGTCGGTGCACGGCAAGTCGCGCGCGGACGAGCTGAAGATGCTCAATCGAGAGTCGCAGCCCGCGCTGTACGCGCGCATGCTGGGCATCGAGATGGGGGAGCCGCGCTTCGAGTTGCCGCCGGAGGCGCTGGCCTTCGGGCGCGCGTTCGTCGCGCGACATGGCCTGCGGCGCGGGCACGCGCTGGTCGGGCTCAACACCGGCTCGGGCGGCCGCTGGGAGTCGAAGAAGCTGTCGGTCGAACGCACGGTCGAGACGGCGCTCGCGCTGCACGCCGCGCGCGGCGGGGCCGTCGAATACGCGCTGCTGGGCGGACCGGAGGAGGCCGAGCGCAACGCCGCGATCGCCGCTGCGCTGGCCGGGCGCGTCACCTGCGTCGACACCGGCACGGACAATTCGCTGTTCGATTTCGGCGGGCTGGTCAGTGAGCTGGACCTCCTGTTGACCAGCGATTCACTGGCGCTCCACGTCGCGCTGGCGCGGAGGGTGCGCTGCGTGGCGTTCTTCGCGCCGACCTCGGCTGCCGAAATCGAGTTCTACGGCCTGGGCGAGGCGGTCGCGAGCACCGCGCCCGACTACTGCTCGTACCGCCGCGACGCCGACAATTCGACCGTCACGCCCGAGCGGCTGGTGCCGGCCTGTCTGCGTTGGCTCGCGGGGGTCCCAGGGGGGGTGCGATGAGCCGGCGCGTGCTGTGGTACGTGGGCAAGGGCCTGGAGTTCGTCGGGATGATCGTCGTGCTCGCCGGCGTGCTGATCAGCATCAACGAAGGCCTGATCCAGCAGAACAGCCTGGCCAGCATGCGCTACGAGTTCATCGGGCTGGGGGTCGGCGGGGGGCTCTTCGTGGTCGGGTGGCTGCTGGAACGCGCGGCCGGGGGCCGCTGAGCGGCCGGCCACGACCCGGAAGTCCTTTCCGCGCAAGGTCGCGGCCAGGTTTTCGGAACCCAGCGGCCTCGCGCTGCGTTTGCATCGATCGCTGGAACGATTCCCCCCATCCCTTCCGGACTGGTACTATTCTCGGCCGATAGCCGCATCCCCCTCGGTGCCGCTCATGGTCCGCCGCCCCCCGGGGCGCGCCGCCGAGAGCCCGAGTCCGGCAACCCCGTGCTGGCCAGGCCGGCCACCCGGGTAGGGATGTCGGTCTCGGCCCCACTTTCACCGCCCCTCCGCTATTCAAGGACACCCATGGCTCACCTGAAGACCCTCGGTACGCTCGGCCTTGGCGCTGTAGTCGCCGCCGGGATCGGCGCGACGACCAGCGCTCAATACCAGAACACGCCGGCCCAGATCCCCGCGACCGGCTCGCTGACCGAGAACGTCGACTTTGCCGACGTCGATCACGACGGCGACTTCGACGCGATCATCGCTGACGGTGGCGACACCACCCAGGACC
>VGZE01000255.1 GCA_016872755.1 Planctomycetota bacterium
TGCGCGCCGCCTCGGCGTCGGCCGCGCGCAGGATGCGCGGCGCGAGCTCGGGAGCGGCGGCGCTGTCGGATTGCTGCAGCTCGACGGCGCTGAGCAGCAACTCGCCGCGGCCGCCGTGCGCGCGCTCGAGCAGCAGCGCCAGTTCGCGCGCTCGTGGTTGTCGCCGCAACGGCACGATCAGCCAGCGCCAGGCGGCCCAGCCCAGGCCCGCGACGAACAGCACGAGGTGCAGCCAACGCACCCAGGCCGGCACGCGCAGACCCCAATCCGCGAGGAAGGCCCAGCCGGCCCACAGTGCGGCGCCGACGAGCAGCAACGACAAGCCGCGCAGCCAGGCCGCCGCCAGCAACGCGCGGCGCAGCGCGCCGAGGCGCGCAGCGAGCTGTGGCGAGCGGTCGAGCGGGCGCATCGAACTCATCGTTGGAAGATCGGCAAGAAGCGGTAGGGGATCTGCAGGATCAGCACGGCCATCGCGGTGCCGAAGGGCTTGCCCGGGCCGACCGCGTTGGGGAAGGAGCCGTCGGCGGACTGCATGTCGATCAGCTGCCGGCGCAGCTTCTCGTAGTAGGTCTCCCAGTGGCGCCCGCCTGCCGTGTACATCGCCTGCACGCCGTAGTAGTGCCCGTACCAGAAGAAGTAATGGCCGTCGGCCTGCTCGCCGTAGCGGTACGAGAAGGAATCGAGGCCGCGCTGCAGGTAGTCGAGGCCGGCGCGGATCTTCTCGTCGGAGTAGATGCCCAGCCCGTGCAGCGCGGTCACGCCCGCGGCGGTCAGCGGGAAGGACGAGCGCGACGCACTGCCCTTCTGGTAGCGGAACGCACCGATCTCGGAGGCCGGCAACCGGCCCCACATGTGCTCGGAGATGTCGCCTTCGCCGATGCTCGAATCGGCCACGTAGCGCGCGGCGCGATCGATCGTGGATTTGGGCACGTGGATGCCGATGTTGCGCGCGGCGCGCAGCGCCAGCACCTGGCACACGACGATCGACATGTCCGAGTCGTCGGCCATCGGCTCGTAGCGCCAGCCGCCCTCCTCGTTCTGGGCGCCGGCGATGAAATCGACCGCGCGCTGCAGGCGATCGCGCAGGTCCGGGCGCCAGGTCATGCCATAGGCCTCGGCCAGGAAGAGCGTCGCGAAGGCATGGCTGTACATGCGCGACTTCTTGTAGGTGATGTACCCGTCGGCCGAGGCGCCCGAGAGCAGGAAGGCCAGCGCCTGGTCGATGTTGCGGCCGTACTCGCCGCGCCCGGACTGCTGGCCGGCGGCCAGGAAGGCCAGGCCTGCCAGCGCCGTCACTCCGACGTGCGGCCCGCTGCCGGTGGCCTTGTAGGAGTCGTTCAGCTTGAAGCCGATGTCAGCGTGCCAACTGCCGTCCTCGGCCTGCTGCGAGGCCAGCCAGGCCAATCCGCGCTGCACCGCGCGCGCCTGCTCCGGCGTCACGCTGATGCCCTCGGAGGCCGGAGCGGGAGCGGCGGTCGCGGCGGGGGACTGCGCTGCGCCCGGGAGTGCGTTCAGCAACAGCCCCAGAGCCAGACCGGCGGCGCTAGCCGCGCGCGTGCGGGGTTCGCTCATTTTCTCGACTCCAAACTCAGGAAACGCTCTTCGTCCAAGGTCGCCAGCACGGTGCTGCCGACGGCGGTCCATTCCAGCAGACGCGACGAGCCGGCGCGCCCGCTCCAGTCCTGCTGCTCGAGCAACACGCCGCTCTCGCGATCGTACTGCGATACGAACAATTGGCGCCGGCCCCCGATGCTGGACGAGCGGCCCCAGGCCAACAGCACACCGCGCGCCCCGATCAGCGGCGCCGGCATGCCGTCCCAGTCCGGTTCATCCGACCCCAACGGCAGGCGCTGCATCCAGCGCACGCCGCGACCCAGTTCGACGAACGTGAACGGCACATCCGGCCGCGCGCCGTCCAGGCAGATGCAGACGTGCGGCGTGACCAGGCGCAGCGTGTCCGTGCTCGACGCGCCGATCACGCGTTCACCGAAGCGCAGGCGCAGCAGCGTCGCGGCGCTGCCCGAGGCGGGATCGAAGGACAAGAGCGCGCCGCCGGGTTCGGCTCCCGCGCGCCGTCCCATGCGCGTGACCAGCGTGCGCGCGCCGCGGTACTCGAGCAGCGCATCGAGTTCGGCACCCTGTTCGGCACGCACGGAGAAGGCCAGGCTCCCGTCGTCGAGGTCGATGCCGCGCAGCAGCACCTCGTCGGACGGGCGCGTGCGGTAGAAGCGCGGCAGGCACAGGCGCCCCGCGGCGATCCAGGCCTCGTCGGCATTCGCGGCATCGAGCGGCAGACCGAGTTGGAAATCACCGCGCGCGATGCCGCGCAGCGCGTCGATCACCAACATCCGGCCGTCGAGCAGGCGCACGTCGGGCCGCGAGCAGGCCAGCAGCACGACGCGGCCCTCGCCGGCCAGCGGAGCACGCCAGGCGCGCTGCTCGGCCGTCGTCACGCGCCACAGCTCCGCGCCGCCACGCGCTTCGAAACCCTGCAGGCGCGCGATGCCGGCCACGATCGAACTCGCCACGACGACCCCGTCCACCGCGCACAGCGCGACTTCCTCCTCGTCGGCCAGTCGCGCGCTCCAGGCCAGCGCGCCGCTCCACAGGTCCAATCCGACCAGCGTCGAGTCGAGCACGCAGGCGACGCGCCCGGCGCTCGCCACCACGGCCGCGGGAGGCGTGACCGAGTACAGCGGCGCGGTCCACAGCGGCTCGCCCGGGGAGCGCTCGTCCCACGCTTCGATGCGGCCGTCGCGCCACAACAGCACCAGATCGCGCACCGCCGCGGTGTCGCTGTCTTCCTCGCCCGGGGCCAGCGCGCGCCAGCGTCCGAGCAAGCGCGTCGGGCGTTCGAGTTCCAGCACCTCGCTCAGCGCATGGCCGAGCAGCGGCGGCGCGGCCTCGCTCGAGGGTTGCGGCTCGTCCGAGCGCTGCGCGGGCGCGGGGCGGCCGTCGAGGGCAGCGAACGCGCGCGCCAGTTCCTGGTTGCCGGTCTCACGCAACGCGGCGGCGAGCGCGCGCAGCACGACCGATTCGGCCGCGTCCGGCTGCGCCGCGCCCAGGCGCAGTTCGCGCGCCAGCGCCGCCAGGCTCGGGATATCGGTAGCGCGTTGCCAGTCCGCGCACAGCTGCTCGCGCGCCCGAGTGGCCGCCGCGCTGAGCGGGTAGCGCCGGCACAATTCCAGCAACTGCGCGCTGGTCGCCTCGCTTCCCAGCTCGACGCGTTCGCGCTGCGCGCGTTCCTCGTAGAGCGCAGGCAGCGCGACCTGGTGGCTCGCGGCCCGCGCGCGCAGTGCTCGCGCGATCAGCGGCCAGAGCTCCAGCGCGTCCAGATCCGGCCGCGCCCGGTCGTCGAGCAGGAGCTGCTGCAGCGCGAGCTGCGCGGCCGCCGCGTCGCCGCGCTCGCGGGCCGAGGCCGCGCGCATCAGGCCGCACCAGGTGGCCAGGGCCATGCCCTGGTCGAGCGCCGGTTGCTGGGCCGGCGACAACTCGAGCGCGCCGCCGAAGGACTGTTCGGCGTGGCGCTGCAGCGCAGCCTCGGGCATTTCCAGCTCGCCCGGCAGCGCGGCCAAGGCGTCCAGCAGGGCGGCGCGTTCGGCGTGGCGCTGCGCAGGCACCAGCGCGAAGTCGAACAGCTGCAACTCGAGCTGCAAGGCGGGGCTGACCGCGGCAGTGCGGGCCTCGGCCAGCCGCGTCCGCGCATTCTCGACGCGGCCGAGACCGGCCAGCCACTGCGCTTCGAGCAGCGCCAGTTGCGCTTGCCGCTCGCGCGCTGTCGCGTCCTGCCCGGCCGCGGGCGCGCCGCGCAGGTCCTC
>VGZE01000256.1 GCA_016872755.1 Planctomycetota bacterium
CGGGTCGGTGAGCCCGTCCCAGTGCACGAAGGTGTGCGTGAACATGCGCCACGAGGTCGCGCACCAGCCGATGGTGGTGAGCGGGTAGTCTCTGGGGGTCTCGCCCGAGGCGCGCCAGCGCGCATACTCATCGCGGATGTCGACCGGACCTTGCGGCAAGAGCGGGCTCTCGCCGTAGGCGAGGTCGAGCTGCGCATCGTCGAGCTGCTCGATTTCGGGCGTGAGCGACCACGGCGAGTAGGTGAGGTCGGTCTTCAGGCGGTGGTAGTGCGCATCGTTGATCTCGTCGATCTTCGTGTGCGCCGCGTCGCGGCCGAATGGATGCTTCGAGAGCTGCGCGGGGTAGAGGAAGAAGGTGCCGAAGGCGATCGCGCCCGCGGCGAGGCGCGCTCCGTTGCGGCGCGAACCAGCGGGCCAGCGGGCGAGCGCGTGTTCGAGGAGTCCGCTCCACGCGCATGCGAGCACGACGAACGGGAAGGCGAGGTAGCGGTAGTGCCGCGGGTCGCCACCGATCTTGGCAACATAGGCGCAGACTGCGAGCGCGCTGAGCAGCAGGATAGTCCGCGCGCCGAGCAGCAGCCCGCGCTCGCGGCGCAGCGCGAGGGCGAGCAGCAGGAACGCCGGCAGGAGCCAGTAGGTGCCGTAGGTCGAGAATGTGTCGCGCAAATAGGTGAACCCGCGGGCCCAGTTGACCTCATCCTTCAGGTAAAAGGTGTTGGGCAGGAAGTCGGCGTAGTACACGACGCGGAAGAAGAGCCAAGCTCCGAGCGTCGCTGAGGCCACGAGCACCGGCGTCCAGCGGAGGCGACGCTCTCGCCACGCGAGCCACGCGAGCGCAATCGCGAGCGGCAGCGCCAGCTCGTGACGAATCATGGGCGCGAGGCCGACCAGCCATTGCGCCACCCGCATGTCAGGGGCGAACACGAACAGCGCGAAGGCGACCGCCACGAGCTGCACCATCGGCGCCTCGACGCCGCCCGTGAAGTATGTCTGCGTCGCGTAGTTGAACGAAAGGTAGGCCAGCGGAGCGTTGACGATCGGAATGCCGACCGGCGCCGTGCGGCGCGCGAGCACGACGAGCAGCCACCACGCGAGCCCAGCGCAGCCGAGCGCGAGCAGGCGCGTGATCATCCACCAGTCGAGGCCGAGGGCGCGCAGCGGGACGAGCGTCACGCACCACAGCGGGCTCGAGAATCCCTCGACATACTCACCCTCGTTGAAGACGAGGCCACGGCCCAGATGGACGAGGTTGTCGACGTAGCGAAAGTAGATGAAGGCGTCGTCGAGCAGCCACGAGTACTGCAGCGACAGGAGCAGGCTGGCCGCGAGGCACAGCCACTCGATCGCGGTCGGGCGGGGCCAGAGGGCGCGCTGAGCGTCGCTCATGGGCGAGTCTAGAACGCGAGCGTGCCGAGCAGCCCGAACATCCACTCGGTCGTGTTGTTCGCTTGGTTCTCGCCATACAGCAGACTCGGCGTCAGCGCGAAGTGCGATCCGAGGCGGAAGTCGACGCCGCCTCCGATGTACCAGCCGAAGCCATCGGCGTCGCCGGCCCCAGAGCTGTCGTCGGTCTGGTAGTTGACGCCCGCGCGCGCGAAGGGAATCCAGAACGGGTCGTCCGTGCCGCGATCGGCGAGGCGCACGCCCGCGGAGAGCCGGTAGCTCTCGAGATCGTAGTCCGTGCCCACGCCCGAGGACGACACGGTCGAGGTGGTGCGCGCGAGGCCGAGCTCGAGGCCCATGCCGCGCTCCCCCTCCCAGTTGTAGATCACGAAGTCCACGGCGAAACCGAGGTCGCGGTCGACATCACTCGGGCCGGCGAGGAAGGTGTCGAAGTCGCCGTCGATCTGGTACGCCCCGAGGCTCACGGTCCAGCTCGGGTTCCACGCGTAGCCGTAGCGACGCTCCTGCGGCGTGGCGGCCGCGAGGCGCGCTGCGAGCGGGGCGGGCTCGAGGCTCGGCGCGGAAAGGGGAGTGGGATCCGTGGCGAGCGACAGGAACAGCGGAGCCGGTGCGAAGAACATCGTGGGACCTCCCAGAGAGGGGGTGCGATTCTACGAGTCGCCGCACGCGGATTCCGAGTCCTCGGCCGGAATCGCGGGGCGGGTCGCGCGGAGGAGGGCCATCGGGGCGAGCACCGCGACCGACAGCGGGAGCGCGGACCACAGCGGCGGACCTCCCAGCGCGAGCAGCGCGAGTCCGGTGCCCGGGCCGAGCACATTGGCGCAGGACCACGCGCACCAGTACGCGCCTTGGAAGCGGCCGCGCAGCTCGGGCGGCGCGAGCGCGGCGACATGGGCGTTGCACAGGGAGAAGAGCGCGATCTCGCCCAGAGTCCAGGCGAGCACGCAGGCGAGGTGTGTGCCCAAGTCGGATGCGAGGGCGTGGCCCGCGAATCCCAGCGCGAAGAGGAGCGCCGCGGGTGGCAGCACGCGCCGGAGCGGCGCTCGCGCGAGCCGCGGCACGGCGAAGGGCTGCAGCAGCGCGATGCACGCGCCGTTGCAGGCGAACAGTTGGCCGAGCTCGCGGTGGCTGAGACCGTCCGCGCGCACCATGCTCGCCAGCCCTGCAAAGCCCTGCATGATCACGAGACCGATGCCGAACGCCGCGACGAGCATCCACGCCATGCGCGGATTGCGCGCGGGGGCGAGCCAGTCCGCGGACTCGGAACGGCTCACGGCCCGCGCGGGCCGCGTCTCGGGCACGCCGCGCAGGATCACCAGCGCGGCCGCCAGCATCGTGCCCGCGTCGCCGAAGAAGAGCCAGTTCCAGCCGTGGTTCTCCACCAACCAGCCGGCGACGAGCGGGCTCGCGGCGAAGGCGAGGTTGAAGGTCCAGTTGAGGTAGCCGTACGCGCGCGCGCGCTCGGAGGGGGGCACCAGATCCGCGATCGCCGCGGCCACGGCGGGGCGATAGAGCTCACCGAGCGCGCCGAGCGCGAAGGCCGCGAGCGCGAGCCCGGCGAGACCGTGGGCCACGGCGAGGCCCGCGAGTGCCACGGCGCCGCCGGAGAGGCTCAGCATCATGGTGGGTTTGCGGCCGAGGCGGTCGGCCAGCGCTCCGCCGGCGAGCGCGGCGAGCACGGTGCCCGCGCCCCACGCGCCCAGCACCAGCGACACGAGGTCGGGCGCGAGCTTTTCGCGCTCGGCGAGGAACAGCGCGAGGAACGGCAGCACGAAGCCGCCGATGCGGTTCACGCCCATGCCGACGAGGAGCAGCCAGAAGCTCCTCGGGAGGCGCGCGCGGGCGCTCACGAGCTCTCGCGGCGACGCGGCAGCCAGAGCTCGAGGAAAACCAGCGCGAGCGAGAGCGCGGTCGCGAGCGCGTAGGTCGCGCCCGAGGCCACGATCATCGGCACCCACGCGGCCGAGCTGCGCGCGAGCCACCAGCCGGCGAGATCGCCGACGAGTCCGAGTCCCGCGAGGGCGAACAGTCCATTGCGCAGGAAGGCGGGCCAGCGCGTGGCGAGCAAGAGGAATCCGATCACGACCGACATCGCGGCGAGCGACAGCGCGTGCGCGTGCGTCGATGCGGCGAGCACGCGCACGGGCACGGGCGCGACCGACTTGGAGAAGGCCAGCTTCTTCACGTCGTCGAAGTACTCGAGCGGCATGCGGGCGCCGATGCCCTCGCCCGCGCTCGCGTTGCGCGCGTGGCACTGCAGGCAGTTGGCGCGGATCAGTCCCTCGGGCGCGGAGTCGCCGAGGTCGATGCTGTCGTAGTCCTCGACGATGCGACCCGAGCGCAGCCACACGAGCAGGAACTCGCGCTCCTGCGTCGCGAGCGCCTCGGGGTGGCCGCGCTCGAGCG
>VGZE01000257.1 GCA_016872755.1 Planctomycetota bacterium
GGGCCGGTGCCGCCGGCGGGCGCCGGCAGTGCGCTGCTCGCGCCGCGCGATTTCGCCAACAACGCGCGCTCGATCTCCTTGGCCAGGTCGGCGTTCTCGGTGAGCAGCGCGCGCGCCTTCTCGCGGCCTTGCCCGAGCCGGACCTCGCCTTCCTTCGGATGCTTGTACGACAGCCAGGTTCCGCTCTTCTGGATCACACCCTGCTCGGTCGCCAGGTCGATCAGGTCGCCGGTGCGACTGATGCCCTCGGCATACAGGATGTCGAATTCGGCCTTGCGGAACGGCGGCGCGATCTTGTTCTTGACCACCGTCACCTTGGTGCGGCTGCCGATCGTCTCCTCGCCTTCCTTGACCTGTCCGATGCGCCGGATGTCGAGGCGCACCGACGCATAGAACTTCAGCGCGCGCCCGCCCGTGGTCGTCTCGGGACTGCCGAACATCACGCCGATCTTCTCGCGAATCTGGTTGATGAAGACCACCAGGCAGTCGGTGCGCGCGATCGCGGCGGTGAGCTTGCGCATGGCCTGACTCATCAGGCGCGCGTGCAGTCCGACGAAGCTGTCCCCCATCTCGCCCTCGAGTTCGGCCTTCGGCACCAGCG
Organism: Planctomycetota bacterium; assembly: GCA_016872755.1. Lineage (GTDB taxonomy): Bacteria > Planctomycetota > UBA1135 > UBA1135 > GW928-bin9. The sequence goes on from VGZE01000257.1 coordinate 602, forward strand.
CGGCGACCGAATCGACCACCAGCACGTCGATGGAGTTCGACTTGACCAGCGTCTCGAGGATTTCGAGCGCCTGTTCGCCGTTGTCGGGTTGGCTGATCAGCAGGTCCTCGAGCTTGACCCCGAGCTTGCGCGCGTAGGACGGATCGAGCGCGTGCTCGGCGTCGATGATCGCGCAGATTCCGCCTTCCTTCTGCGCGTTGGCGACGACCGTCAGGGCCAGCGTGGTCTTGCCGGAACTCTCGGGCCCGAAGATCTCGACGATGCGGCCGCGCGGCAGGCCGGTGCCGCCGAGCGCGAGATCGAGGCTGATCGAGCCGGTCGAGATGCAGCGCATCTCCTTCGGCAGGATCCCCTCGCCCAGGCGCATGATCGCGCCCTTGCCGTAGCTCTTCTCGATCTCGCCTAGCGCGGCGTCGAGCGAGCGGTCGCGTTCGGCGCGCGCCGCATCGGTCTTGGACTTGTCCTTGGGGTCGTCTTTCTTGGGAGGCGGGAGGCTCATGGGGCTATCGGCGCGTCTGGCGCCGCACGATCGATGCTGCACTAGGAATCGGCCGACGGCCGATCCTCCCCTGCGCAGCAGACTAGCCTGCCGCGCGCGGGGTTGGAAGGGCCGGCGTCCGTACTCCAAGGATGCGCGAGCTCGGCCGCGGTGGCGGCCAATCCGGCGCATTCGCGCGCTCAGTCCAACGCGCGGGTCCACAGGCTGGGATGGCGCGTGCGACCCGCGCCGGCCTCCGACTCCAGCAGGTCGATGCGCGCCGCGCGCCACGCGAAATCGAACTCGAGCTCGCGCCAGGCCCGCGGCGCCGCAAGACCATCGCGCGAGCGCGCCAGCGTCACATGGGGCACGAACGGCTCGCTCGAGTCGGGCAGCGGGTGTCCGCTGGCCGCCAGCGCCGCCCGACAGGCCGATACCAGCCGGCCGAGTTCCTCCAGCTCCCGCGGCTCCCCCGCCACGCCGGCCCACAGCACGTGCTTGCGACTGCCCGCGGGAAATCCGCCGCTGCCGCGGATCGCCAGCTGCGGCGCGCGCCGGCCGGCCAACGCCAGTTCCAGCTCCGCCGGCAGCCGCGCCAGCACTTCGGCCGAGGTCACGCCCAGGAAGTGCAGCGTCAGGTGCAGGTTGTCGGGGCGCACCAGCCGCAACTCCTCCAGCCGCGGACCCAGCGCCGCGTGGGCGGCCGCGCACAGCTTGCGCGCCAATTCCGGCGGCAGCGGCAGCGCAAGGAAGGTGCGCACGCCGCGCCTCGCTCAGCCGACGATCGACACGAGCTCGTTGTAGCGGCTCTCGATCTCGGACCGCGAGCGCTGGATCAGCTCCTGGTTCGAGAACCCCTGCACGCAGTAGCTGGCGGTCACGGTGCCGTAGAGCATCGCGCGCCGCAGCGTGGCGGGCTCGACGTTCTGCGCGGCGGCGATGTAGCCCATGAACCCGCCGGCGAAGCAATCGCCGGCGCCGGTCGGATCGACCACCTCGTCGACCGGATAGGCCGGCAGGGCCGCGTGCACGTCCTTGCCGACCAGGAACGCGCCATGCTCGCCCTTCTTGAGCAGCACGAAGCGCGGACCGAGCTCGAGCACCTTGCGCGCGGCGCGGATCAGGCTCTTCTGCCCGGTCAACATGCGCGCCTCCTCGTCATTGAGCACCAGGCCGTCGAGCTTGGAGAGCAGCTTGCGCAGATCGCCGAGCGCGATGTCGATCCACAGGTTCATCGTGTCGGCCATCACGAACTCGGGGCGCTTGACCTGCTTGAGCGCTTTCATCTGCACGGCCGGCGCGCAGTTGGCGAGGAACACGAAGCGACTGTCGCGGTAGGCGGGCGGCACCTTCGGATCGAAGGTCTCGAGTACGTTCAGGTGCGTTGCCAGCGTCGTGCGCGTGTTCCAGTCGGCCTCGTAGCGGCCGCTCCAGTGGAAGGTCTTGCCCTTGGCCACCTCGACGCCGCGGTCATCGACGCCGCGCGCGCGCAGCGGCTCCAGTCGCGCGGAGCCGAAATCCTCGCCGACCACCGACACCAGCCGCACCGGCGCGAAGTACGAGGCCGCCGACGCGAAGAACATGGCCGAACCGCCGAGCAGGTTCTTCTTCCGAGCGTAGGGCGTCTCGACATCGTCGAAAGCCACCGTGCCGACCACCATCAGGGACATGAGCGGGAATCCTTGCAAGAGCTCGAGGGAACGAAGGAGGGCGCGGGATTAGACGCGCGCGGGCCCCTCGTCCGCAACGGCCTCGCGCGCGGCCTGCACGCGCGCGCGCGCGCCGGGCGTGAGCAGGAACAACCCGCCCGCGCAGCCGATCGCCATCTGGGTCAGTCGGAAGGTCACGCTGACCGCGACTCCGAGCGCGCCGTTGGCACCGACGAGTTCGAACAGGTACTGGTAGACCGCCTCGCCCAGGCCCCAGCCCGCCGGGGCGATCGGCAGCGCGGTGACCATGCTCGCCACCGGCACGATCACGAAGTACTGCGCCAGCGATACCTCTTCGACGCGCACGCCGTAGGCGCGTCCCAGCAGCGCGACGCCGCAGATCACGCCGCAGTGATTGGCCAGCGACAAGAGCGCGCAGCCCAGCATCTCCAGCGGGTGGCGCGCGTAGATCAGCAGTGCGCCATCCAGCAACCGCAGCTTCGGCCCCAGCCGCGGGTGCGCGAGCAGGCGTTCCCAGCCCAGCGCGCGCCGCAGCGGCGCGGCGAAGTACACGATCGTTCCCGCCACCAGCGCGGCGAGTAGCAGCAGGACCGGCCGGCGCAGCTCGGCGAAGTCCTCGCCCGAGGCCAGGATCACGACCGAGGCCAGCACGACCAGCACCAGCAATCCGATCACGCGATCCACCAGCGCCGACAGCGCCGCTTCCAGGCGCCGTCCCGGATTTTCCAGTGCGATCGCGCCCATCTTCACGACGTCGCCGCCGGTCAGCCCCGGGATCACCAGGTTGAAGAACAGGCCGATCGAGTTGAGTCGCAGGCTGTCCCAGAAGCCGCTGGTGCAACCCGCCACGCGCAGCAGTCGCCACCAACGCGTCGTTCCACACACGAAGGACGCCAGGAAGCAGGCCAGCGCCGCCGCGACCCACGCGCCGTCCACCTCGCGGAACACGCGCGGCAGGCCCGGTTGCCACTGCAGCGTCGCGGCGGGCGAGTTCGCCGAGCCGCGCGCGAGTTGGACGCGCTCGCCGCGCGCGAGCGCT
>VGZE01000258.1 GCA_016872755.1 Planctomycetota bacterium
ATCCGGAGCTCGCGCGGCGCCTCGCGCTCGGAGAACTCGCTCCGCCGCGGCGCGGGGCGCGCGCGCTGGTGCCAGGATGCGGGCGCGGGCACGATGCGCTCGCATTGGCGCGCGCCGGCTGGTGCGTGACGGCGATCGATCTGGCCCCCGAAGTACGCAGCGGGCTCGCGCGCAAGCTGGCGGCGCTCGGCGGCGAGTTCGTGACCGGCGATGCATTCGCGTGGCGGACGCGCCGGCGCTTCGCGCTCGTGTACGAGCACACGTTCTTCTGCGCGATCGATCCGCTGCTGCGTCCGGAATGGGGGAAGCTCGTGCGCCGCGTGCTCGCCAGAGGCGGGCGCGTGTGCGCGATCGCCTTTCCGACGAACAAGCCGCGCGCGCAGGGAGGGCCGCCGCATCGAATGGATGCGTCGGCGCTGCGCGCCGCGCTCGGGCCCGGATTTCGGATCGCGGCCAACACTCCGGCACGCGCCCGAACGCCGGGCCGCGAGTGGATGGAGCGCTGGGTCGAGCTGCGACGCTAGCGCACGATCAGCACGGGGCAACTCGAGCCGCGCAGCACGCGCTCGGCGACGCTGCCGAGCACGAGGTGCTTGAGCCCGGTGCGCCCGTGAGAGCCGATCACGATCAGCGATGCCATCTCGTCGCGCGCGATGCGCACGACTTCCGAGGCCGGCTCGCCGTGCACCGCCCGCGTCGTGACCTCGACCTTGCCGCGGAACTCGGGCGGCACGACGTCCTTCAGCGCCTTTTGCGATGCAGCCTCGGCTTGTCGTACCTGCTCCTGGGTCGGAATCGGGTAGTACGTCGCGTAGAGAGGATTGGGGATCACGACGGACTCGAGCACGTGCACGAGCACCACGCGTGCCTTCTGGTCGCGCGCGATCGTGAAAGCGACCGGGATCGCGGCGTTGGCGAATTCGGAGAAGTCCGTCGGAACGACGATGGTCTTGAAGGGGAGGGTCATGGGGCTCTTGCTCTGCTTCCAATATCCGATGGCGGCACGCACTTTCCCAGTCGGCTTCCGGAAAGCAAGCTCTCACGTTCACGGCAGTTTGCGACCATGGCCAACAGGCTTCGACCCCATCCCAGTTCGTCCCGCCCACGGGTGTCTCGCCGAACGGCGCGTGCGCGATGAGCGCCATCTGGCAGATCCTCGAGCGAGCTGAGCGGCTCCATCCCGATCGCGCGGCCACGCTCGAGGGCCGCGATGCCGCCGATTACCGCCGCTTCGGCGCGCGCATCCGACGGATGGCGGCCTTCCTGCGCTCGCGCGGCGTCGGACCCGGCGAGCGGGTCGCCATCCTCGAATGGAATACGGCGGCCTTCCTGGAAGCGTACTTCGCGGCAGCCGGGCTGGGCGCGATCCTCGTTCCGCTCAACGTGCGCCTGGCTCCACCCGAGCAAGCGCGCGTGCTCGCGCACTGTGGGGCGCGTTGGCTGCTCGCATCGTCGGGCTTCGCGGACACGATCGGGCGCGCGCTCGAGGAGTCCGAGACGACAGCGACGCTGCGCGGGATCTTGTGGCTCGACGCTCGGCCGCAAGAGCCCGTCTCCCGCGGTCTCGGTCTCGAAGAGCACGCGTACGCCGCCTTGCGCGATGCCGGTGAGCCTGCCTTCGAACCCGCCAGGGTGAGCGCGTCCGACGTCGCGCACTTGTACTACACCAGCGGCACGACCGGCCGGCCCAAGGGCGTGATGCTGACGCACGGCAACGTCACGACGCATGCGCTCGCGGCGGTTGCCGAGCTGCGCATCGACAGCACCGACACGTGGGGCCACTTCGCGCCGCTGTTCCACCTCGCCGACGCGTGGGCGACGTTCGCGTTCACGTGGGTCGGCGCGCGCCACGTGCTGCTGCCGCGCTTCGAGCCGGCGGATGCGCTGCGCACGATCTCCGCGGAGCGCGTGACGATCACGAACCTCGTTCCGGCGATGCTGAACCTGATGGTCCGGCATCCGCGCCTGGGCGAGTACGACCTCTCTTCGATGCGCGCGATCCTGTCGGGCGGCGCGCCGATCGCACCGCAAGTCGTGCGCGCGGTCAGCGCCGCCTTCGGCTGCGAGTACGTGCAGACCTACGGGATGACCGAGACGAGTCCCTTCCTCACGCTGTCGCTGCTGTCGCCGAAGCTCCGCGCGCTGCCGCCCGACGAGCAGCTCGCGTGGCGCGCGAAGACCGGCCGGCCGTTCCTGACCGTCGAACTCGAGGTACGGGCGGAAGACGGTTCGCTCGTGTCTCCCGACGGCGCGACGGCCGGAGAGATCTGCGTGCGCGGACCGACCGTCATGCCGGGCTACTGGAACGATGCCGAGGCGACGCGCGCCGCTTTCGACGCGCGCGGCTTCCTGCGCACGGGCGATCTGGCGGTGCTCGACGCCGAGGGGTACGTGAACATCGTCGACCGCAAGAAGGACATGATCATCAGCGGCGGCGAGAAGGTGTACTCGACCGAAATCGAGCACGTGCTGTACCGGCACGCGGCGGTGCTCGAAGCCGCCGTCTACGGCCTCCCGGACGAGAAATGGGGCGAGCGCGTGTGCGCGGCGGTCGTGCTGCGTTCCGGCGCGAGCGCGGGCGCCGCGGAACTCGAAGCGCACTGCCGCACGGAGTTGGCGGGCTTCAAGGTGCCGCGCGAATTCCGCTTTCTCGACGCGTTGCCGCGCACCGGCAGCGGCAAGATCACCAAGCAGCCGCTGCGTGAACGCGACGGGCGTGGCCGGACCTGAGTGTCGTTCCCCCGAGGGTCAGCGAGGCTGCGCTGGCACGGCGGATTCGCAGTTTCCGAGCACTTGATACGCGAACGGCGTCCACGCGCCGGCCGGCGCGCCCGCCGCACGCAGGCCCCGGGAGACCCACTCGTTGCAGGTGCGCCACGGCGAGTAGCTGCCGACGCCCTCGTAGAACGCGTCGGAGCTCGCGTAGGCGGCCGCTTCGATCTGCACGACATTCCCGGCTGCGTCGCGCCGGAACGAATCGCGCACGAAGTTCACGAGCAATCGGTACTGCGCGGGCGACAATTCGACCTCGCGCGACAGCTCCCAGACCGGCGGGGCGCCCGCGTGCTCGACGTGCAACGCGCTCGAACCGCCCCCGAAGACCGCCGACAGCGCGATCTCGGCGGTCAGATCGCTCCAGAACTCGACTTCCAGGTAGAAGCGCCGGTCGCCCCAGCCGATCGAGATCCAGCTGTCGGGAGCGACCTCGTCGATCCATGCGCCCGCTCGCGTGTGCGCGATCGGGAACTCCGCGCGCCAATCGTGCAGCGGATGCACGGTTGGAAACCACAACGACACGTGTTGGCCATTGCTCTCGAGCACGACCCGCACATTGTCCGGCCCCGGCGGCGGGCGCGCGCCGGTGCGCCAGGCACCCAGCACGAGCGATGCGAGGCCCCACGCGAGCAGCGGCGCGACGAGCAGCAGTCCGACGGCCCATCCCAGCGCGCGCAGGAAACGAGGCATCGCGACGGCACTCCGCTCAGCGCTCGCGCTCCAATAGCAGGTAGCGGAAGCGCCCGCGCATCGTCTGCACTCCGGGCAGGCGCTCCAGCGCGCCGAGCGCGCGTCCGAGCAGGCGCGCGAGTCCCCGCTTGCGCGGGCCGAAGTTGCGCGCGCGGAACGCGATCTCTTCGGGTTGCGGCACCGCCTGCAATCCGTGCCGCGCGACCACGCGCAATCCGGCGGCGCGGCCGAGCGCCTCGACCTCGGACGGAGCCAACGACTCGAACGGGCCGATGTTCGGATCGGGGGACAGCACGTACTCGACGCCCTTCAAT
>VGZE01000259.1 GCA_016872755.1 Planctomycetota bacterium
TGCGCGCGCAACCGGGGCGAGCGCGAGAAGAACTTGGCGATGTCCGCAACCCGCTCAGGGTGCAGGTCGAGCAACTTGCGGAAGGCGCCGAGCGAACGCTCGGCATCGCGCAGGTGTGCGTAGTACATGCCGATGTTGAAGCGCACGAAGAAGAAGCGCTCCTCGAGCTCGGCCAGGCCGGACTGGGTGACCCAGCGCAGACAGGCGATCGCCTTGCGGTACTCGTCCTGCGACTCGTAGATCAAGGCGAGCTGCGTGGCCGCATGGCCGCGATTGACCTCGTTCACGCCGGTCTTGAACACCCGCCGGTATTCCTCGACGGCACGCAGGGTCTTGCCCTCGTGCTGGGCGACGAAGGCGAGATAGATGCGCGCCTCCTCGTGCTCGGGCGTGACCGCCAGGCACTCGGCCAGCAGGCGCTTGCCCTTCTCGAGCGTGCTTTCCAGCTTCTCGAGCTTGCCGTTGAGCAGGCCGCGTGCGCGACGCCAGTCGATGGCCGGTGACCCGCGGCCGCTCGCCATCACGCCGTCGATGAAGGCTCGACCGTCGGCGCGCGTCGAATCGATCTTGACCGGCGGGGCGAACACGCGCTGGCGATACCCCGGATCGACGGCCGCGAGCACGTAGGCCTTGCCGACCTGATAGAAGACGGTCGCGAGCTTGTCCGCCAGTTCCTCGGCATCGAGGGTCTCGCCCAGACGAGCCCGAGCAAGGGCGCCGTAGCGCTCGAGCAGTTGGTCGGGCGTGGCGAGATCGACGTGCAGGCGCACCTGCAGGCGCACGTCCTCGAAGAACTCACGGCAGCCCGCGCAGGTCTCCATGTGTGCCATGGCGCGTGCGGCGGCGCTCTCGACGAGCTCGCCGTCGACCAGGCAGGAGAGGTCGACCTGGAAGTGCTGACAATCACCGGAGCCGACCCAGCTGCCGGCGGTAGTCGAGCCGCCGAAGCCCGCACCCTTGTCCGAACCGCCGATCCAACTCATGACTCGGCCTCCCCCCGGGCGAGAACCCGGCCGACCTTCGTGCGCGGTGCACAGGCCTGGGGACCGTCCCCGACCAGCGCCGCCTCCGTCTTGCCGCGCGCGGGGCGGCAATCAGGCGAGAGGCCGTCGAAGACGCGGCGCATCGAGCGGTGGATCTTCCGACGAGCACGGAAAATGACCATTTTGAGGTTCTCCAGCTTGATGCCTAGCCGTTGTGCCGCATCGCGGTAACTGATCTGCTCGACCTCGACGAGGTGGATCGCCAATTGCTCTCGATCGGAGAGCATCGAGAAGAAGCGCAGGTACAGGTGCAAGTAGGTCAGGTAGACCCGCGCGCATTCGTTCTGGCTCTCGCGTTCGATCGCCCCGGCCTGCGGCTCGACGCAGCGCGATTCCGGGTGTTCGCTCAGATCCTCGACGGGCAACTCGATGCGCCCGTTGTGTCCGAGCGAGCGCAGGTGCTTCAGCACGGTGTTGCGCACGATCGTCGCCGACCACACCCGGAATGCGTCCTCGCGCGACGCATCGAAGCGGTGCGGATAACGGTAGACGTTGAAGAACACTTCCTGCAGCACGTCGCGCGGATCGGAACGGCTCTGGTAGCGACGCAGGCGGCTGGCGACCTGCACGAGCAGGTGTTCCGCATTCAGCTCGTAGAGCAGCCCGAAACACAGGCGGCCTCGGCTTGCGCTGGCCGCCGGCACCGTCGGATCCGGCACGGACTGATTGAGTCGGTACGCCTCCATCAACTGCGTGGACAGCGCGTCGCGGAGCCGCTCGCCGCCAAACTCCAGTTCAGGCGTCGCCTCGACCCAATCCAGCATCGACTTGCTGCGCACGACACCGATCTCGGGAGCGAGTTCGGTCAGGCGTCTCAGCAACTCGGCCCGGTCCAGGCGCCCGAACACCGCTCCCGCTTGACCCGCGTCGGCGAGGGCGACACCTCGCGGGGTCAGGGGCCGCTGCGGGGGCTGGGGGTGGATTGCGCCAGACATTCAGGCTCATCGGCCGCGGCGCCCCTGGGAGAGGGACCGTCGGCCGGGGGTAAGCGTGGGGATTGGAACGGACCGCAGCAGAACGGGGTGCTGAGGCAGCTCTTGGGGCAGCTCTTGGGGCAACTCTCGGGGCGAAGGCGGGACGGGCGGCGGAAAACCAGTCCGGGGCTTCGCGAGTTCAAAGATACGGTAGCGCCGCGCGCGCGTGAGGTTACCGCCATCAGCCGAACAATCTCGATACACGTACCTCCTACCTCGGTGCACGTGCGTAAATCCTTGGAGGTCAAATGATTGAGGCACGTCTACGCGGTGGGAATCCGGCTCCGCACCAGGCCCGGCCGTGTCGCGGATCGCGAATCCGGGCGGATCGCTCCACAATCGCGCCGTGACGGATGCTCGAGAACAGGTGCGGGAGCTCGCGTGGGCCGCGGGCTTCGACCTCGTGGGGTTTGCGCCCCTGAGGCGCCCGCGCGGCGCCGAGAGGCTGCTCGAGTGGCTGGCTGCCGGCCGGCAGGCCGGCATGGGCTGGCTGCGCGATCAGGCGCCCGACACGCTCGCGCCCGAGCGGCTCCTGCCGGGCGGCCGCAGCCTCGTGATGCTGGGGCTCGGTCACTCGCGCGACGCGTTTCGGCTCGCCGACGGCTCCCGCGTCGCGCGCTATGCGGCCGGTCGCGACTACCACAACGTGATCGGCCGCAAGCTGATTCGGCTCGGCAAGCAGATGGCACGCGCGGGACTGGTCAAGCGCTGGCGCAAGTTCGCCGACGCCGGTCCGCTGCTCGAGCGCTCGCATGCCGCCGAAGCCGGCCTGGGTTACGAATCCAAGGCCGCCAATCTGCTGCACCCGCGCTTTGGCCCTTGGTACTTCCTGGCGGAGTTGCTCGTCGACGCCGAGTTCGAGCCCGAGGCTGCGACGAACGCGGTCTCCTGCGGCTCCTGCACCGCCTGCATCGATGCATGCCCGACGCAGGCGATCGGGCCCGACGGCGTCGTCGATGCGCGCGCCTGCATCAGCTACCACACGATCGAGAGCCGCGAGCCCGTGCCGCGCGAGTTGCGCGCCGGGCTCGGCGCATGGGTCTTCGGCTGCGACGTGTGTTCGGAAGTCTGCCCGTGGGGGGCGCGCGCGCCGAGCCTGGCCGAGCGCTTCGGCACGCACGCCGCGCTCGCGCAAGCACACGCCGCGGACTGGCTGCAGTTGACAGAGCCCGAATTCGCGCAGCGCTTCGAGGGCTCGGCGCTGCGCCGAGCCGGCGCGGCCGGCTTGGCGCGCAACGCGGCGCACGCACTCGGATCGCTCGAGCCGGACGAGCGCGACCGCGCCGCCTTGCTGAGTGCGCTCGATGCGCACGCGTCGGAGCTGGTGAGGACTGCCGCGGCCTGGGCGCTCGCGCGGCGCTATCGCGACGATCGCGGCACGCTGGCCGCGCTCGAACGAGCCGCCGCGCGCGAACCGGTCGATGCCGCGCGAGACGACATGCGCGAAAACTTTTCCTCCCCCGGCGTCGCGACCTGACGACCAGCGGCGCACGACCGTCGCATTGGCGCGACGGCGGCCTTGGCGAGGGCCAGGAGGGCCTCCGGCCTGCTCCCGACGGTCGGCGGAGCACTCGACGGAACACGCGGGCCCGCGCACGCGTCGATTCTGCGCGACGACCCGCGAACTGGCGGTCGCCCGGCCGTCGCACCTCGCAGGCTTCGCCAAACGCTTGGCCGACCTTCACTTGGGATTGACGACCCAGGTCGAGACTCGCGCTTGGCAGCCCTCATGCGA
>VGZE01000260.1 GCA_016872755.1 Planctomycetota bacterium
GCGGGCCGCGCGATCGGCTGCGCGGAGGGCCGGTTGGCGGCCAGCGCGGCCGACAATTGCTGCGTGCGCGGGGGCTCGGCACCGCGCTGCGCGCGCACGGCGGCGAAGGCCGGCCACGGCGCGCACGGGGCCGCGACCAGCCAGCACAGCGCGAGCAGCACGGCGCGCCTCATGGCAACGGCTCCTCGCGCACGATCCCGCGCCCTTCCTCGATCCACAGCCGCCGATCCGCGGCGCCGCCGCCGAGGCGCTCGACGCGGCCCGAAGGCCAGCGCAGCTCGAGCGCGTCGTAGCGCGCCAGCGCGCCGAGCCCGAAGAACAGTTCGGGTGCCGAGCAGGATTGGTAGCTGCCGCACGGATGGAGCTGGCGCTCGTTGACGCTCGGATCCGCGTCGACGAGCACGCGCACGCGCGCTCCAAAGGTGCCGCGCGTGCCCGCGGAGAGCCGCACGCACAGCCGGTGATTGGCGCGCGAGCCGGCGTACAGCCCGAGCGAGGCCGGCGCGTCGATGCGCGTCAGCACGAGGTCGAGCCAGCCGTCGCCGTCGAGGTCGCCCAGCGCGCTGCCGCGCGCGCCGAGCGCGGTCGCGAGCAGCGAGCCCTCCGACTGGGCGGTGTGCGCGAGCACGCGCTCACCCGGCCGCAGGCTCCACAGCGTCGGCGACTGCGCGTAGCTCGTGTCGGTGCCCGGCTCATCGGCCTGCGGATAGACGTGGCCGTTGGCGGTGAACAGCTCGAGCGCTCCGTCGGCGTCGAAGTCCTCCAGGTGCACGCCCCAGGACAGCAATCTGCGCGTGGCCGCGTTGAGCCCGACCTTCCAGGTCAGGCACGCGTAGGGGGCCAGCGCCGACCCCGACTTCTGCGCGCGGCCGCCGTAGAGCTGCGTCGGCTGGTCGGAGAAGTTCGTCACGCTGAAGTCCGCGCGGCCATCGCGGTCGTGATCGCCGAAGGCCACCCCCATGCCCGCGTAGACCTGGCCTTCGGTGCTGACCGCGACGCCGAGCTCGGCGGCGCGATCGACGAGCACGCCGCGGCCGTCGTTGACCAGCAGCAGGTTCGGCGAGCTGTCGTTGGCGACCACGACGTCGGCATCGCCGTCGTCATCGAGATCGAAGGCGCCGACGGCCAGCGCGTAGCCGGCGCTGTGATTGGGCAGTCGCTGCGCCGTCACGTCCTCGAAGCTGCCGTCGCCGCGGCCGCGCAGCACCCGATCGGGCTGCGGCACCAGGCCCAGCGGACCGCAGAACACGCGCAGGCCCTTCCACTCGCACGGAACCTGCAGCGGCCCGTCGCCGAGCACGGAGAGCGGCGGCGCGACCGGGTCGAGCTCGAGGTAGTGTCCCGCGTACAGGTCCAGCGCGCCGTCGAGATCGAAATCGGCCAGCGCGAGCGAGCTCGTCCACCACGGCGCGTGCCCAGGCTCGCGCGCGGCGCCGATCACCAGGCGCGCGTGCGGCGCCTGCGCCGGATCGGGCATCAGGCCGTCGGCTGCGCGCCGGGTCAGCGTGCCGTCGCGCTGTACGAGCGCCACCAAATCGCCGTAGGCGCCCGCGACGAGATCGGCGCTGCCGTCGCCATCGAGATCGCCGCTCGCCAGGCCGGTCCACCAGCCCGACAGGCCCGGGCCGGCCTGGCGCGCGAAGCGTGCGCGGCCGTCGTTCGCGAAGACCTCGAGGTCGGCGCCGGGGCCGCTCCGCACGCGTGCGAGCGAGTCGAGACCCTGCGCGAAGACCGCGTCGAAATCGCCGTCGCCGCCCAGATCGAGCAGCGCGACCCCCGCGCCATTGGCCTCGAGGATGGTCGGCTTGTCGGGTGCGCCGGAGCGGTTGACGTAGTCGAGCCCGCGCCCCGCCGCGCTCTCGGTGAAGTCGATCGGCTTGCGCACGGGTTCGGGCAGGGCCGGGCGCGAGGCGGGCGCGGGCATTGCCGCGGAAGGGCTCGCCAGCGCCGCGCCGGCCGGGGGCGTCGTCGGGGGCGGTTTGGGCGACTCGCCGCCGCACGCGCCAGCCACCGCGAGGGCCAGCGCCGCGCAGGCGCTCAGCGCATTCGATCGCGCGCGCATGCTCATCACGCCTTCGCCGCGGCGAGCTGCGCCGCGATGCGCTTCTCGAACAGCACGATCAGCGCGCGCCCGCGCTCGGTCTGCTCGGCCGCCCACTCGGCGTTCTGGAACGCGAAGGGCGAGAAGTCCTGGCGGTAGCGGGCGACGTACGGTCGCACCTTCGCGTACAGCAACAGGCCCTCGCCGTTGTTCTCGACCAGGAACTCCGGGTGCACGATGCGATGGCGCGCCAGTCCGTAGACCATCTCCCAGTAGCTCGACATCTGGCGCCAGGCGGCGTTGTTGGGGTGGGCGGGCTGGGCGATCGAGAGCAGGTCCTCGTAGGCGCGCGGCAGGAACTCGAAGCTGACCTTGCGGCGCGATTCGCGGGTGACGGCCTCGCGGCGCAGCTCGTACAGGCGCAGCACGAGCTCGGCGTCACGGTGGTCGGGGGCCTGATGGGACATGGGGTTGCCAGCCTACGCCCGTCGCGGGGGCGGGTCAGCAATTGACCCACCCGCGCCTCCGGCGTATCCTGTGCGATTCCTCACTTCCCTGTGCGTTTTGCTAGGACCCCGCGGGGGCCGGCCGCACGCTCGGGGGGGGGACCTCGGCCATGGCCAAGCGCGTCAAGCACCTCCTGGAGGCCTTCCAGCAGACGGCGCCGACCTCGTCGGCTCCCTCCGGAGGAGCGTCGGCGTCTCGGCCGGTCGTGCCCGTTCTTTCTCATCCGTTGCGCTTCCGCTCGAGCCCGTTGGTCGCGCCGAAGTTGCTGACGCACGGCATCGCGCTGTGCACCGGCCTGCTCTTCGGCGTGCTCGTCGGTCGCTACTCGGGCGGCGTCGAGGCCGCCGGCCCGCGCACCCCGCCGATCGTCGAGCCGCAGGTCAGCGGCGTGCCCGCCCTGGGAGGCTCGGTCGCCGCGCCCGCCTCGGGAGAGAGCGCCGCCGCCACCCCGGGCTCCGGCTCCAACTCGAGCCAGGAGGGCGGCGCCGCGATCGAGGCGGCGCTGCGCGACAAGGCCAATCAGTACACGCTGCTCGCGATCACCTACGGCAGCAGCAGCGCCAACCGCGAGCTCGCGCAGTCCACCGCGGCCTACCTGCGCACGAAGGGCCTGCCCGCCTCCGACCCGGTGCTGCGCGGCAAGTCGCTGTGCCTGCTGGTCGGAGCGGCGCCGAGCAAGGCGGCGCTGCAGGCCCTGCAGACGCGCTTGCGCGACACGACCTCCCCGTCGGGCGCGAGCCGCGATTTCCAAACCGCCTATCCCGTCGAGATCGACAACTACATAGCCCGTTGAGACCCATCGCCCATTGAGCGCCGCGTGCGCGTCGAGCGCGCAGCGCTCGCCGAACCGCGCGCGCGCATCAGCCCACGCGATCCCTGCGCCACCCCAGCGCGACCCCGTCCACCTCCAACCCCACTTCCCCACATGTCCATCCACCCCAGTCTGCGCGGCGTCAACACGCTGGTCGGCGAGCGCAGCGTCCTGACCCGTTCCGAGCGCCTCGTCAAGCTGCAGAAGGACGGCAAGATCGACACCGACAAGCGCGCGCCCTGGGGCCTGCCCAAGGTCCGCACGAAGTTCCGCGTCGCGAAGAAGAAGGCGGCCGCCGAAGCCGCTCCCGCGGCCGGTGCCGCGGCCGCTGCCCCGGCCGGTGCCGCA
>VGZE01000261.1 GCA_016872755.1 Planctomycetota bacterium
CAGGTGGGATCGAGACCTATTGTCGTCTGCTTGTCTGTCCCACTTCCCGATCGGCCAAGCGGTCGGGTAGCGCCTCGAGCGGAGCCGATTCCCTGCAGCAATCCTGCAACGCTCGCCGAGTGCTTCGCGAATGGGGCCACCTCCCAGGTGGCGCAACTCGCGCGCGCCGCCGGAGATGAGGGTGGTGAGCGCACCAGGGATCAAACCTGGGACCTACTGACTAAAGTCCGGAATCAGCCTCCCGGTCAGTCGAGGACACGAGCGGTCACGAGGAACACAAGTCCCCCTCCACTCGCGACTTGGACGGTTCCTTCGAGCATCAGGACGAAGGGCGATGAGAACACGAACGGACTCGAACGGGCCCCATTCCCTGCAGCAATTCTGCAACGAGATTCGAACGATCTCTGCGCCACGAAGGCGCTAGCGGTCTCACGCGCCGCGAGAGACCGTCCGAAATCGATAGCGTCGTCGGCAAGCGCCAAGTCTTGCACGCGGACCGTGCCAGGACTCCCTCAGACGCGCGTTGAGCACGCCGTTGGACAACACCCCAATCGTTCTCGGTTGCTGGCGCACGGCGGCACGAGAGATGCGAATCCAAGTGCTGGCGGAGACCCCATGGAGGTCGAAGCGTCGCGCGGGGTGCTCCGAGTTCGACGTTCCGTGGCCACTTCGCCGACCGAACCGCCGCGTCTGCCGGAAGGTTCGCTCCTATCCGGTGCACCCGGGGAGCCACCTCGCGCAGCGCGCGGCTCCGCCGACTCAGCGCACGCTGGGCTTGACCCGCGAGAGTCGCGTCAGGCGTCCCTGGGCGAGCCAGTCCATCACGTACAGGTTGCCTTGCTCGTCCCAACGCGCACAGTGCGGGGAAATGAACTCGCCCTCCATCCACTGCTCACGCGGGACTTCGTTCTGTCCGCGTTTTGCCTCGTCGGGCTGATCGCACAGGTGTCCGACCACCTGATTGTCCCTGCCGAGAATGGTCACGCGGCCGGCGAGATCGGCGACGAGCAGGTTGTCACCGCGTTGCTGCACGGAGCTCGGGCGACGCAGATCGCCCTCGATGACGTCGACGAGCCGGCACTGCATGTCGAAACGCTGCAAGCGATGGTTCTGGCGGTCGCACACGATCAGTAGCGGCTGCGGGCCGCGCGAGTCGATGCCGAGCCCGTGCGGGCAGTAGAACTGGCCCGGTTCCTTGCCCGGACCGCCGAACGAGCGCACGTATGCGCCTGAGCGGTCGAACTGGTGCACCCACGACTTGCCGTAGCCGTCGGCGACGAAGACCTGACCTGCCGGGCCGATCGCGACGGCGGTCGGGATGTACTCCTCGCTGCTCGCGTAGCGTTTCGACTCCGCGGGCCAGGGGATGCGCAGCTTGACCTCCCCTGCAAGCGTGCACTCGAGCACCTCCTGTCGTCGCGCATGCGCGAGCCAAATGCGCTGCTCGGTGCCTTCGCTCGACATGCAGATGCCGTGCACACCGCCGCCCAGGTCCTCGCCCCAAGATCCAATGTAGCTCCCGTCCTTGCCGAAGATCATCATCGCCCGGTCGTTGTCGGCGGTTATGTACACGCGCCCGGCCGCGTCGAATTCGATGCCGCCGTGCGTGTTGCCGATCTCGGGCGCGGTCGGGAGCTGGAACCAGCCGCGCTGCCACTCGTAGGTGTGCCCGCCGCCGCCAACGCGCGGCCCGGAGGACTTCGGATCCTCGGCGCGGGGGGCGAGGAGCGCGAGAAGGCCCGCAAAGGCGAATGGAACCAACGCGAGCTTCATAGTTTGATCAGCCTAGCGCATCTCCAGCGCACAGCCGAAGTCTCCGCGTCCGGGCGGCTGCGGCTGACACGACCGCGCGAGACGGTCGAGTGTGTTCGACGGCACGCACGGAAGCTCGACCCTGCCGCGTGTGGGCCGGCCCCCGAATGGGGAGCCGCCTCTGACGACGCGCGCGCCGGGAGCGGAGCGAGGCGCTGCGACATGGGGCGCTGGTGGCGGGCCCGGCCGGGTGGTCGGTCCGGAGTCGCTTGGAAAGCAGAAACCGCGGGCCAATCCCGCGTGCTTTCGCATTGGAAGTTGTCCGGCGGCAGTCGCCCGGTTAGACCTCTGCCCACATGCGCCTGGCCGTCACCATCCGCAGCATCGTGCACCGCTTCGAAACGCTGCGCGAGGTGCTGGCCAAGGCGAATCCGCCCAAGTCGGGCGACGACCTCGCCGGCGTCTCGGCGCGCAGCGCGGTCGAGCGCGTCGCGGCGCGCGCCGTGCTGGCGAACGTGACGCTGCGCCAGCTGCGCGAGAACCCGGTCGTGCCGTACGAGCTGGACGAGCTGACCCGCATGGTCGAGCACACGCTCGACGAAACCGCCTTCGCGGCCGTGTCCGAGCTGACGGTCGGGCAGTTTCGCGAGTGGCTGCTCGAGCACGAGACCGACGGCATGAAGATCCGCTCGGTCTCCGCCGGGCTGACTCCGGAGATGGCGGCGGCGGTGTGCAAGCTGATGTCGAATCTGGATCTGATGACCGTCGCGGCCAAGTGCCACGTCGTCGTGCGCGCCAACACGACGCTCGGACTGCCGGGGCGGATGTCGTCGCGCGTGCAGCCGAACCACCCGACCGACGATGTCGAGGGGATCCTGTACAGCATGCGCGAGGGCCTGGCCTATGGCTGCGGCGACGCGGTGATCGGCGTGAACCCGGCCACTGACAGTGCCGCGAGCACGGCCGAGATCCTGAGCGCGATCGATGCGGTGCTGAAGAAGAACGGGGTGCCGACGCAGCACTGCGTGCTGTCGCACGTGACCGTGCAGATGAAGGCGCTCGACCTGGGCTGCCCGATGGACCTGATGTTCCAGTCGTTGTCCGGCACCGAGCTCGGCAACAAGGCGTTCGGCATTTCGCTGGCGCTGATGGACGAGGCTTGGGACAAAATGAAGCAGCGCGGCAGCGCGCGCGGCCCCAACTGCATGTACTTCGAGACCGGGCAGGGATCGGCGCTGAGCTCTGCCGCGCACCACGGCGCCGACCAGGTCACGCTCGAGGCGCGCTGCTACGGGTTCGCGCGGCGCTACCAGCCGTTCCTCGTCAACACGGTGATCGGCTTCATCGGGCCCGAGTACCTCGAGGACGGGCCGCAGATCACGCGCGCAGGCC
Organism: Planctomycetota bacterium; assembly: GCA_016872755.1. Taxonomy (GTDB): domain Bacteria; phylum Planctomycetota; class UBA1135; order UBA1135; genus GW928-bin9. The sequence continues at coordinate 3,145 of VGZE01000261.1, forward strand.
TCGAGGATCACTTCATGGGGAAGCTGCTCGGCCTGCCGATGGGCTGCGACGCGTGCTTCACGTACCACGCGCGGATGGGGCAGGACGAGTTGGAGAGCCTGAAGGTGCTGCTCGGCGCCGCGGGCTGCTCGTACCTGATGGCGCTGCCGGTCGGCGACGACATCATGCTGAACTACCAGAGCACGTCGTATCACGACATCCCGTCGGTCCGGCGCCTGCTCGGCAAGCGGCCGACGCCGGAGTTCGACGCGTGGATGGTCGAGCGCGGCATCTGGGACTACGAACGCGACCGGCCCGGGCCGGCGTTCGGCGACGCGGAGGCGATCCAGCCATGAGCCGCACCCGGCAACTGATCGACGCGCTGCGCGAAGAGCTCGGCGGCGCCGCTCCAATGCCGCCGGTCGTGCCGCTCGCGCGCGTGCCGGCGCCGCCGGCACGGGTGTTCCCGCGCCGGCACGAGGGCTCGCGCTACGCGCGCGAGTCGGCCGAGCACACGACCGCGCTGCTCGGCATCGGTCATGTCGGCACGCGCTACGCGACCGACGTCGTGCTG
>VGZE01000262.1 GCA_016872755.1 Planctomycetota bacterium
CGCGCGGCTCAAGCAGGAGTTGCACAAGGCCATCGTCGGTCAGGACGAGGTGATCGACCAACTGCTGCTGGCGCTCCTGGTCCGCGGGCACTGCCTGCTGGTGGGAGTGCCCGGCCTGGCCAAGACGCTGCTCGTATCGAGCCTGGCCCGGACGCTCGACCTGGCCTTCAACCGCGTGCAGTTCACGCCGGACCTGATGCCGGGCGACATCACCGGCACCGACCTGTTGCACCTGGACCCGGCCACCGGCGAGCGCAGCTTCCGCTTCGCGCCCGGCCCGATCTTCTCGAACGTCGTGCTGGCCGACGAGATCAACCGCACGCCGCCCAAGACGCAGGCCGCGCTGCTGGAGGCGATGGTCGAGCGCCAGGTCACGATCGGCGGCCGGCGCCACGCGCTGCCCGATCCCTTCTTCGTGCTGGCGACGCAGAATCCGATCGAGCAGGAAGGCACCTACCCGCTGCCCGAGGCGCAGTTGGACCGCTTCACCTTCCTCGTGCGCGTCGACTACCCGAGCCGCATCGACGAGCGCGAGATCCTGCGCCGCACCACCGGCGCCGACGAGCCGCAGCTCGCGCGCGTGGTCGATGCCGCGGCGCTGCAGTCGATGCAACGCGCGGTGCGCGCGATCGTGGCCGTCGACAGCGTGCTCGACTTCGCGGTCGAGCTGGCGCGCGCGACGCGCGTGCACGGCGAAGGCGCGCGCGGCTTCGTCAAGCAATGGGTCACCTGGGGCGCCGGTCCGCGCGCCAGCCAGTGCCTGATCCTGGCGGCCAAGGCCCAAGCGGCACTGGCCGGCCGCGACCACGTCTCGATCGACGACGTGCGCGCCGTCGCGCACCCGGTGCTGCGCCACCGCATCGTCACGAACTTCTCGGCTTCGGCCGAAGGCATCACCAGCGATGTGATCGTCGATCGGCTGCTGGCCGAGATCGACCCGCGCCAGAGCGTGGCGGCCGGGCTGCCCGGCGTGCGCGAGGCGGGTCGCTAGCGCGAACCCATGCAAGGCGACCTCGCCAGCGCGCCGCGCGGCGGCAACGGCCTCGATCCGGCCGTGCTCGACAAGCTCCACGGCCTGGAGCTGGTCGCGCAAAGCGCGGTCGAGGGCTATCGCTCCGGCGTGCACCGCTCGGCCCGGCGCGGCAGCTCGACCGAATTCGCGCTGCACCGCGAGTACGTGCCCGGCGACGAGTTGCGGCGCCTGGACTGGAAGGTCGCCGCGCGCCTCGATCGCCTGGTGGTCAAGGAATTCGAGGAGGAGTCCAACCTCGATTGCCACATCGTGGTCGACCAGAGCGCGTCGATGCGCTTCGCGAGCCTGGCCTGGAGCAAGTTCGACTACGCGCGCTGGTGCGCGGCCGTGCTGGCCGCACTGGTGCTGCAGAATCGCGATCGCGCCGGTCTGGTGCTGTGCGCTGCCGAGGTCGTGGCCAAGGTTCCGCCGGGCTCCGGCGCCGCGCAGCGCGCGGCGATCCTCGGCGAGCTCGAGCGCGCCGGCCCGGCGGGCCCGACCGGCCTGGGAGCGGTCCTGAATTGGTTGTCGACGCGCCTGCGGCGGCGCGGGCTGGTGGTGGTCCTCTCCGATTTCCTCGACGAGCCCGCCAGGATCGAAGAGGGCGTGCGGCGCCTGGCCTCGCTGGGCCACGAGCCGATCCTGGTGCAGGTCCTCGACCCGGCCGAGCTCAGCTTCGACTACGACGGTCTGCTGCAACTCGAGGACCTCGAAGGCGACGCGCGCGTGCGCGTCGATGCGCGCGCGCTGCGCGCCGCCTATCGCGAGGAGCTGGACGCGCAGCAGCGCGAGCTGCGACGCATCGCGCGCTCGCTGGGCCTGGATCTCGTCGAGAGCAGCACCGACCAACCACTCGATGCGGTGCTGTCGGCCTACCTGGCTCGGCGCATGGCGCGCGCGCGGGGGACGCGCTGAGCCGTGGGACCGCTGCAGAGCTTCGTGAATCCCGGGCTGCTCGGCTTGGCCGCGCTGGCGCTGGTGCCGCTGTTGATCCACCTGCTGCGGCGCCGCAAGCCGCGCACGCTGGAATGGGGCGCGATGCGACTGGTGCGCCTGGCGCACGAGCGCACGCGTCGCCGCACCAGCCTGGAGAACCTGCTCCTGCTGTTGCTGCGCATGGCGGCCGTGGCCGCCGCGGCGCTGCTGGTCGCGCGGCCGCTGTTGGACCGCTCGGCCCTGCCCGGCGTGATCGACACGCCGCGCCGTGACGTGGTGTTGCTGATCGATGCGTCGGCTTCGATGCAGCAGCGGGTCGGCGGCGAGAGCGCCTTCGAGCGCGCGCTGCGCGAGGCCGCCGGAGCGATCGCGGACCTGCGCGAGGAGCGCGGAGATCGCGTGCTGCTGATCCTGGCCGAAACGAGGGCTCGCGTGCTGGCCGAGCGCAGCCTGGCCGAGGCGCGCGCCGCGCTGGCGGGCGAGCTCGTAGCCGGGGACGGCACGGCCGACTACGCCGGCGCCTGCGCGCTGATCGGCCAATGGCTTGCGCGGCGCAGCGAGCTCGAAGCCCGCCAGGCGCCCGAGCTGCGGCTCTACACGGACCTGCAGCGCGACGGGTTCGCGGCACGCGAATTCACAGCCGCGCTCGACGCGCTCGCTGCGCACGGCGTCACCTTCGACGTGCACGCGCTGGTTCCGCCCGGGCCGGCCGAGAACCTGGCGCTGGCCGCTCCGCGCGTGCTGCTGCCCCACCCGCGCCCCGGTCAGCCGCTGCCGATCGAAGTCGAAGTGCACAACGCCGGCACGCGCCCCGCGACCGCGCGCCTGGCGCTGTACGTGGGCGGCGAGAAGGTCGGCAGCGAAGCGCTCGGCGTGGACGGCGGCGCCCGCGCGAGCGCGCGCTTCGAGGCGCGCGTGGCGCAGAGCGGCGAAGTGCTGGTGGAAGCGCGGCTCGAGCACGATCTGTATGCGCTCGACGATGCGCACGGCAGCGTGATCGACGTCGCCGCGCCGCTGGAGGTCCTGCTCGTGAGCGGAGAGACCAGCAGCGATCCGGAACGCGATCCCACGACCTACCTGCAGGCCGCGCTGAGCACCGGTTCGAGCGGCGCCGCCGAGAACCCGCTGACCGAGGCCGCGCTGTTCGACGCGCGCGTGATCGGCGCGGCCGAGTTGGAGTCCCCCGAGCTCGATCTGCTCGGTCCTGGCATGGTCTGGCTGGCGGATCTGCCCGGCCTGCCCGCCGCCGCGGCGCAGCGGCTGCGCGCGCGACTGGACGCCGGGCGCCCGCTCGTGATCAGCCTGGGGCCGCGCAGCGCGGCACGCGCCTGGGAGCCCTGGTCCGCCGGCGCGCAGGGAGAATTCGGCCCGCAGGCGCTGCTGCCCGCGCAGCTGTTCGAAGCGCGCGAGTTTCCCGCGCGCGCCGGCGGGTACTTCCGCGCGGCCGACATCGACGCCGCGCACCCCGCGCTGGCCTTCTTTGGCGACGAGCGCTGGCGGCCGCTGTTGTGCGAGCTGCCCTTCCGCGGCTTCGTGGCCGCCACGCCGGCGCGCGGCGCGCGCGTGCTGGCGCGTTTCGACGATGCCGGCGCGAGCCCGTTGCTGCTCGAGCTGCCCCTGGCGCGCGCATCGACGTACCTGTGGACGAGCAGCTTCGACCGAGCCTGGTCGCGCCTGCCCGATTCGCCGCGCACCCTGATCCCGCTGCTGCAGGAGTGGCTGATCGGCGCC
>VGZE01000263.1 GCA_016872755.1 Planctomycetota bacterium
CGACGATCAGGATGCGGACCTGCGCGCTCACGAACCGGCCTCCTGCGCCTCGAGCGGCCAGGCGACCTCGAATTCGGCGCCGCGGCCCGGCCCGCCGCTGCGCGCGCGCGCGACGCCGCCCTGCAACTGCACGAAGCGCCGCACCAGGTACAGGCCCAGGCCGGCGCCGGCGCGCGGGCCGGGCTCGCGGTGGAACTTTTCGAACAGCCGCTCGGCGGCCGAACTCTCGAAGCCGATCCCGTTGTCGCGGACAGTGGCGACGGCGCTGCCGTCGCGCGCGCGCACGTCGAGCTCGATGCGCGGCGCGCTCGTCGCGCTGACCGCCTTGAGCGCATTGTCGACGAGGTTGCGCAGCACGGAACGCACGGCCACCGGATCGGCCAGGCACTCGGCGCCGGGTTCGGCGTGCACGACGAATTCGACGCCGTGCGCGCGCAGGCGACCCTCGAACTCCGCCTGCGTCGCGCGTGCCGCCTGCCCGACGTCGATGCGCTCGCGCACCAGCCGGACGCGGCCCTCCTCGAGTTGCTCGTTGTCGAGCAGGTTGACGATCAGGCCCTCGAGGCGCGACAGATCGTCGAGCGCGCGGTCGGCCAGCTTGTCGCGCTGCTCCTTGGGCGGATCGCGCATGGCGAGCGTCTCGATCGACAGTCGCGCCGAGGCCAGCGGGCTCTTGAACTCGTGACTGGCGCTGGCGAGGAAGCCCTGCTGCCGCTTGCGCAGCTCGGAGTCCTGCCGCAATGCGCGGGCGAGCACCCAGATCGCGCCGCACAGCACCAACAGGAAGAACGCCCCTTCCGAGCCGTAGCGCACCAGCCGGCTGTGCCGCTCGGACTCCAGTTCCGCCAGTGCCTGTGGGGAGAGCGCCGGCGTGCCATCGACGAAGACCAGCTCGGGGAACAGCTCGATGATCTGCTGCTGCATGGCGCCGCGCTGCCCGAGCTCGATCGCGGTGCGCACGTCGTGCGAATGGTGGGCCAGCCAGCGCTCGTGCATGCCGCTCGTGTAGAGCACCTGGTCGATCGTCCAGTAGGCCGCCTGCGCGACGCACACCGCGAGCAACAGCACGAAGGCGATGCGCACGCCGCGCAGGCCGGACAGGGGCGTCCTCATGCCGGGCCGGCCTCCGCCGCGGCGGCCAGGCCGCGGGCGAGCGAGCGCGCCAGGCGCTCGAAGTGCGCGGGCGTGTGCAGCGTCGACAGGAAGCCGACCTCGTAGGCCGATGGCGCGAGATAGACGCGCTGCTCGAGCAGGGCCGCGTACAGCGGTCGGTACAGCTCGGCGGCGCGCGGCGACACGCATTCGGCCGAGCGCGGCGCCTCGCCTGCTTGCAGCGACAGCCAGAACATCGAGCCCTGCCGCACCAGCCGCACGGGCAGCGGCGCGGCTGCCAGCACGGGTGCGAGCGCGCGCTCGAGCGCGTTCGACAGGTCCGCCATGCGCGTCCAGGCGCGCTCGCGCTCGAGCACCTGCAGCGTCGCCAGCCCGGCCGCCATCGCGACCGGATTCCCCGACAGCGTTCCGGCCTGGTAGACGGGGCCGAGCGGTGCGAGGTTGCGCATCAGGTCGGCGCGGCCGCCGAAGGCGCCGACCGGCAGGCCGCCACCGATGACCTTCCCATAGGTCGCGAGATCGGGCCGGATGTCGTACAGCTCGACCGCACCGCCGCGCGCGACGCGGAAGCCGCTCATCACTTCGTCGAAGACGAGCAGCGCGCCGTGGCGCGTGCACAGCTCGCGCAGGAGCCGCAGCCACTGCGGGCGCTGCAACAGCAGGCCGTTGTTGCCGGGCACCGGCTCGACGATCGCGCAGGCGATGCGCGCACCCTCGCGCTCGAACAGGTCGGACAGGCGCTGCTCGTCGTCCAGCGGCAGGACCAGCGTGCGTTCGGCGAAGGCGGCCGGGACGCCGGCCGAGGACGGATGGCCGAAGGTGACCAGCCCGCTGCCGGCGCTGACCAGCAGCGCGTCCGCGTGTCCGTGGTAGCAGCCGGAGAACTTCAGCACCAGTTCGCGGCCCGTCGCGCCGCGCGCCAGTCGCAGCGCGCTCATCGTGGCCTCGGTGCCCGAGGACACGAAGCGCACCAGCTCGAGCCACGGCAGCATCGACGTCACGCGCTCGGCGAGCTCGATCTCGAGTCGGCAAGGCGCGCCGAAGCTGGTGCCGTGGGCCGCCGCGCGCGCGACCGCGTCGACGACCTCCGGGTGTGCGTGGCCGAGCAGCAGCGGCCCCCAGGACAGCACGTAGTCGTCGTACACACGCCCGTCGACGTCCACGAGCTCGACGCCGCGGCCGCGCTCGAACACGATCGGCGCGCCGCCGACCGCTCGGAACGCGCGCACGGGCGAGTTCACGCCGCCGGGCAGCACGCGGCGCGCGCGTTCGAACAGCTCTTGCGAGCGCGGGCCGCTGCCTTCGCCGCCGGGGAGACCCGTCACAGCCAACCTCCGCGCAGCGCTTCACGCGCGTGGTACGTGATCAGCACGTCGGCGCCCGCGCGCGCCAGCGCGTGCAGGTTCTCGCGCACGATGCGCGGCTCGTCGATCCAGCCGCGCTCGGCGGCCGCCTTGACCATCGCGTACTCGCCCGAGACGTTGTAGGCAGCCAGCGGCAGATCCGTGGCCTGCTTGACGGCGCGAATCACGTCGAGATACGCGAGCGCAGGCTTCACCATCAGCATGTCGGCGCCCTGCTCGGCGTCGAGCCGCGCCTCCTTGAGCGCCTCACGCAGGTTGCGGGCGTCCATCTGGTAACTCTGACGGTCGCCGCGCGCCGGCGCCGAGTGCGCGGCCTCGCGGAACGGTCCGTAGTAGGCGGACGCGTACTTGACGGCGTACGAGAGGATCCCGGTCTCCGAGAAGCCGCGTGCATCGAGCGCGTCGCGCAGCGCACCGACTCGGCCGTCCAGCATGTCGGAAGGGGCGACCATGTCCGCCCCGGCCTCCGCGTGCGCGACCGCCATCGCCGCCAATTGCGCCAGCGACGGGTCGTTCGCAATGCGCTCGCCATCGAGGAAGCCGCAGTGGCCGTGGTCCGTGTACGCGCACAGGCACACGTCGGTGATCACCACCAGCTCGTCGCCGAAGCGCTTCCTGAGCTCGCTCACCGCGCGCGCCACCGGGCCGTGCGCCGACGCGCCGGCCTTGCCGTGCGCGTCCTTGTGGGCGTCGTCGACGATGCCGAAGAGCAGCACGCTGCGAATGCCGAGCGCGAAATCCGCGTCCACGGTCTGCAGCAGCGGCTCGATCCCGCAGCGCTCGATGCCCGGCAGCGCGCCGATCGGTTCGCGCGCCGAGCGCGAGTCGAGCACGAAGTGGGGCATCACCAACTGGGATGCGCACAGTCGCGTCTCGGCGACCAGCGCGCGCAGCGCCTTCGTGGTGCGCAGTCGCCGCGGGCGCACCCGTCCGGGATCGTGGGGGAGTGGGTTCATGTTCGGGATGGCGGCCTCAGCGTATCGAGCAGACCGTCCAGGCTCGCCTCGCTCGCCGCGAGGATGCGCGCGCCGGGGATCGCGCGCGCGGCCTCGACGGTCGTCGGACCGATGCACGCCAGCGGCAGTGCGGCGGGCAGCAGCGCGCGCCGGGCCAGTCCGCGCGCGGCCGACGGGCTGGCGAGCAACACGGCATCCAGCTCGAGTTCCGCCAGATCGCGGCGCGGATCCAGCGC